>JAVBUZ010000123.1:0-45525 GCA_031554725.1 Lachnospiraceae bacterium | reverse complement strand
TTACAGGATGCATCCTATACCATTACCACAAGAAGTAATACCTGCAAGGATATAAAGATAGAAAAAGCCTTTACCCTAGCAGAAACCTATCATGGCAAGCATATATCGGTGATTCCTAGCTGTGGTGCAGACTATAAAGACACCGTTGTATATAGTGACATAGCAGAAGATACAGGCCATGTCATTACCTTAATTGGAGATGGAGAAGCACCCACCTTTCGTGGAACAGCAGAACTTACCACCCTTACCCTAATTAATCGTAAGGATGGAGCGATTACCCTTTCTCTTAGTGCAACGGATGACCTAAGCGGTGTAAGAGACTTTTATGTAGAAATACTTAATCAAGATAATTACTCCAAGAAAACCTACACGCCGGATGCAAGTGGCGCAGTTATCATGGATATCACTGAGGATGAACCAATCTTTAGCGGTGATTTTACAGTGACCCTTTATGCAGTAGACAATGTAGGAAATGAACGAATAGAAACCTATGGAACCACGGAGTTTTCACTAGAAGCTAGTGTAACAAGAATCCTAGAACCTCATGAGCCGATCTTTAAATCAGGAGAAAGTGGCATCCTAAATATCGTAACTTACGGTTACGCAGATAGGGTAGAAGTGGAATTTCCAAAACCGATGACAGACCTAAATCCGAAGTTAAACAAGGTATTTAACTACACGAAGTCCCCCAGCTATCGTCAGGAAGAAAACCTACAGTTTATGGTACCTTTATACACTCCTAAAAATAAGAACTATTCCATTACAGTAAGAGCCTACAAAAATGGTAAGGAGTTAGAAGCGTATCCAGTCACTTGTGTAATTGAGGTGGGAGAGCCAGTTACAACTGAAATAAGGACAAGGTTAAGATAGTACAAAAATAGAGAGCACAAACGTGGTCTATTTGTACAAAGCAAGTGGTGGAAAACTTGCAAAATTGGAAAAAATGAGAAAAATTTTGCAAGTATAGAAAATACGACTTGCAAAAAAATAAAAGATAAAAAGAAAAAAACTGCTAAAACAGATAAGATGTTTTAGCAGTTTTTTGATAACGAGCGTTATTGTTTGTTGCTTAATGCTGCTTCAACCAAACCTTTAAATAGAGGATGTGGTCTATTAGGTCTTGACTTTAATTCTGGGTGAGCTTGTGTTGCAACAAAGAATGGATGCTCTGTGATTTCACACATTTCCACAATACGATTATCAGGAGAAGTACCAGAGAGACATAAGCCCTTTTCTGTTAGTTCAGTACGATAATCATTGTTTACTTCATAGCGATGTCGGTGACGTTCGTGAATAACGTCTTCTTTATATACTGCATAAGCCTTAGAATTTTTATCAAGTACACAGGGATATGAACCAAGTCTTAACGTTCCACCTAAATCCTCTACCCCACTTTGATCTGGCATAAGAGCAATTACAGGATGTTTTGTGTTAGGATCAAGTTCAATGCTATGAGCATCTTTATGTCCAAGAACGTTTCTTGCATATTCTACAATAGTTAACTGCATACCGAGGCATAAACCAAGGAATGGAATCTTTTTAGTTCTAGCATACTGAATAGCAAGAACCTTACCTTCAATGCCTCTTGAACCAAAACCACCAGGAACTAAAATACCGTTTACACCATCTAAAAGAGTATTTACAGTTTCTTCGGTTACAGTTTCAGAGTCAATCCATTTAATGTTAACAGTGCAGTGATTTGGAATACCACCATGCTTTAGGGCTTCCACTACACTGATATAGGCATCATGAAGCGCTACGTATTTTCCAACGAGAGCAATGGTAACTTCGTTGGTAGGTGTTCTTAAGTCAGAAACCATTTTTTTCCAATCTGTTAAATCTGGAGTTGGGCAATCTAAGTGAAGAGATTCGCAAGCCACTTGAGCAAGCTGCTCTTCTTCCATTGCTAGTGGTGCTTCATATAAATATTCAACGTCTAAATTCTGTAATACGTGTTTGCTTGGTACATTACAGAATAAAGCAATCTTGTCCTTCATATCTTGATCAACAGGATGCTCGCTACGGCATACAATGATATCGGGCTGAAGTCCCATACCCTGTAAATCCTTAACACTGGCCTGAGTAGGCTTGGTCTTAAGCTCCTGTGAGGCACTTAAATAAGGGATAAGAGTTACATGAATTAAAATAGCATTTTCACGACCTATTTCATGCTGAAATTGACGGATAGATTCTAAGAAAGGCTGGCTTTCAATATCACCTACGGTTCCACCTACTTCAATGATAGCTATTCTAGTATCTGTATCGGTAAAGTTACGATAGAAACGACTTTTAATTTCATTGGTAATGTGAGGAATTACCTGAACGGTACCACCGCCGTAATCACCTCTACGTTCCTTCTGTAAAACAGACCAATATATTTTACCACTAGTGATGTTGGAATTCTTGTCCAAACTTTCGTCAATAAATCTTTCATAGTGGCCTAAATCTAAATCGGTTTCTGCACCATCATCGGTAACAAAAACTTCACCATGCTGAATTGGGTTCATGGTTCCTGGATCAATATTAAGATATGGATCAAACTTTTGCATGGTTACTTTATAACCACGAGCTTTTAATAATCTTCCTAATGATGCGGCTGTAATTCCTTTTCCTAAGCCGGAAACAACACCGCCTGTAACGAAAACATATTTCACTGACATAATAACGTCCTCCTAATTCAACCATTATAATATAGGGATAGGATAAAAATCTACTGTAAATAATAAAAAATTAATAAATCTTTTAGAGATAACACGATAATTTCACAAATACTCTATTGATTTATCCAGTTTCAGTACCTATAATAAAGTAAATTGTAATAAATTAAATTGGGAAAATTGACTAAATGAAGAAGAAATGGAGTCAGTATGGATAACAATACAGATAACTATAACAATGGAAATGGATATAATGGAGGAGGCCAAGGCGGTGGATCCAATGGTTCTGGTGGACGTGGATCAGGCGGGCAAGGTCCTAATGGACCGGGAAATAATCGTGACCCCAAGAAAGTAAATATCATGTTATACTTGATTGCGTCTTTGGTTGTACTGCTTTGTATCAGCTACTTTATGAGAAGTGCTATGGGAGTAACTTCGAATGAAATTAGTTATAGCGAGTTTTTAAACAAGGTGGAGCTAGGAGAAGTAAAAAGTGTTCAATTTACATCTGATAGAATCGATATTACTCCTGTAGTAACAGAAGCTGAAAAAACAAATCCTTATGAAAATTTGTTTTATTTTGCACCGGTAGCAAAAACAACATATTATACAGCTCTTGTAGATGATGATACACTAGTAGAAAAATTAAATGCAGCAGGTGTTGAAATATGGGGCTATTTGCCAGATAGCACGGGCTTTATTATGGAAATTCTTTTATATTATGTATTACCTCTTGTTATGCTTTGGGTGGTTCTTGGGTTTGTGTTCCGCAAGATGTCAAAAGGCGGCGGTGGCCCAATGGGAGTTGGAAAAAGTAATGCAAAGGTATATGTACAAAAAGAAACAGGAATTACCTTTAAAGATGTAGCGGGTGAAGATGAGGCAAAAGAATCATTACAAGAAGTCGTTGATTTCTTGCATAACCCAGCAAAGTATTCCAAGATTGGTGCGAAGTTACCAAAAGGAGCGTTGCTCGTAGGCCCTCCAGGTACTGGTAAAACGTTACTTGCTAAAGCGGTGGCAGGTGAAGCGGGAGTTCCCTTCTTTTCTCTTACTGGTTCAGATTTTATTGAGCTATATGTTGGTGTTGGTGCTTCCAGAGTACGTGATTTATTTAAGGAAGCAACAAAAAATGCACCTTGTATTATTTTTATAGATGAAATAGATGCTATTGGTAGAAGTCGTGATTCTAAGTATGGTGGGGGTAATGAAGAACGTGAACAGACGTTAAATCAGCTTTTATCAGAAATGGATGGTTTTGATTCTTCTAAGGGTGTTCTTATTTTGGGAGCGACAAATAGACCGGAAATCTTAGACAAGGCACTTCTTCGTCCGGGCCGTTTTGACCGTAGAATTATTGTAGATAAGCCAGACCTAAAGGGTCGTGTTGATATTTTAAAGGTACACGCGAAAGATGTTGCTATGGATGAAACCGTAGACTTTGATGCAATTGCATTAGCTACGAGTGGTGCCGTAGGTTCTGATCTTGCTAATATGATTAATGAAGCTGCTATTAATGCAGTCAAAGAGGGCAGAGAGTGGGTTTGCCAAAAGGACTTGTTTGGTGCCGTAGAGCAGGTACTAGTTGGTAAAGAGAAGAAAGATCGTATCATGAGTAAAGAGGAAAGAAAGATTGTTTCTTACCATGAAGTGGGTCATGCTCTTGTTAGTGCATTACAGAAAAATTCAGAGCCTGTACAAAAAATTACTATTGTTCCAAGAACCATGGGAGCCTTGGGTTATGTTATGCATGTGCCGGAGGAAGAAAAATACTTGAATACGGAAGCGGAGCTTCGTTCGATGTTAGTTGGTCTTGTAGCAGGTCGTGCAGCAGAAGAAATTGTATTTGAGACAGTAACCTCAGGTGCAGCAAATGACATTGAAAAGGCTACTGATATTGCAAAAGCTATGATAACACAATATGGCATGAGCAAGAAATTTGGACTTATTGGCCTTGCAACCGTGCAAAATAAATATCTTGATGGTAGCGCAAGCTTAAATTGTAGTGATGCTACAGCAGCAGAGGTTGACCAAGAGGTTATTGCTATTTTGAAAGAAAGCTATGAAAAAGCATTAGAGCTTCTTAGAGAAAATAGAGATATCATGGATAAGCTAGCAGATTTCTTAATTGAAAAAGAAACCATTACTGGTAAAGAATTTATGGAAATTTTCCGTAAAGAAAAAGGTCTTCCTGAACCAGAAGAAAAAAAGGAAGAGGAAAAGGTTGAAAAGCCAGAAGTGGTTGAAGAGAAAGAAGTAAGCGTAGAGATAGTAGAAGAAACAGCTAATGAAGAAGCAGCAGAAGCTTCTCCACAAAATGAAGTGAAAGAAGATGTCTCTGCGGGAGAACAGGTAGTTGGAGTGTTTTCTAAGGCGTCTATAGAAAAATAATTGATGAAATTACAATTTTTTAAGCGGGAACACAAGAAAAAGATATGGGCCAGTATGTTCTATTCCTATGTGTGGATAATCATATTGTGTTTTTTCCTCTATTCTTGTTTAGCAATTTATGAGAGCTATCTTATCCAAAAGGAAAGAATTGAGCGATCAAATACCGTTAAACTGGAAGAAATTAGCAATGAACTAGAAGAAAGAGTAATGACAGCACAAAGTATGGTGTCTGTCATTAACGCTTCTACCACAATTAAAAAATTGTACTTAAGTGTGCTATCACAAGAAGGTAGCTTAGATTCTTATACCCTATATTCTATATTAAGTGATTTGAAAATGATTTATGCATCTGCAAATCGTTGGGATATAGATGAGATGGTCATATTTGTTGATGGATATACCAAAGCCTATTCCTATACAGGCGTGGTTGCACTTGAAAGCGAGTTTGAGATGGTAAAAGGGTTACCATCTATCTCTATAAACAAAATTGAGGATGCCTTTGCGATAAATGGAAACGGAAAGTTAATGTTTCAGCGCAAGGGCTTGCTTTGTATTGATGACTATACCTATTATTCTGGAAGCCCCAAGGGTTCCATTGCCATTTTGTTCCAGATGGATGTGCTGGAAAAGGATATAAAGAATATTATAGATGATACGAATGGTGTTAAAGTATGGTTTGATGATGAAGAAGTGATACAGATAGGTGAAATGAGGGGGAAGATTTTTACCAACACCGTTTCCTATAAAGGCAAGGACTTAACAGTTGAGCTGTATTCTAAAGAAATGCCACTATTTTCCTCAGGAACTCAGGGAGCATTGTTTGTTGTTCTATTAATTGGAATTATACTATCGGTACTATTTGTCAGAGTTGCTTATTACTTTGCAAAGAGATACTATGAGCCCTTTGGGAATCTTCATCAATTGGTGGGAGACCCTGAGCAGCAAAATGCAGATGAGATGAACGAAATCTTATCGGGAATACAAGAGTTAATTGGTGAAAGAAATGGCTATAGAGAAAAAATGATGACCATTGCCCCTTACGTGGAGCAAGGAATGTTACATGATATGGTAACAGGAAATGCCAAAAGAGAAAATGTTCAAATTTTATTTAAAGAACAATACCTAGACTTAAAAAAACCTTTTTTTATTGTATCAGTCATAAACTTTTACTATAAGCAGGCAATGCAGGATAAGGAAGAGCATGCAAGAAGAGTACAAGATATTTGCGATCAGCTAGCCTATATTTTTTCTACAGAAGAAAGTAAGATATGTTGCTATAAGAAAGATGCTTACAACGTTTTCTTGATATTAAATAGTGATATTGAAATACTTCCAGATGATCTATTTTATCAAATTCATAAATATATTATAAGGTCCATCAATGATGAAAACTGTATTGTTACACTTGGAATTGATGAAATAAAGGATGATTTAAGTCTTCTTAGAGAAGCGTGTGAGCGCGCGGTAAAGGCATTAGAGGGAATGATAGTTTCCGGTCGTGGAGAAGTTTATTTTTATGAAGAAGATGAAAAAGAATATGCACCATATTACTTTCCCCAAAATAGCCTAATGAAAATTAGCAAGCTAGTCAAAGAGTGTAAGCTTGTAGAAATCAAAGATTACTTGAGAGATATTTATAATAGGAATATTAATGAGAGAGATTTAAAGCCAACGGATATACATGCATTGGTGGATGAAATTCATATTATTACGGTTAAGTGCATTAAAGAAAATACGGCACTTATGACCACCCACATTAATGTAGAAAAAATGCCCAATATGGCTACGCTTGAAGAAACCTTCGATTATTATTATGTAGTTTATGAGGCGCTAATAGAGCAGCTTAAAGAAGAGCAGAAGCAAAGCAAGAGTGATTATTCATTAGAAGATGCTATCATAAACAGCATTAATGGTAATTTCTGTGACCCCAATATATCCTTACAATATTTGACGGATGAGTTTGGGGTAAGTAGCAAGTATATTTCCTTGGTGTGTAAAAATAGATTAAAAACAACTTATTTACAATATATACAGGATAAGCGTATTCGCTATGCAGTAGAATTATTGGACACAACAGAATTTTCGGTAGAACAAATTGGTGAGATGTGTGGTTATACAAGTTCCCTAACCTTTAGGAGAAATTTTAAGAGTATTGTAGGAACAACACCAAGTGAGTATAGAATCAGATAAGTAAGATTGCTGCTAGAAATTAGTAAGGGAGCAGGTTTGTGGAATCCTTCTGAACTTTTGAACGTTCAGAAAAGGAAAAAACAGATCTGTTCCTTTTTTGAACGGTAGGTCAGAAAGTATGCATACTTTTGATATTCATTCCGAAATTGAACCCTAGATTTTTTTGATTCTTTGAAAATAAAAAAGAGACTGTTACAATGACCATGTGCTTCAGACAGCGGCACGGATTGTAAAAGAAGCAGGAAGGTGTGAGATTGACTGATGAAGAAAAAAGTCAAGGGAGAGAAAAGTGGTCTCCTACGAAAGAACGTAAAGCGCGATAAAGAATTACTTATTATGATAACGCCTGTTGTTTTATACTATTTAATTTTTTGCTATTTACCTATGTCAGGTCTTTTTATGGCATTTACAGAATTTATACCGGGAAAAGGTATCGCCGGTTTGTTTACAGGAGAGTTTGTAGGTTTGCAATGGTTTAGACAGTTCTTTGGTTCTCCTTATGCATGGCGTCTAATAAGAAATACATTTTTATTATCCTTTTATTCTTTAATATTTGGATTCCCAATTCCGATTCTCTTTGCGGTATGTATAACACAACTAAAAAACAAATACGTACAACGAGGAGCGCAGGTGATCACCTATCTACCTTACTTTATTTCAACAGTAGTAGTAGCTGGTATGATTACAAACTTCCTATCACCATCAAGTGGAATTATAAATCACTTTTTGGAGTTTTTAGGAAAAGACCCTGTTAACTTCTTAGGACTTCCACAATATTTTAGAGCAATTTATGTGATTTCAGGGTCATGGCAGACATTTGGTTTTAATTCCATTATCTTCGTAGCAGCAATTATGGGAATCTCCCCAGAGTTATATGAAGCTATGACGATGGATGGCGCAAGCAAGTGGCAGACCGTATGGCATTTGATTCTGCCAAGCATTAAGCCAACAATTATTTTACTTTTGATTATGTCATTAGGAAATATCTTAAATGTTGGATTTGAAAAAGTATATTTACTATATAATTCAGGAATATATGAAACAGCAGATGTTATTCAGACCTATGTATATAGGCAAGGTATCGAGAATCATAATTATAGCTATGCTACAGCAGTAGGTTTATTCAATTCAGTTATCGGCTTTATCATTGTTTTTGCGGCAAATAAATTGAGCCGTAAAATGACAGAAACATCTATTTGGTAAAGGAGGATAATGTAGAGATGAACAGAGTAAAAAACAAGTGGAATATAGGAGATAAGGTATTTGACCTTTCAGTAATAATAATTGTACTGATTGCAACATTAGTTTGCCTATATCCTTTTATCTATGTGGTAAGTGTGTCGATTAGTTCTGGGCAGGCGGTAAATCAGGGCAGAGTTGTACTACTTCCTGTGGATATGAACTTTGATGTGTTTAAAATGGTATTAGGATATAAAGATTTGTGGATATCTTATGGAAATACATTTTTCTATACGGTTGTAGGTACATTTTTTAATATTGTTATGACTTGCTTAGCAGCCTATCCATTATCAAGAAAAAGATTTTTTATTAGAAAACAATTAAATTTTGCATTAGCTTTTACCATGTATTTTTCAGGTGGATTAATTCCAACCTATATGATAGTGACAGGACTTGGGCTTTATAATTCTAGATGGGCATTGATTTTGCCAGTGCTAATTAGCGCTTATAATGTTATGATTTGCCGTTCTGCTTTTGAGGGAATTTCAGAAGAGCTATTTGAAAATGCAGCACTTGAGGGAGCGGGAGATTTTGTAATACTTTCTAAAATTGCAGTGCCACTGGTTAAACCTACACTGGCGGTATTAACCTTGTATTATGCAGTAGCAAGATATAATGATTTCTTTAATGCCATGTTATATATAGGCAAAAAAGAATTACAGCCATTGCAATTATTTTTGAGAAAAATACTACTTATGGCTTCTAGTGAAATCGTTCAGCAAGCTGGTTCGACAACAGCAATAAGTGCGGCGGCACAGTCTACGTTACAAGTAAGATATGTATGTATCGTTTTAGCAAGTGTACCAATTATTTGTATTTGTCCTTTTATTCAAAAGTATTTAGTAAAAGGAACTATGTTAGGTGCAGTAAAAGGATAGGTTTATTTGGCCATAAAGGCTTCAAATAAAAGGGAGTAGAAACTCTTAAATTAAGAAGGAGGTTATTTTAATGAAAAGAAAGGTAGCACTATTAATGGCATTCGTAATGGCATCTTCAGTGATGTTAATGGGATGTGGAGACAAGAAAGAAGCAACAAGCGCAGAAAAAGGGTTTAATTATACCGGCTCTGCACCAATCACTGAAACAGCAAACGCGAAGGTTAGTATCTTAGCACAGAATTCCTATTATACAACAGTAGATATTAAAGAGGCTCCGATTGTTAAAAAGGTTCAAGAAGACGCAGGAGTTACTGTAGAATGGACATTAGTTGACCCTACAAACTATGCAGAAGCAGTTAGCCCAATGTTAGCAGCAGGAACTGATTTACCTGATATTGTTTTATTACCAGACCAAGATCCAAATATGACATATATCAATTCCGGTATTTTTACTGCTTTAGATGAATACTTTGACTATATGCCAAATTACAAAAAATGGTTAGATGAAAACCCAGTTATTAAAGCATCGCTTACAGCAAAAGATGGTCATATATATTATGTTCCTGGAACAAACGTAGGTTACAACTATCAGCCATGTATTATGTATAACAACAAGTGGTTAGCTGACGCAGGAATGAAAACACCTACAACCCTAGATGAATTTGTTGAAATGCTTCGCTACTACAAAGCAAATGATATGAATGGTGATGGAAATGCAAACGATGAAACGCCAATGAGTGTTGTAGCTGCATTTTTACCTTATATGTTTGGTCCTGCATTTGGCTTAGACCTTGTAAGTGGCTTCTACGTAAATGATGCGGGTGAAGTTAGCTATGCTTATTACGAAGAACAGAACTATAAAGATTATTTAACATTCTTAAATGAACTTTATGTAGAAGGACTTTTAGAAGTAGAATACACAACTCTTACCAGAGATCAGATTATTGAACGTTTTGCACAAGACAAAACGGGTGTAACCTTTGATTATGGTTGGCAGATGTCTATGACATACAGTCCTCAGTTACCATATTATGATGGAACAACAGCAACGGGTGTTGTTGGTGCACCGCCACTATCTGGAACACATGAGGGTTATTATGTAGGACGTGTTGAAATTGGTAATGTTTTTGGTGTAACAAAGAAAGCAAATGATGTAATTTTAGCTGTTAAATTCTTAGATTATTCTATGAGTGAAGAAAATCAAGAAATGTATGTGTGGGGACTTGAAGGCGAAAGCTATACAGTTGAAGCAGATGGATCTAAGGAATATACAGCACAAGCAGGCGATAATGATTGGTTACAGAAATTAGGAATCAATCCAGCAGTTGTTTTCCCAGCACACCAGTCTGTTGCAGCAACCAATGCTTTAGTTGCTGACTGGCATGGAGTGGTAGATGCCCAGCTTCAACCATATGTAAAAACACCATGGCCATTTATTTATGCGGAATCAGCAGAATCAAGTTTAATTTCACAGTATATGGTTGATATTCAAACATATGTTGATGAAATGGCTGTATCTTTTGTAACCGGAACCACTTCTTTAAGCGAGTATGACACTTACTTAAAGAACCTAAAGAGCATGAATATTGAAGAGCTTATTAAAGTAAAATCAGAACAATATGCTCGTTACAGTAAAGCGATTAAATAAGTAAAAAATAAATCTTCACTTGTATCTTAGAAAAGGATACAAGTGGAGATTTTATTATGTTATACTGTACGTGAACGGTGTTATGACGAGCAAAGCGACCGAGGAAACCGTAGGTTTTCGAGGCTGCCGTTAGAACTATGATGTGATAATCAAAACAGGAGGTATAACATATGGAATTTAAAGCAGAAAAAGATATAGGAGCATTCCTTATCCCATTACTGATACTTGTAATCTCTATATTATTTACAAAACGAATAACCATAATAGCAGTTGTGATTATTGCTGTCTTTGTCATATTCCTAGTTGTAAATATGTGTACACTAAAATATAGTTTATCATACACAGAATTAGTAATACAAAGCCTTTGGGGTAAAAAGAGAATTGATTTATCCAAAGTATCAAGTACAAAGAGAATTAGTGGTGGATATTCTATGTCTGCATCTTCAGGGCATCAAGTTGCGCTATATAGTGAAGATACAAAGCTGGTGGCAGTTTCACCGAAGGATATAGAAGCTTTTGAGAATGAGCTTTTGAAAAGAATAAAAAATAATAAAAATAATTTTTAAGAAGGGCATGGACATTATATGCTTTTTGATTTTGAAGAGGAATTAAAAAAGCTCCCTACGAAGCCGGGAGTTTACATTATGCGCGATGCCAATGATGCCATACTTTATGTTGGAAAGGCGATTAGCCTTAGAAGCAGAGTAAGGTCTTATTTTCGTGCTAATATAGGCAGGGGTCCATCTATTGATAGGATGGTTTCTCTTATAGCCAGATTAGAGTATATTGTAACTAACTCGGAGCTAGAAGCGTTAGTGCTAGAAAACAATTTGATTAAGGAGTATTCACCTAAGTATAATACCTTACTTAAGGATGATAAGACCTATCCCTATATTAAAGTAACGATGGGGGAAGAATTTCCAAGGATTCTTTTCTCAAGGGAAATGAAGAAGGATAAGTCCAAATACTTTGGCCCATATACAAGTGCAGGAGCAGTGAAAGACACGATAGAACTATTAAATAAGTTATATCAGCTTCGTACCTGTAATAAAAGCCTGCCTAAGGAAATTGGAAACGATAGGCCATGCTTAAACTATCATATTAAGCAGTGTCTGGCACCGTGTCAGGGGTATGTATCAAAGGAACAATATAAGCAACAAGTAGACGGAGCACTAGAATTTTTAAATGGCCGTTATAGCGTAATACTAAAAGATTTGGAAAGCAAGATGCAGCAGGCTGCTGAAAATATGGAATTTGAGGAAGCAGCAAAATATAGAGATTTACTTGCCAGCGTGAGTGCAGTAGCGCAAAAGCAAAATATTAATGAGACGATTGGAGAAAACAAGGATATTATTGCTCTTTCTCAGGATGATAGTGATGCAGTGGTACAAGTATTCTTTATCAGAGATGGAAAGTTGATTGGTAGGGAACATTTTTATATGACAAGAGTTTCTGGTGTTCCTAAGGCAGAAATATTGGGAGACTTTGTAAAGCAGTTTTATGCAGGAACCCCATTTATCCCCAAAGAGCTTATGCTGCAGTATGAAATAGAGGACGTGGAGCTAATTGAAAATTGGCTTAGTGAAAAACGTGGAAATAGGGTATATTTAAAAGTGCCTAAAAAGGGTAGTAAGGAAAAACTGCTAGAGCTTGCGGCCAAGAATGCATCCTTAATTCTTAGCCAAGATAAAGAGAAAATGAAACGTGAAGAAGGAAGAACCATTGGGGCTGCTAAAGATATTGCTGCACTGATTGGCATTGAAAGTGCAAATCGCATGGAAGCTTTTGATATATCTAACATTAGTGGATTTGAAAATGTTGGGTCCATGGTGGTATATGAAAAGGGTAAACCTAAGAGAAGTGATTACCGTAAGTTTAAAATAAAATCAGTTTCCGGGCCAGATGATTATGCATGTATGAAGGAGGTACTTACCAGACGTTTTGTACATGGCATGGAAGAAGCCAAAAAGCTAGAAGAAAAAGAGATGGAAGTTAGCTATGGAAGTTTTACAAAGTTTCCCGATCTTTTGCTTATGGACGGTGGAAAGGGACAGGTAAATATTGCACTTGAGGTATTAAGAGAGCTTAGAATTGATATTCCTGTGTGTGGCATGGTAAAGGATGATAACCATAGAACAAGAGGCTTATATTTCAATAATGAAGAAATTGAAATTGATACACGTTCGGAAGCGTTTAAGCTTATCACAAGGATTCAGGACGAGGCCCATCGATTTGCAATAGAATATCATCGCTCCCTTCGTAGCAAGGCACAGGTAAAATCTATATTGGATGATATACCAGGCGTAGGGCCTTCTAGGAGAAAGGCACTAATGCGTCATTTTAAGTCCATAGAAGAGATTAGATCGGCATCTGTAGAGGAAATTATGGAAGCACCGGAGATTCCAAGGAATATTGCAGAAGAAATATACGCTTTTTTCAGAAAGGAAGCGAAGTGACTTCACATGTTGCAAGGAGTATGCTAAAATAACAGTGTTTTGAAGATTTTTATATAGGAAAGCTATTTATGATAAAACAAGTGTCCGAGAGACACGGAAATGAGGGTAATATGGCAAGTGTAAAATTGACAAGGGTTATTGAGAAGATGAAACTGGAAAACTTAACCGAAGATATCGATGTTAGCAACATTAAGCTTACCCAAGCAGATATCAATCGTCCAGCACTTCAAATGGCAGGCTATTTTGAGCATTTTGATGCAACACGTTTGCAAATTATTGGATTTGTTGAATATACTTATATGGAAAGTTTAACAGATGAGCAAAAAAGAGAAAGATACGATAAGCTTATGTCATATGAAATCCCTTGTGTGGTTTTCAGTAGAGACTTAAAGCCAGACGAAATATTCATGGAAGCAGCAAGAAAATATAATCGACCAGTTTTAGCAACCAAAAAGACAACATCTGTTTTTATGGCAGAGATTATCCGCTGGTTAAATGTTAAATTGGCACCTTGTATCTCTGTACATGGCGTTCTTGTGGACGTTTATGGTGAAGGTGTACTTATTACCGGTGAAAGTGGAATCGGTAAGTCAGAAGCGGCTCTAGAGCTTATTAAGCGTGGTCATCGTCTAGTAACCGATGATGTAGTTGAGCTTCGTAAGGTTAGTGATGATACATTGGTAGGAACAGCACCTGATATTACCAAGCATTTAATCGAGCTTCGTGGTATTGGAATTGTGGATGTTAAGGCATTATTCGGTGCCTCTAGCGTAAAAGATACACAGCAGGTTGACCTAGTTATTAGACTAGAAGACTGGGATAAAGATAGAGAATATGATCGTTTAGGTTTAGAAGAGGAGTACACAGAATACCTTGGTAATAAAGTGGTTTCTCATACACTTCCAATTCGTCCAGGACGTAACCTTGCTGTAATTTGTGAATCAGCAGCAGTTAATCACAGACAGAAAAAGATGGGCTACAATGCTGCACAAGAATTATATGCACGTGTGCAAAATTCCTTAGCAAAGAGAAGAGAGGAAGATGAGGAATGAAAAAGTACGTATTTGGAGTAGATATCGGTGGAACGACCGTTAAAATGGGTCTCTTTGATATGAACGGAAATTTGCTGGATAAATGGGAAATCAAAACAGTAACAGCGAATAAGGGCGAAGCAATTTTGCCAGACATTGCTAAAAGTATTCAAGACAAATTGCAAAAAGAAGACATTAGCTTAGATGAAGTAGCAGGTGTAGGCATTGGTGCACCAGGCCCTATTGATGCAGAGGGGATTGTATATAAAACAGCTAACCTAGGTTGGGATACTGTTTTCAGTATTCCTAATGCAATGCAGAAATTTATTGATTTACCAGTTATGGCAGGAAACGATGCCAATGTTGCAGCGCTTGGTGAAATGTGGCAGGGTGGCGGAAAAGGCTACAAGGACATGGTTATGGTTACACTAGGAACAGGCGTTGGTGGCGGAATCATTTCCAATGGTCAAATGATAACTGGAGCAACAGGAGCTGGTGGTGAAATCGGACATATTCATATAGAAGATAACGAAACAGAAGAATGTGGCTGTCATAATATCGGTTGTCTTGAACAATATTCATCTGCAACTGGAATTGTAAGACTTGCAAGAAGGCGTTTAGAGAAAGATAATACACCTAGTGTACTTAGAGATGAAGAGCTAAGTGCGAAGCGAGTTTTTGATGCTGTAAAATTTGGTGATAAGGTTGCTATTGAAGTTGCAGAGCAATTCGGCGAATATCTAGGAAAAGGCCTAGCAGCTATTGCTGGTGTTGTTAATCCCAAGGCATTTGTTGTTGGCGGCGGTGTTTCCAAAGCAGGAGAAATTCTTTTTGAATATATTAAGCCTTTTTATATGCAGTATGCATTTAGAGGATGTAGGGAAGTAGAATTTGTATTGGCTTCGTTAGGGAATGATGCGGGTATTTATGGCGCAGCAAAACTAGTATTAGATAAATAAATGAAGATAGGTGATTTTAATGATAAGTCAGGCAGTAAAGGAAGCATTACAACGATTCGTACCAGCAGAGAACATCTATTATGAAGAGCCTCTGAAAAACCACACGACTTTTCGTGTTGGTGGCAATGCGGATTGTTTGCTTTTAGTAGAAAGCAGTAAGCAGGTGCAGGAAATCCTTTCTTACTTGTATAAAGTGGAACTTCCATACTTTATACTAGGGAACGGAAGTAATGTACTAGTTGGAGATAAGGGATATCGGGGGATTGTCATTAAAATAGCAGACTCCATGAGTGATGTGTACGTGGAAGGAAATAGAATATATGCCGAGGCTGGTGCCTTTTTATCAAAGGTAGCAAAGTGTGCGTATGAAAATGGATTAGCAGGTTTAGAATTTGCCTCAGGGATTCCAGGCACAGTAGGCGGTGCAGTGATTATGAATGCAGGCGCGTATGATGGTGAAATGAAGCAAGTGGTAGAAAATGTTGATGTTGTAGATAAAGAGGGAAATGCTTTAGAACTAAATAATGCTACGATGGAGTTTGGCTACAGAACTAGCGTTATTAAAAATCATAAGTTTGTTGTATCAAAATGCTGTTTTTTACTTCAAGAAGGTGATAAAGCAACAATAAAGGCTAAAATGGATGACTTTTCTGCAAGAAGAAGAGAAAAACAGCCATTGGAATTTCCAAGTGCAGGCAGCACCTTTAAAAGACCAGAAGGTAATTTTGCAGGTAAGCTTATTATGGAGGCTGGCCTTAGTGGATTTAAGATAGGTGGAGCGCAAGTTTCCGAGAAGCATTGCGGTTTTGTGGTTAATGCAGGCGATGCTACGGCAGCAGATGTTAAAAATCTGATGGAGCATGTTCAGCAGGTTGTATATGAACAAAGTAATGTTAGATTAGAACCAGAAGTAATTATGTTAGGTGAATTTTAATTACATAGGAAGGGAGTGATATGATGCGTTTTGTAATTGTAACAGGAATGAGTGGAGGCGGAAAAAGTACAGCGCTGAAGATGCTAGAAGATGCAGGCTTTTATTGTGTAGATAACCTGCCAGTATTTCTGATTGATAAATTTATGGAACTGATTGTCACTCCTGTAAGTGAAATTACAAAGGTGGCCCTGGGATTGGACGTGCGTGCAGATCAATCTTTTTCCGAAGCTACTAGAATTATTACAGAGCTAAAAAACAAAGGTAATAATCTAGAGATTCTATTTATGGATGCAAGTGAAGAGTCACTAATTAAAAGGTATAAAGAAACGAGACGAGTTCATCCTCTGGCATTGGATGGTCGTGTGGAGGACGGGGTAAGAAAAGAAAAAGAAGTATTGGAAAAGATACGTAAAAGTGCAGACTACGTGATAGATACATCTAATCTTTTAACCAGAGAGCTAAAGGCAGAGCTTGATAGAATATTTGTTAGAAATGAAGAATATAATAGCCTTATGATTACGCTCCTGTCTTTTGGGTTTAAAAATGGAATACCAGCAGATGCAGATTTAGTTTTTGACGTACGTTTTTTGCCCAATCCTTTTTATCTAGAAGAGCTAAGGGCACAGACAGGAAACGATAAAGGTGTACAAGAGTATGTTATGCAGTTTCCGGAATCTAAAGAGTTCTTGGACAAGCTTAGTGATATGATAAACTTTCTAATACCTCATTACGTAAAAGAGGGAAAATATAGATTGGTAGTTGCAATTGGCTGTACGGGCGGGCAACATAGAAGTGTTACCCTTGCAAATGAACTTTATAAGGAACTTAAGGACAAGGGTGAATATGGCATAAAGCTGTTCCATAGGGATGTGCGATAGGAGTAGAGGAATGTCTTTTTCGAGTGAAGTAAAAGAAGAATTGGCAAAAAACATTAGCACGGCAAGACATTGTCAGATAGCTGAGTTAACGGCAATCATGCATTTTTGCGGACAATATGGACAAGATAGAGATAAAAACTTGACAATAGGGTTTCAGATAGAAAATCAAGCGGTTGTTAGAAAAGGCTTTACATTACTGAAAAAAACATTTAATATAGAAACGGATGCGATTTTGAATGAAACAGAAACGCAAAGCATTCTTTCTAAGTTTGGTAATTTAGAAGATATTGTTAGTCCACTTATTATAAAGAACTCTTGTTGTCAGCGTGCATATTTAAGAGGAGCATTTTTATGTATGGGCTCCATGAGCGATCCTGAAAAAGGATATCATATGGAATTTGCATGTGAAAGAGAGAACCAAGCCTTACAATTACAAGAAATTATTAAGGGCTTTGACATTGATGCGAAGATTGTGCTTCGTAAGAAGTATTATGTTGTTTATCTTAAGGAAGGCGCTAGTATAGTTGATTTGCTCAACATAATGGAAGCTCACATATCACTTATGAATTTTGAGAACCTGCGTATTTTAAAAGAAATGCGTAATTCCATTAATAGGCGAGTAAATTGTGAAACAGCAAATATTACAAAAACTGTGCATGCGGCGACCAAGCAATTGGATGATATTATAGTGATACGTGATGTGTATGGATTGCATAAGCTTCCGGATAATTTGCGAGAAATTGCAGAAGTTAGACTGGAATATCCAGATGCAACGTTAAAAGAGTTAGGTGAGCTCCTTGATCCACCCGTAGGGAAGTCAGGGGTAAATCATAGATTACGAAAATTAAGCGAAATTGCAGATAAGGTAAGGACATAAAAGGAGGAGAATTATTATGATGAAAGAAACTGTTACAATTAAACTAGAAAATGGTCTAGAAGCAAGTCCCGTAGCTATGTTAGTGCAGGTGGCAAGCCGATATGACAGTACCATTTACATCGAAACACAGAACAAAAAAGTAAATGCGAAGAGCATCATGGGAATGATGAGTTTAGGATTAGATAACGGAGAGGATGTTGTTATACAGGCAGATGGCAATGATGAATCAGATGCTATCAGCGGTATTGGAAATTTCCTAAAAGGAATCGCATCATAATAGGTGACTATTCAAACGAGTAAAAAGTGAATATTTTTTAAAGGGAATCAATGGAAAATTAATGAATTTTTAATTGATTCCCTTTTTATTTTGCAGTAAGGTATGAATATATATTAGATATAAAAGAAAAGAAGCTGGAGGTAACGCATTGGGAAATAAAAAAATGTTTTTTGTTTTTAATCCCCGCGCGGGAAAAGCCAAGATTAAGACCCACTTGGTGGGAATCGTGGATACATTTACAAAAGCAGGCTATGAAGTGACGATATATCCGACACAGTATCAGGGAGATGCCATTCGTGCAACCCGTGAACGTGGAGTCGGCTACGATATGATTGTTTGTAGTGGCGGAGATGGAACTTTAGATGAAGTAGTTACTGGAATGGTACAAAGTAAAGAAATACTACCTCTAGGTTACGTACCAGCAGGAAGTACCAATGACTTTGCAAATACATTAAAGCTGCCCAAAAATATGATGAAAGCAGCATCGGTTGCTGTAAATGGAAAAGAGTTTTCTTGTGATGTAGGTAAGTTTAATCAGGATATGTTTGTTTATATTGCTGCATTTGGTCTTTTCACAGATGTATCTTATGGCACAGGACAGGAGATGAAGAATCTTTTTGGACACATGGCGTATGTTCTGGAAGGTATCAAACGAATTTCGTCTATCAAGTCGTATAACATGCGGTTTTCCTATAATGATATTGTAATTACTGGTGATTTTATCTATGGGATGATTACGAATTCTATGTCAGTGGGCGGTTTTAAAGGGATTACTGGTGAATTTATTGAACTAGATGATGGAGAATTTGAAATAACTTTGATTAAAAAACCCACAAGCCCTATAGAGTTAAATGAAATTGTGGCGGCACTGTTAAATAAGGAATATGCAACAAATATGCTATTTTCCTTTAAAACATCTAAGATACAGGTGGAGTCGGAGAGCTTAGTTGCATGGACTTTGGACGGAGAATTTGGTGGGGAACATAAAGAAGTTGTTATAGAAAATAAGAAAAGGGCACTACCAATTATTGTAAATTCAAGTTTTACTAGTGGTAAAAATAAAAAATAGACAAAAATTTAACAAACACTATTCCCTTTTTATTAAAAATAGGTTAGAATGGTACAAGAACTCAATGATTTAAACAATAAATAAAAGTGGAGGTAATTGAAATGTTAGTATCAGCAACAGAAATGCTTAAAAAAGCAAAAGCAGGTCATTATGCAGTAGGACAGTTTAACATTAACAACTTAGAATGGACAAAAGCAATTCTTTCAACAGCACAGGAATTAAACTCTCCTGTAATCCTTGGTGTATCAGAGGGTGCAGGAAAATACATGGGGGGTTACAACACTGTAGTAGGTATGGTTAATGGTCTTATCAAAGATCAGAATATTACTGTTCCAGTAGCACTTCATTTAGATCACGGTAGCTATGATCACTGCTACAAATGTATGGAGGCTGGTTTCTCATCAGTTATGTTTGATGGTTCTCACTACCCAATCGAAGAAAACGTAGAAAAAACAAAAGAATTAGTAGCAGCAGTTAGAGCAAAAGGTGTTTCTATTGAAGCGGAAGTTGGTTCTATCGGTGGAGAAGAAGACGGTGTCGTAGGCGCTGGTGAATGCGCAGATCCTATGGAATGTAAAGCAATCGCTGATTTAGGTGTTGATTTCCTTGCAGCAGGTATCGGAAATATTCACGGAAAATATCCAGAAAACTGGGCTGGACTTAGCTTTGAAACCTTAGCAGCTGTTCAGGCAGAAACAGGTGATATGCCATTAGTTCTTCATGGTGGTACTGGTATTCCAGAAGATATGATTAAAAGAGCAATTGAATTAGGCGTTGCTAAAATCAATGTAAATACAGAATGTCAGTTATCTTTTGCTGCAGGCACAAGAAAATATATTGAATCTGGAAAAGATTTAGAAGGAAAAGGATTTGATCCTCGTAAATTACTTGCTCCAGGAACAGATGCAATCAAAGCAACTGTTAAAGAAAAAATGGAATTATTTGGTTCTGTAAATAAGGCATAACATCCGCGAACAGCAGAGTCAAGAATAAAAAACGGTCACCACACAAGCTTGCTTTAGTGTGGTGACCGTTTTTTATTCTTGACGAGCAACGCGACCGAGGAAACCGAAGGTTTTCAAGGTTGCTGTTCGCGGAGGGGCGAGGCTGCTGTTCGCGCAATGCGAAAATTACCCCATAAAAGGGAGGATGCCAAGCAATTACTTGCTTGGCATTTATTATGAAAAAGTTATTTAATAAATCAAATTACTTCTTGTAAGCTGTTTAGTTTTGTTTTTGTTGTATCTTATAGTCATAGTATACGCAAAACAAATGTCTAAACAATGTTTTCTAAATGAAGTTTTCTTGAATTAATTGTAAACAAAATATGAACGAAACGGTACCTAAGTACCAATCTCGTTCACTTATTGTCGGTATTTTATAAGATTTTGGATAAAATTACTAATAATTGCTTAAATTTTCTCTGGTTCTGGGTAAGTTTCGCCAAAGGTCTCTACGGTCATAGTTTTCATAACTTGTGGCTCAAGAGGTCTATCACTGAAATCAGTACGTGTATCAGCAATTTTGTTCACAATTTCCATACCTTCAGTTACCTTACCAAAGGCAGCATAGCTTCCATCTAGGTGTGGAGAGTTCTTGTGCATGATAAAGAATTGAGAGCCAGCAGAGTTTGGCGCCATGCTTCTTGCCATAGATAATACGCCTTCTGTATGCTTTAGGGTATTTTCTACACCGTTTGAAGAAAATTCGCCTTTAATGCTATAGCCAGGACCACCCATGCCGCTGCCTTCTGGGCAACCTCCTTGAATCATAAATCCTTTAATTACACGGTGGAAAATAAGTCCATTATAGTAGCCTTTATTTACTAAACTAATAAAGTTATTTACAGAAATAGGAGCAACCTCTGGATATAATTCCAATTTGATTTCGTCTCCGCTTTCCATAGTTATAGTAACAATAGGGTTTTGTGCCATTTGTTATACTTCCTTTCTACTTAAATTTATACTACAATGATAGTAACTCATTTTGAAAAAAAAGACAAGCGGGGAATGATGGTTGTGGAGCAACAGTTAAAGTATATTTATTTGTACATTGAAGAAAAAAATAGGGCAGAAATAATTAAAAAAACGATGTCACTCTTTTATGAAGAGGAGGTAGAAATACTATTTCAAAACGAAAAAACAATTAACATTGAGAACCTTGATTTGTTACATGGAAAAGAAGCCCTTTATATAACAGATATCTCTGGCGTGGCGAAGGTGTTAGCAGAAAACGGATATTATGTGATTGCTTATATTCATGAGGAAAATGTAGATGCAGATTTTTCAAAAATAAGGTATGTTGTAGAGGGAATTGAGGAAGTTGATATAGAGTATTACCGAAAAGCCTTCAAACGATTTGCAGGTCAACCGTGGCAGATTTTAGAGACGCAAAGATGCATAATAAGAGAAACCACCGTAGAAGATGTAGATACATTTTATGATATCTACAGTGAGCCATCCATTACCCTATATATGGAGGATTTGTTTGAGAATAAAGATGCAGAGATTAGGTACACAAAGGATTATATTGAAAAAGTATATGGCTTTTATGGTTTTGGAATGTGGACGGTGCTTTTAAGGGAAACGGGTGAGGTGATTGGAAGAGCAGGCCTTAGTATGCGAGAAGGATTTGATGACCCTGAGCTAGGGTTTGTAATAGGGGTACCTTGGCAAGGGCAAGGAGTGGCATATGAAGTTTGTAGATCAATCTTAAATTATGGAAAAGGTGAACTTGAATTTTCTAGGATTCAGGCACTTGTGGAAGCTGAAAATGAGATTTCTCTAAGGTTATGTAGAAAGCTTGGTTTTAAGCAAGGTGGAAATGTCAGCATTGGGGAAAAAGAATACAAGGGGCTTTATATAAATTTATAAAAAATATTGACATTGTTTTGTATACGTGTATAATATAAATCAAACAAAGGCGTTTCTACAAATAGTAGAAGCGCCTTTTTATATGGAATGGAGGAGAATATATGAAAAAGCTAGAAATTATTATCAAGCCAGAAAAACTGGAAGATTTAAAAGCAATTCTGGATGAATGCCAAGTGAATGGACTAAATATTGTCAATATCATGGGTTATGGTAATCAAAAGGGTATTGTAAAGAAATACCGAGGCGCAGAGTACAAGGTCAATCTACTACCAAAGATTAAAGTAGAAACAGTAGTTACAGATGAAAAGGCAGAGGAAGTAATTGATAAGGTCGTAGAAGAGATAAAGACTGGAAATTATGGTGATGGAAAGATTTTTGTCTTGGATGTGCAGGATGCGGTTAGAATACGTACTGGTGAACATGGCTCAGAGGCACTATAAAAAATAAAAGAGGTACAAAAGTAAACATGATGAATTTTTATCAAAGGAGATAATGAAAAGACTTAAGTCTTTGAGTTGTTTCCTTTTTTCATTATATATTTTAGGAGGAAAAAAGTATGGATATGAGTGTATGGTTCCTAATGGGAGCAGCGTTGGTGTTTTTTATGCAGTGTGGTTTTGCTATGGTAGAGGCTGGCTTTACAAGAGCAAAAAACACAGGAAACATTATTATGAAGAACTTAATGGACTTTTGTCTTGGAACAGTAGCATTTTATTTAGTTGGTTATAACCTTCTTTGTGGTGTGGGCAACAAGTTTATAGGCTGGGGACTAAATCCTTTTACTGATTTTGCAACTACGGATTGGTCTGGCTTTGTTTTTAACCTAGTATTTTGTGCAACCGCAGCAACGATTGTATCAGGTGCTATGGCAGAACGTACTAAATTTATTACTTACTGTATTTACAGCTTTGTAATTAGTTTAATTATTTACCCTGTGGAAGCTCATTGGATTTGGGGCGGAACAGCATGGCTTACAGACCTAGGTTTTGTTGATTTTGCAGGCTCTTGTGCAATTCATATGGTAGGTGGTATTTCTGCATTTATTGGTGCAGCATTCCTAGGCCCCCGTATTGGAAAATACGATGAAAATGGTAAATCAAAACCTATCTTAGGTCATAATATTGCACTTGGTTCTCTTGGTGTATTTATTCTTTGGTTCGCTTGGTATGGATTTAATGGTGCTGCTGCAAAGGATACCATTGAACTTGCTCAGATTTTTGCAACCACAACAGTTGCACCTGCGGCAGCTTCTTGTACAGCAATGATCTTTACATGGATTAAAAATGGGAAACCAGATGTATCTATGACATTAAATGGATCACTTGCGGGCTTGGTAGCAGTTACTGCCGGATGTAGAAATGTAGATGTTGTTGGTGCGTTTATTATTGGTGCCATTGCCGGTATTATCGTTTGTGTAGTGGTTCTTGTGGTTGAAAACAAGCTTAAAGTAGATGATCCTGTAGGTGCGGTAGCAGTACATGGTGCTTGCGGTATGTTTGGTACATTGATGGTAGGTCTCTTGGATTACAACACAGGTCTTTTCTATGGCGGTGGTTTCCAGCAGTTAAGAATACAGGCACTTGGTGTAATATGTGTAGGAGGCTGGACGACAGTGTGTATGCTAATTCTCTTTACGATATTGAAGAAAACCATTGGGCTTAGAGTAAAGCCAGAAGAGGAAATTGAGGGCTTAGACCCAGCAGAGCATGGACTGGAATCTGCTTATCCAGATTTTCAGCCAGCTAACTATAAAAAAATATAAGTAGCGTTCATCTAATCCTTAGTTAATATATGTGTGAAATGAACTCCTAGGTGCTTCCACCATCTAGGGGTTCATTTCGTTTGCCAAAAAAACAAAATTGTAGTAAGATTCAGTAAGGTATAGAAAATATAAGAAGGTGGGGAAAATATGAATTACGCAGGTTACGAACACTATATAGCAGACGAAAAACGTTACGATGAGATGAAATATTTTAGATGTGGAAATAGTGGCTTAAAGCTTCCAGCAGTTTCGCTGGGACTTTGGCACAACTTTGGAAGCAATGGAAATTTTGACAATATGATGGCAATGTGCCAGACTGCTTTTGATCAGGGAATTACACATTTTGACTTGGCAAATAACTATGGCCCAATTCCAGGGGCAGCAGAAGAAAACTTCGGCCGCATTTTAACAAAGGGGATGGGTGCATATAGAGACGAGATGGTTATTTCTACAAAGGCAGGATATGATATGTGGAAGGGACCATACGGGGATCATGGAAGCAAGAAATATTTGGTTGCCAGTTTAGATCAAAGCTTAAAGAGAATGGGCTTAGATTATGTAGATATTTTTTACCATCATAGACCAGACTCAGAAACTCCACTAGAAGAGACTATGCTAGCACTTGATGGAATTGTTAAGAGTGGCAAAGCTTTATATGTAGGTATTTCGAATTATAATAAAGAACAAACACAGGCGGCAGTGGAAATTTTAAAAGAGTTAAAAACTCCTTTTATTATTAATCAGAGAAGCTATTCTATTTTCAACAGAGCAATTGAAAAGGATGGACTAAAGAGCTATGCGGCGGCTAATGGAGTAGGTATTATTGCATTTTGCCCATTAGATCAGGGGCTGCTTACAGATCGTTATTTAAAAGGAATTCCAGAAGATAGTAGAGTAAAAACAGACGGTAGATTTTTAAGAGAGGGAGCCATTACAGAGGAAAGACTTAATAAGGTAAGAGCCCTCAACGAAATTGCATTAAATAGAGGACAGACATTAGCGCAGATGGCACTTTCTTGGATATTAAAGGATGGAGAGGTTACCAGCGTATTAATCGGTGCTTCCAAACCAGAACAAATTACAGAAAACATTGGTATTCTAAAGGCAGCACCATTGAGCGCAGGAGAGCTAGCAGAGATTGAATCAATTGTAAATGCATAATGGATATGCCAAAGGAATAATGCCAAATACAGTTTAAGAAAACATTAAAATATTGTGTTATTGTAAGATTTAAGCCTCTCATTTTAAAAAGAGGCTTTTAATTTTGGCTTTTTGCATAAAAGTTTAGCACAACTTGACTTCACTTAAAGGCTTTGCGAATAAATAGATATAAAACCAAATGAATTTGCACTTTTCAATGAACATTCTGTAGTATATAATATTTATAGATTTGGTAAAGATCCTTAAGATGAAAGGGAATTCTATGGAATTATTAAAATGCAAAATATGTGGAGGGGATATTGATATATCCCTTGACAAAACGATAGGTACATGCAGTTCATGTGGGTGTACAACAACGATTCCTAAAATAGATGATGATCAAAAAGTAGGGTTGTTCAATAGGGGAAATATGCTACGCATGCGAGGGGAATTTGATAAAGCATCCGTAGTATTTGAGCGTATAGTTGAGCTAGATGAAACAAATGCAGAAGCACATTGGTGCTTAGCGCTGTGCCGCTATGGTATTGAGTATGTTGAAGATCCTAAAAGTGGGGAGCGAATACCAACTTGCCATCGCACAAGCTATAATGCGTTTTTAAACGATATGGATTATATGGCGGCGATTGAACATTCAGACAGTTATACGGCCAGTATTTACACAGAAGAAGCAAAAAAGATAGCTGAGATACAAAAGTCTATCTTGTCTATATCCAAGCAGGAAGAACCATTTGATGTATTCATATGCTATAAGGAAACGAGTAATGGGGGAAGCCGTACAAAAGAAAGCATAATTGCTCAGGATATTTATTATGAACTCACAAATGTGGGGTATAAAGTTTTTTTCTCGCGGCTTACGTTGGAGGAAAAACTTGGAATAGAGTACGAACCTTATATTTTTGCAGCATTAAATAGTGCCAAGGTCATGGTAGTGATAGGAACATCGGCAGAGAATTTTAATGCAACATGGGTGAAAAATGAGTGGAGTCGATTTCTTTCCATTATGAAGGGTGATAAAACTCGAATGTTAATTCCGTGTTATCGCGATATGGATCCATATGATTTGCCCGATGAACTTGCTATGCTTCAGTCTCAGGATATGAGTAAAATTGGTTTTATTCAAGACATAATACGAGGCATTAGGAAGGTTTTGGAATCCGCTACAGTAAAGAAGATATCTATGTCATCGGTGGATACCCCTTCAACGAATACCCTTGAACGATTGATTCTAAATAGCAATACATATTTACGACTTGATAATTATCCTGCTGCACAGGAGGTTTTTAACCGTATTACCAAAGAATACCCAGAAGATTATAGAGGGTGGTGGGGATTAATTATTTGCCAAACAAAAAACTTATCTGTATTTACTCAAGATATCTCTGCCATAAATACGTGGTTGAAGTATGTTAAAGAGTTGTCTGAAGCAGAAGAGTATTATCCGCTTGAAGCGCAGTATGTCACATACATTAAGATACAGGCAAGTTCCGATGCTGACAATGAGATTTCTGCGATAGAAGAGAGTCTTGATAGCTTAAATGCGCGAATGAAATTGTGTGTTGAAGCAAAAAAACAAGAGGAGCAAATTAAAATGCAACAGGAAGAAGCTTTTTGTGAACAAATGTCGGACTGCGATAGAATTATTTCTAATAAAGAACAACAAATAGCCTACTATGTAGAGCAAAGGGTAAAACCAACGGGACTTGTTTCACTAATAGCTGGAGTGGTGTTTCTTGTGTTAGCGGCCCTTCTTTTTTACTTGGGAAGGACAGAATCTGATTATATAGGAGGTTTTAAAATTATAGGGGTATCGATTGGAGCGATAGGTATTGCATTATTATTTACTCCGTTAAGCGATAAAAAGGAAAAAGAAAAAGTTATTAATGATGCGAGGCTGTGTTTGGGTGAAGCGGAGAAGAATAAAAAGGAAACGGAAGTCCGCTATAATGTAGATGTAAAGAAGACTTACGAGAAAATTGAAATAATTAATTCTGAAATTGCAAAATTAGAAGAACAAATTGCGGAGTACAAAAAATATCTCGCATATGGCAAAGACAAAATAACGGAGATTTTTTTAGCTAAGAGGTGCAAAAGCATAGGCATTGACAGACCGGCTGATTCTGAGATGGATCAGCTTAGAGAAAGATTAATTAAAGATTAATTAAAGATATATTTTTGCAAACTATATAATTAGTATAAGTGGGAGGAAATAATATGGCAGATATATTTCAGGTTATTAAATATGAAGGGGATAATAATACTTTTGTATGGAAATCACCAATAGAAGACTTTAATACTGGAACTCAGATTATTGTTCATGAATCTCAAGAAGCAATATTTTTTATGAATGGTCAGGCACTGGATTTATTTGGGCCGGGGCGCCATACGATTGAAACACAAAATATTCCGCTGATTGGAAAGTTTTTAAATAAACCAACGGGTGATCAGACACCTTTTCATTGTGAGATATATTTTATAAATAAGACAGAACAAATGTCGATAAAGTGGGGGACGGATAGTCAAGTTCAATATATGGAGCCAACATACAAGTTCCCCCTAAAAATTGGTGCATCTGGCGAAATGTCACTACGGGTAGTAGATTCAAGAAAGTTACTTGTAAAACTAGTGGGTACGGAAAAAGGGCTTCTCCAAACAGGAGCGGTACAAGTTTTTCGTTCATTTCTTATGGCAAGAATAAAACCATATCTTGCAAAAACAATGCAGAACAGTGAATTTGGTATCTTTGAAATTGATTCGTATATGGGAGAATTATCTGAAAGCCTGCATAGACAATTAAGTCCGGACTTTGAAGATTATGGATTATCTCTTGAACGATTTTTTGTTACAACGATAGTGAAGCCGGATGGAGACAGAGCTTATGAGTCTTTTAAGGACATACATATACGTCAATACACAGATATTGCAAATGCTCATTTACGACAGCAAGTAGGCATAATTGAGCAGGAAACTAGCGCGCAGAGAATGGTTATCGAATCCGCAGCAATTGCAAAAAAACGTGAGCAAGAAGGCTATAGCTATCAAGCGGAACGTGCTTATGATGTCGCAGAGCGAGTTGCACAGAATGAGGGTGCAGGAAACTTCTCAAGTACAGGAATTGGTTTGGGAATGATGGGAGGAGTTGCTGGGGGCATGGGTGCAGTAGTTGCTGGGATTACAACTGATGCAATTAACCCGACAATACCACATTTAGAAGAAAAGGGTTTGGACGATATGTCTATTTTCAAACAAAAAATTGAAAAAATAGTATTAATGAAAGAGGCAGGCTTGATATCAAGCGAAGAGTTTGAGGTGGAGAAAAAGAGATTGCTAGATAGTCTATAAGAGACAAATGTTTAATAGGGAGAATGCAAACATGAAAATCATAAAAAATAAAGGAATCTTAATAGTTGCGGTACTCATTGTTCTAGTTGTGTATAATGTAATTGCTTTTTTACTACCTTTTAGCAAAGGTGCTACATTTTGGACGGGATATGGATTTACCATGTTGGCAATAGTGTTGACAGCGTGTGTGAGCTTTTATTCCTTGGGAAGAGAGAACCTTAGAAGTAAGGTTTATGGATGGCCATTAATTTCATTAGCATGGAGCTATATGGTACTGCAACTAGTATTAGGAATGTTAGAAATATTATTGACATTTATTCCATTTCAATTTGGAATAATACTAAATGTAGTGCTTTTAGGGGCTTGCCTAATCGGGTTAGTTGCTGTAAATCTTAGCAAAGAAGAAGTTGAACGTATTGATGAAAAAATAGAACAAAAAGTTTTCTTTATAAAATCTTTGCAGGCAGAAACAGAAGGCATGGTGGATAGAGCTACAGATGAAGAGATAAAAAGGTCGTTGAAGGATTTGGTGAATGCATTAAAGTACAGTGATCCGATGAGTAGCTTCCAACTTGCGTCTATTGAGAATGACATAGAAATTAAGGTGGCTGAATTGGTAGAATTTGTAGAGCAAGCTGACCATGTAAAAGCCAAGAGCATGTGTGATGAGATACAGAAATTGATAGCAGACCGTAATCGCAAATGTAAGCTTTTAAAGTAATTAGAAACGGATAAAGATATTCAGGAGGCATTAATATGGCAGTCTTAAAATGCAAAATGTGTGGCGGAGATATTGAAGTAACCACCAATCAAACATATGGAACTTGTGACCACTGTGGTAGTACGATGACCTTACCTAAAGCATCAGATGAGCAGGTTGCAAACTTATTTAATCGTGCCAATCATTTTCGACGCCAAAATGATTTTGATAAGGCTGTTATAGCGTATGAAAGTATTTTGAATATAGATGCATCATCAGCAGAGGCGCATTGGGGACTTGTGCTATCAAAGTATGGTATAGAATATGTGGAAGATTTGCCGACACATGAGCGTATTCCGACTTGCCATCGAGTACATAGAGATTCTATTTTGATAGATGCAGATTATCTGGCAGCAATTGAAAATGCAGAAGATATGTATACGAAGAATCTATATGAATCAGAGGCAAAACGTATTGCGGAGATTCAGAAAGATATACTTTCTATTTCATCAAAGGAAGAGCCATATGATGTTTTTATTTGCTATAAAGAAACAAGTGATAGTGGGACGCGCACAAAGGATAGTGCGATGGCACAAGATGTTTACTATCAATTGACAAGCGAAGGATATAGAGTGTTCTTTTCACGAATTACTTTAGAGGAAAAGCTTGGAGAAGAATATGAACCCTATATATATGCAGCTCTACATAGCGCAAAGATAATGGTGGTTATTGGAACAAAACAGGAGTATTTTAAGGCTGCTTGGGTTAAAAATGAATGGAGCCGATATTTGGCATTATGTAAAAGAGATAAGGATAAATTATTGATTCCTTGCTACTGTGATATGGATGCATATGATTTGCCGGAAGCGTTATCGATGCTTCAGAGCCAAGATATGTCCAAAATTGGATTTATGCAAGATCTGATAAGAGGAATTAAAAAGGTGCTGACATCAAATAAGCCTGTAGAAACTGAAAACAATTTGCAGGGGAAAATAGATGTGATGCGGTTGACACCAGGTGTATCGCAGTTAATAGAGAGAGCAAGTATTTTTTTAGAGGATGGAGACTTTCAAGAGGCAGGAAACTATTATGATAGAGCATTAGACTTAGAGCCAAAGAATGCACAAGCATATTTTGGAAAATTATTAGTAACACTAAGAATACGCCATGCAGAAGAGATTCTACTTTGCTCAAAACCGATAGACGAATATTTGGATTATCAAAGAGCTATTCGTTTTGCAGATGATAATTACAGAGGGATGCTGGAAAACTATAATTGCTTAATTATCCAAAAGCTAGAGAAGGAAAAGAAAGATAAAATTTATCGGGAAGCGCTAAGTCTTATGGAAGAGGGAAAAACAGAAAAAGATTTTTTGAAAGCCGCTGATTTATTAGAGAGTATAGGAAATCTAATTAACTTAGAATATGGGGTAACTTGCCCAGAATATTTGGCAGAAGAATCTACAAGAAAAGCAGAAGAGGCTTATCAACGAGCAGAAGAGGCTTGTAGAAAGGCGGAGGAGGAGCGTAGAACGTTAGAAGAGGCAGCAAAAGAAGCTCGTAGAAAGGCAGAGGAAACTCGCATAGAGAAAGAGAAAGAAAAACAAAGAAAAGAGGAAGAAAGGAAGCAGATTGAACAAGAATATAAGAGTATTATTGAACCATTGAATGAGAAGATATTTCAACTACAGAGTAGTTATAAAGACATCAGTTTGATACGATTTAATAAGAAGGAACAGATAAAAAAGGAACTGATAGAATTATATGAGCAGACTAGACAGATAAGAAAACAATATGGGAAAGATATCTGATGAAAAAACCATTGTTACATAGAATTAACTGTGTAACAATGGTTCCTTTTATATCATCTATATTTGTTGTTTAATAAAAAATTCTAGCAATTGGTGAGTCTGGTGAGAGAATAATTGTTTTGTTATTACCAACCATGGAAGTTTTTAAGGCATCTAGGCTTCTAACAAAGGAGTAAAACTCTGTACGAGAAGAATCTGCATAAGCGTCTGAAAGAATTTTCATGTATTCTGCCTCGCCCTCGGCTACTAAAATTTCCGCTTGCTTATTTGCCTCAGAAAGCATAACAGTTACTTCTTTGTCGGTACTATTTTTGATAATCTGTGCCTCGGAATTACCTTCTGCAATATAAGTAGCAGCAATGTTGTCACGTTCAGAAATCATACGCTCGTATACAGCAGCTTTGTTATCACTAGGTAAATCTAAATGCTTGGTTTCAAAGGTTAATAGCTTCATACCATATTGTTATAGTGATTTTCCAATGTTATTAATTACTGCAGCGGATAATTCGCCGTCCCTGCCGCTAATAACATCTTCTTGCTTCATACTACTGATAACGTTCTTTGTTGAGTTATAAACAATCGTATCTAAACGGCTTTCTGCATTGGCCAAAGAGCAGTTTAGTGTTTGTGCAAATCTTAATGGATCTGTAATAACCCAAAGAACATAACTATCTGTAATCATGGTCTTTTTATCACTAGTAATTACATCAGAGGTAGATAGGTCATAAAGTAAGGTTTGTTTTGGCAGGGTATCTACGCTTTGTACAAATGGAACCTTAAAGCTAATACCAGCTTCGGTGATAACGTGGTCGATTTTACCAAATTGTCTAACTAAACTATATTCATTTTCATTTGTGATAACAATGCTGGAGGCGCCTAAAATAACAAGGGCAGCAACCACCACGATTAATACAGCTTTTCTAATAGATTTCATATAATATCTCCTATTTTCTATGTTTTACTGGGCGCTATTTTGTGTAGTGTTAGTATTTGTAAAGGAATCTAAAGGATAGAAGGTCTGTACGTTGCCGCTTGGACTTTCAATCACAACCTTTAAACCGGGAAGAATCTCTTCCATAGCTTCATAAAACATACGCTGTTTGGTTATTTCTGGATTTTTTATGTATTCCTCATAGGTGGCATTAAAACGAGCTACTTGAGCAGTTGCTTCGTTAACTCGCTGGGTCTTTTCAGCTTCAGCAGCTTTAATTATAGCATCAGCCTTTGCCTCGGCCTGTGGAATTTGCTCGTTACGGTATTTGTTAGCATTGTTTAAGGAAGTTTCTTTTCCTTGTTTTGCTGTTTCTACTGCTTTAAAGGCTTCCATAACCTGATCTGTTGGTGGTTCGGAGTCCTGAATGGTAATATTCACTAATTGTATTCCTAAATCCTGTTCTTCGAGCTTCTCTAATATCATGGCTTTGATAGTTGCCTGAATTTCATTTTTACCGGTGGTAAGAACATCATCAACTGGATAGCTACCAATAACGTTACGAATGCAGCTCATGCTAATATTTTTTAAGATGTCTACAGGTTGTTTGGAAGCATATACAGCTTTTACAGGGTCAGAATAACGATATTCAACGAAGAAATCCACATTAACGAAGTTGTAATCGCTAGTAATCATTAAAGATTCATCCTCGTAGGTAGCGCCTGTTTCTTTGTTATAGCCAATGGCGAAACCTTGGATGGTGGTGTTTACTTTCTTTACTGTTTGTAGAATTGGAATTTTAAAGTGGAGTCCGGAATCTGTTACGGCCTTTGCCTGACCAAAGGTAATAAGAACTGCTTGCTCTTGTTCGCGAATCTGATAGGTTGAACCAAATATAAAAATAAGAGCAATAATGGCAACGATTGTCCCTACAGTAATTTTTCCAATTGTTGTATTGGATGGAAATGAGGAGCCAGGCCCCGCGGTCTCAAATCCATTTTTCTTGTTTCTCATAGAATCATTCATAATATACATACCCTCTTTGCTTTTTGTGTGGAACGTGGGTTCCAAATTTACGTTAACCCCATTTTACAATAGGTTGGGTGGAGAAACAATATGAAAAGTCCCACGAAACATTAAAGTTTTATGAATAAAATAAAATCTTTTGCACGATAAAAAAGTTAATGTGCTGTCTCTTGTTTTTGTGAAAAGAATGTACTATGATTAATCATAAGAGAAATTACATAAGGAGCAAGTTTAAGATATGAAAATTTACAACTGTTTTCCAGGTGGAAAAGCAAAAGCACTAACAATGAGTTATGATGACGGTAAGCATGCAGATAAAAGGCTTGTTTCTATTTTTAACCAATATGGAATTAAGGGAAGTTTTAATATAAATTATGGTCTTTTACATCAGCCAGAAAGAATCAATGAAGATGAAATTAAAGCACTATATGAGGGGCATGAGATTGCAACTCATACGATGACTCATCCTACGATAGCAAGATGCCCATTAACGCAGGTTGCAAAGGAAATTTTAGAGGATAGAATCGGATTAGAGAAAATCACAGGATATCCAGTAAGAGGACATGCATATCCAAACGGCTCTTATAGTCAGGAGATTAAGGAACTATTTGCACAGTTAGGTATTGCCTATGCAAGAACGATAACAGAAACTGGGGGCTTTGAATTACCTACTGATTTATTAGAGTGGAATGCGACCTGCCATCACAATCATAAATTGATGGAGTTAGCAAAAACCTTTGTTGAATTTAAAAAGCCACAATACCTTAAATGCATGTATGTGTGGGGACACAGCTATGAATTTGACAATGACAATAACTGGGAACTAATGGAAGAGTTTTGCAAGTATGTAGGTGGAAAAGAAGATATTTGGTATGCAACCAATATTGAAATTGTGGATTATATGAAGGTATGTGAGAGTCTGCAATTTGGTGCTGCTGGTGAATTTGTTTATAATCCAAGTGCTCAAAGTGCATGGATTAGTGTGAATGATGTTGTTAAGGAAATTAAAGGTGGTACATTAGTATGGTTTTAGTAACCTTAGGAAAAACTGGAATCAGGGTAAATAAAAATGGCTTTGGCGCTTTGCCTATCCAAAGAATCGGGGGAGAGGCGGCCAAGGGCTTATTGTTAAGAGCATATGAAGGTGGCATTCGTTTTTTTGATACAGCGCGTTTTTATACGGATAGTGAAGAAAAAATGGGGGATACTTTTGTAGGAATGCGAGAAAAGGTCTATATCGCTACAAAAACAGCAGCGATTACCGTAGATGATTTTTGGAAGGACTTAGAAACATCCTTAAAAAACCTTCAAACAGATTATATTGATTTATACCAATTTCATAACCCAGCTTTTTGCCCAAAGCCTGGAGATGGAACAGGGGTCTATGAAGCCATGCTTGAAGCCAAAGAAAAAGGAATGATTCACCATATAGGCATTACCAACCATCGGCTAGCGGTAGCGAAGGAAGCTATTGAAAGCGGTTTGTATGAAACCCTACAATTTCCTTTTTGTTACCTAGCCTCAGAAAAGGAATTAGAGCTTGTTGAGATGTGTAAAGAAGCAAAAATGGGCTTCATTGCCATGAAGGCGTTGTCAGGAGGGCTTATCACCAATTCTGCAGCCGCCTATGCTTACCTAGCACAGTTTGATAATGTGCTTCCGATTTGGGGCGTGCAAAGAGAGAGCGAGTTAGAAGAATTTCTTTCTTACGTAGAAAATCCTCCTCAGTTAAGCGGAGAGCTTCAAGGTGTCATAGATAAAGATAGACAGGAGCTTGGTGGTGAATTTTGCCGAGGATGTGGCTATTGTATGCCTTGTCCTGTGGGAATTGAGATTAATAACTGTGCAAGAATGTCACTACTTCTGCGTCGTTCACCAGCACAGCTTCAATTGACAAGCCAGGTGCAGGAAAAAATGAAAAAGATAGAGGCTTGCTTAAGCTGTGGCAAGTGTGCACAAAAGTGTCCTTATGGGTTAGACACCCCCGGACTACTTAAGAAAAATTATGAGGATTACCAAAGGGTAGTGTTGGATCAGAGTATTGTAATGTAATAAATATTGTAAGAGAAAGGGCCAGGAGAGAAAACCGAGAGGGATTTATCTGCTTGGCTTCTTTTACATAATTTGTGCAGGCGTTAGAAAGGGAAGGTACTTAATATGTATGACGTGATTATTATTGGGGCAGGTGTAATTGGGAGTGCAATTGCCAGAGAACTATCTAGGTATGAACAAAAGGTGGCAGTGTTAGAAAGAGCCTCTGACATATGTGAGGGAACTTCTAAGGCAAATAGTGGCATTGTTCATGCGGGCTACGATGCTATGCCAGGTACTCTAAAAGCAAAACTAAATGTAATTGGTAATGAAAAAATGGAGGAGCTATCAAAGCAATTGGACTTCCCTTTTAAGCGAAATGGTTCTTTGGTTTTAATGTTTCACGAAGAGGGTAGAGGGGCTTTAGAAGAACTTTACCAAAGAGGTATCCAAAATGGAATGAAAGGCATACGTATTTTAGAGCCTAAAGAAATAAGAAAAATGGAGCCAAATGTAAGTGATGAGGTTTTAGCAGCACTATATGCACCTACGGGTGGCATTGTATGTCCTTTTAACTTAAATATTGCTTTGGCAGAGAATGCTTACGAAAATGGAGTAGAATTCTTTTTAAATACAGAAGTAAAAAATATTTCAAAGGTAGCCAAGGCTACCATGGTGACAGTAGAGGACGTTGTTTATAAAATAGAAACAAACAAGGGCGATTTTGAAAGCCCTATTATAATAAATGCAGCAGGCGTATATGCAGATGTTCTTCATAATATGGTAAGTGAAAAGAAGATGAAAATCACTCCTAGAAGAGGAGAATACTGTCTACTAGATAGAGAGGTTGGGAATCTTGTGAAGTCTACTATTTTTCAGCTTCCATCTCAAATGGGCAAAGGGATTTTGGTAACTCCAAGCGTACATGGAAATATTTTAGTGGGTCCTACAGCTGATAATATAGAAGATAAAGAAGGTACAAATACTACTCAGGATGGACTTAAAAAAACATTAGAATTAGGGGCACGGAGTGTGAAAAATCTACCGACAAGAAAGGTAATTACTTCTTTTTCTGGGCTTCGTGCACATGAAGATAAGGGTGATTTTATTATTGGTGAGGTGGAGGATGCAAGGGGCTTTATTGATGTAGCAGGGATCGAGTCACCGGGACTTTCCTGTGCACCTGCAATTGGTGAGTATGTGGCTGAAATAGTAAAGAAGCTAGTATCATTGAAGGAAAAGGAAGCTTTTATAGCGGTAAGACATGGGGTTCCTAATATGCTAACCGCATCGGCGCAGGAAAGAGCAGCTCTATTAGAAAAAGATCCGTCCTTTGCAAATGTCATATGCCGTTGCGAAATGGTTACAGAGGGTGAAATTTTAGCGGCAATTCATAGACCTCTAGGAGCTACCACTTTGGATGGCGTTAAAAGAAGAACGAGAGCTGGTATGGGAAGATGTCAGGCGGGTTTTTGCTCTCCTAAAACAATGGAAATATTGGCAAGGGAGCTAAACATAGATATTTCACAGGTAACCAAGGCTGGTGGAGAGTCCCAGTTTTTAGTGGGATTCAATAAGGAGTAGAATGATGTATAGTAAAGTAGATATTGCTATTATTGGTGGTGGTCCGGCAGGGCTTGCGGCTGCCCTTGGAGCTAAGGGAAAGGGCGTAGACAATATTCTTGTTATTGAAAGAGATAAAGAGCTAGGCGGAATATTAAATCAGTGCATTCATAATGGTTTTGGTCTTCACACCTTCAAGGAGGAGCTAACTGGACCAGAGTATGCAGCAAGATATATTGAAAAGACTGAGGCAGCAGGGATACCTTACCTACTAAATACCATGGTAATTGAAATTAAGAATGAGGAAAGCGGTCTAAAAAGAATTTCCTTGATGAACCGTGAGGATGGTCTATTTCAAATAGAAGCAAGGGCGGTTATTTTGGCTATGGGATGTAGGGAACGTCCAAGAGGTGCACTAAATATTGCTGGATTTAGACCTGCGGGTATTTATTCAGCAGGTACAGCCCAGAGATTTGTGAATATAGAAGGAAGAATGCCAGGGAAAGAAGTGGTAATCCTAGGCTCTGGAGATATTGGACTAATTATGGCAAGGCGTATGACACTTGAAGGGGCAACGGTAAAGCTCGTGGCTGAGCTTATGCCTTATTCAGGTGGCTTAAGAAGAAATATTGCACAGTGCCTTGAGGATTATGGAATTCCTCTAAGGCTAAGTCATACCGTAGTGGATATTAAGGGCAAGGAAAGAGTAGAAGCAGTGGTATTATCTAAGGTAGATGAGAGCGGTAAGCCAATTAAGGGCACGGAGGAAGAAATTGCTTGCGATACCTTATTGCTTTCCTGTGGGCTAATTCCAGAAAATGAACTTTCCTCGGCGATGGGAATTTCTTTAAATCCAGTTACCTCTGGGCCAATTGTAAATGAAAGCCTTGAAACCAATATTACAGGAGTTTTTGCTTGCGGAAATGTGCTGCATGTACATGATTTGGTAGACTTTGTTTCGGGGGAGGCTATGAAAGCAGGAGAAAATGCGGCGAAGTATTTAAGGCAGGCAGAAGGAACGGTCACAAAGAAAGATTATGCAGAGATAAAAATAATTGCAAAAGATGGAATTCGATATACGGTTCCAAGCCTACTTAATGTGGAGCGTATGGACGATGAACAGATTGTACGTTTTCGAGTTGCAGATGTTTACAAGCAGGTGAGCATAAATGTTTCTTTTAATGACAAGAGTGTCATTAAGCAAAAGAAGCTTGTCTTGGCGCCAGGTGAGATGGAACAGGTGAGGCTTAAGAAGGTAGACTTACTTAAGTTCTGTGAGGAGCAGGAGCTACAGACAATAACATTTTCAATTGAGTAAATTAGCATAGAAAGGAAGGGTTCTTATGGAAAAAAGAGAATTGGTTTGTATACGCTGCCCCCTTGGCTGCGCATTAACTGCTACAAGAGAAGGGGAAGCAAATATTAAGGTAACAGGTAATACTTGCCCTAGAGGGGAAGAATATGCAATTAGTGAGTGGCTTAATCCTCAAAGAATGCTAACCTCGACGGTACGTATTAAGGGGGAAAAGAATTTGGTAGTTTCGGTAAAAACCAAAACGGATATTCCTAAGGATAAAATATTAGAATGTGTAAAAGAGCTAAGCGAGATAGAAGTAGAATTACCTATTTCAATAGGTGATGTGATTATAGAAAATGTGGGTGGAACGGGAGTTCCTGTAATAGCAACGAAAAATTATTTAGTATAAACTTAGGGGGACTACATATGCAAAAGTATGTAATGGCACTAGATCAGGGAACTACCAGTTCTCGTTGCATTTTGTTTGATAAAAAAGGAAATATTTGCTCTATGGCGCAGAAGGAGTTTACGCAGATTTATCCTAAGCCAGGTTGGGTAGAGCATAATCCCACGGAAATATGGTCCTCTCAGATGGCAGTGGCAATAGAAGCAATGACCATGGTAAATGCAAAGGCAGAACAAATTTCGGGAATAGGAATTACCAATCAAAGGGAAACGACCATTTTATGGAACAAGCATACAGGGGAACCTGTCTATAATGCGATTGTTTGGCAATGTAGAAGAACCGCAGAAATGATAAGTCAGCTAGAAAAAGAAGGCTTTGATAAAGTAATCCAAGAGAAGACGGGATTAATACCCGATGCTTATTTTAGTGCATCAAAAATTGCATGGATTCTTGAAAATGTAGATGGAGCAAGGGCATTAGCTGAAGCGGGCGATTTATTATTTGGAACGGTGGATACGTGGCTTATTTGGCATTTGACTAAGGGAAGGGTGCATGTTACGGATTATACCAATGCTTCAAGAACTATGATCTTTGACATACATAAGCTATGTTGGGATGAAGAGATTTTAAATAAATTTCATATTCCAAGTAGCATATTGCCAGATGTGAAGCCATCTAGCTTTATATATGGAAACACGGACAGTTCCCTGTTTGGTGGGGAAATTCCTATTGCAGGGGCGGCGGGCGACCAACAGGCAGCTTTATTTGGTCAGTGTTGTTTTGAAGAGGGAGAGGTAAAGAATACCTATGGAACTGGGTGCTTTATGCTTATGAATACAGGCAATCAAGCGATAGCTTCTAAAAATGGGTTGTTGACTACCATAGCGGCTACGGTTGGTGAGGATGTGCAATATGCTTTAGAAGGTAGTGTTTTTGTTGCGGGTGCAGCAGTCCAGTGGCTAAGAGATTCTATGCGAATGATTAAAAGCTCAGGGCAGTCAGAGGACTATGCCAAGGAAGCAGAGGATACTGCGGGAGTTTATGTTGTTCCTGCCTTTGCTGGAATGGGGGCACCATACTGGAATCAATACGCAAGAGGCACCGTGGTGGGCATTACAAGAGGATGTAAGAAAGAACATTTTATTAGAGCAACACTGGAATCCATTGCATATCAAACAGCAGATGTGCTGGCGGCGATGGAAGAAAATTCGGGAATATCACTTAAAGAGCTAAAGGTGGATGGAGGTGCCAGTGCCAATAACTTCCTGATGCAATTTCAAGCAAATATATTGGATTTGGTGGTACAACGTCCTTCTTGCATTGAAACAACGGCAGTAGGTGCGGCCTATTTAGCAGGGCTGGCTACAGGCTATTGGAAGGATAAGGAAGAGATAAAAGAGAACTGGGCAGTGGGTACACAATTTTTACCTGATATGAGTGCGGAGACGAGAAAAGAATTACTAAAGGGCTGGAAGAGAGCAATAAAATGCGCTCTTGTTTGGGCTGAGGAAGAATGATAGAATAAAGCAGAAAGTTGGGTGAGAGAATGTCGGAAGACTATAGTAAATTCAGCAAAGAAGCACAAACACATATAAGTAAAATAGATGCGCAGGTACTGCAGGATCCAGAGAGTATTTACGACGACTGCCAGGAACTTCTTCGAATTGCAGCGGAGGATAGCTCGGATGGGTTGATGGGATTAGGGTATTATTTTATGGCAGAATATTATCTTGGAAAGTCTGATGCGGACCAGGTTATGGATTGCCTTGTGAAAGCAATAAAATATTTTCCCAAATGTGAAATGTACACTTATTTGGCAAAATCCTATAATATAATGGGCGCGGTTGTGGATAGTCAAAACAACAAGAGCATGGCTATGGATTATTATGCTATGAGCATCCAATATTGTAAAAAATATAATATACCTTATGTATATGCAATGGTGGAGAATAATGTAGCAAGTATTTTGCACAACATGGGTGAAGACGAAAAGGCAGTAAAATTTTTAAAAAGTGCCATTGTCCACTATGAAGAAGCAGAGGAAATGCCTAGAACAAAGTGGAACATTTTGCTCACTCTGATTAGTCTGGGTTATTGCTATTTGCGTTTGGGACTTTACCGAAATGCAGAAGCGATTGAACAACAAATATTAGGAAAAATAGAAGGCAAGGCCGAGGATGAAATTCCTGTTTTTGCAATCAATATATGGCGTGCAGAAATGGAAAACTATTGTGGAAATAAGATAGGTGCGGTAGAGTATGTTGAAAAAGTATTAGAGGGCATTGTGTCAAATGCTAGCTTTATTGAATACTCGGATTATTTAATGGATGTGGCGAAGCTTCTTATGAAGATGGAAGAATATTCTCTGCTTCTAAAAATACTGCTCTCCGTAAAAACATGGAGAAACTGGGCCGAAGATGTATCTCTTGAGGAAAGATGGTACTTTTATCTTTTAAATTGCTATGAAAAGCTTGGTATGCAAGAAGAATACATAAATGTCTCTAAAACATATTTTAAACTTTGTGAAAACCGTGAGGCAAGCAGTAAAGAAAATGCTAGAAAAGCGATTGCACTTCGAGATAAGCTTAGCATCATACAGCAGCGTGAAAATGATATGATGATGCTAGACGAAAACTTGAGACTAAGATCTCAGCATGACCCACTCACAGGGCTTGCAAATAGGACATACTTTAATGATTATTTTGAAAAGCAGTTAGCGCTGGCGAAAAGAGAACAGAAAAAATTAACATTAGAATTGATGGACATTGACAGCTTTAAAAAGTATAATGAATTTTATGGTCATTTGGCAGGAGATATATGCCTCGAAAAAATTGCCATGGTATTAAAGCGAGTAGAAAATGACAAAATTTTTTGTGCTCGTCATGGTGGAGATGAATTTATGATGGTGTATTACGACATGAGTGATGAAGAAGTAAAACAGGTTGCATCTCAAATACAAGAGAATGTAATCAATCTTGCAATTCCTCATGCCGCTTCGGAGATTATGCCTTATGTAACCATAAGTCAAGGCATTGTATCAAGAACGCCACAGAAGCTGAATCGTGTATGGGATTATTCTGCAAGTGCGGATCAATTACTTCAGGAAGTAAAGAAAAATGGCAAAAATGGAATTAAGATGGAATGCATATAAGTAAAAAAGGAGAAATAAAATGTTAGTTCAAAAATATAAGGATATGTTATCTGGAAAATCAGTTATTAGGGAATTATCAGAATTTGCTACAGCAAGGGGCTCTGAAATAGGATATGAAAATGTATTTGATTATAGCTTAGGAAATCCTTCGGTACCAGTACCAGAGGAATTTACAGAGGTTATGGTGGACTTGCTTAAAAACAAAAGCCCAATGGAACTACACGGATATAGCCCAAGCTTGGGAATTACATCTGTTAGAACTAAAATAGCACAGTCCTTAAAGGAGCGTTTTGGTATTCCATATGGAGCGGAACATATTTTTATGGCATCTGGAGCAGCAGGTGCCCTAGCACATGCATTTCGTTTAGTAACCGTGCCAGGTGATGAAATTGTTACCTTTGCACCATTTTTCCCAGAATACAATCCTTACGTTAATTTATCAGGAGCGGTGTTAAAGATAGTTCCAGCTAATACAAAGGATTTTCAGATTAACTTTGATGCTTTTGAAGAGACAATTAATGAAAAGACAATGGCGATTTTAATCAATACGCCAAACAATCCATCAGGGATTGTATATTCTAGAGAAACATTAAAAAAGCTTGCTGAGGTATTAACTGAAAAAGCAAAAGAATACGGACATGAAATTTATATTATTTCAGATGAGCCATATAGAGAAATAGTATTTGCAGAAGTGGATGCACCTTGTGTTTCTTCTTTTTATGATAATACCATTATGTGCTACTCTTTTTCTAAATCCTTGTCTTTACCAGGAGAAAGAATTGGTTATGTAGCAATTAATCCTGCTTGTAAGGATGCGACGACAATGGTAAATATGTGTGGTCAAATATCTAGAGGAATAGGTCATAATTGCCCACCATCTATTATTCAGCTAGCGGTAGCTGAGGTTGTAGATAAGACAGCAGATCTTTCTGTTTATGAAACAAATATGAATTTAATATATAGTGAATTAATGGATTTAGGCTTCACTTGTGTAAAACCAGGCGGAACATTTTATATTTTCCCGAAGGCATTAGAAGAAGATGCCAAGGAATTTTGTAAAAAGGCATTAAAGTATGATTTAGTTATGGTTCCAGCAGATAGCTTTGGTTGTCCAGGATATTTTAGAATGGCATATTGCATTGATACAGAAAAAGTTAAGCGCTCATTGGTAGCACTGCGTAAGTTTGTAGAAGCAGAATATCCAAGTGCTTAAGGAACCTAAACTTTGTAAAAAAGGAGGAGTTATATGTATCAGGCTGGATTGGTTTTAGAAGGCGGGGGAATGAAGGGTGTATATACAGCAGGAGTTCTAGATTTCTTTTTAGAAAAAGGGATAGAATTTTCGCATCTTTATGGTGTTTCGGCAGGGGCATGTACCATGTGTAGCTACTTATCCAAACAAAGTAGACGTGGCTTAGAAGTTATTATTGATTATGTAGACTCTAAAAAATACTGCAGTATAGAGAGCCTGATTACAACAGGTGATTTATTTAATGTGCAGATGGCATATCACTTGATACCGGACTATCTTCACCCATTTGATCACCAGCAGTTTGATAAGTATGAGGGAAGAGCCTATGCAGTAGTTACCAATATTGAGACAGGTCAGCCAGAATATCTACGTCTTAAGGATATGAGGAAGGACATAGATAAAATCCGTGCTTCAGCCTCGTTACCACTAGTATCAAGAAACGTAAAGATAGGAAATAAATTATATTTAGATGGAGGCATCTCGGATGCCATTCCTCTTAGAAAATCGGTTATGGATGGGAATCAGAAGAATATCGTGGTTATGACAAAGGAAGAAGGATATGTACGTAAGCCTTCCTCTAATATGTCACTCATAAAATTAAGATATATGAAATATTCTAAAGTATATGATCTTATGGCAGAGCGTCATCTAGTATACAATGAAACCCTTCGTTATATTGATGAGCAAGAGGAAAACGGCCTAGCATTTGTAATTAGGCCCAAGAAAGTAAGTGCAGTTGGTAGAATTGAGAAGGACTGTGATAAGCTAATAGCTCTTTATGAAGAGGGCTATAGAGATGCAGAAGAGAACTATGAAGCAGTATTAAATTATTTAAATTCTTAAAGGGTAAAAAAGGAGAGAGTATGTTAGACATTTTAAAAGCACTTTTATTTGGTATTGTAGAAGGAATCACAGAATGGTTACCAATTAGTAGTACAGGACATTTGATTTTATTTAATGAGTTTGTATCCTTTCAAAACGTATCAGATGGTTTTTGGGATATGTTTGAAGTTGTCATTCAGTTTGGCGCGATACTTGCAGTAGTATTATTGTTTTTTAAACAAATTTGGCCTTTCTGTAAAAAAGGAAATGGTTATAAGCAAACAGGAATTTTGTCTTTTGTAAAATGGGATATTTTTCAGTTATGGTTTAAAATATTAGTAGCTTGTGTGCCAGCAGCAGTTATTGGCTTGTTATTTGATGATATTTTAGATGCTGTTTTCTATAAATGGTATGTAGTAGCAGGTGCATTAATTGTTTTTGGTGTTGCATTTATTATTATTGAAAACTGGAATAAGGGAAAGAATGCAAGGATTGTAGAATTAGGTCAATTGACATATAAAATTGCCTTGTTTATTGGGGTATTCCAAGTAATTGCAGCTGTTTTTCCAGGAACCTCAAGATCAGGAGCAACCATTATTGGCGCCTTGCTTCTTGGAGTATCACGTACAGTAGCAGCAGAATTTACTTTCTTTTTAGCAATTCCAGTTATGTTTGGAGCAAGCTTGTTAAAATTAGTTAAGTTTGGCTTTGCGTTTACTGGTACTGAGCTTGCAATTTTAGCAACAGGAATGATTGTGGCATTTGTGGTTTCAGTTATTGTTATTAAGTTCCTCTTAGATTACATAAAGAAACACGATTTTAAAGTATTTGGCTATTATAGAATTGTTTTGGGTATTCTAGTAATTGTATACTTTGGCTTTATTAGATAGGCCAAAGGCATAGAAAGGAATGCACTACAAAAATGTTGAAAATAAAAGATAAACATATTTTTCTATTTTATATATTGCTTTTTTTTGTAGCAGCAGCATCCATTGCAATATTTCAGCCAATAGAAGATATACTTCCACTTCTTCCTAATCCGCCAGATGAACACGCGAGAATTTTGATTCCGGAGTTTATTTGCAAATATGGGAAGATACCTACGGGATTTGAAGAGGAAATTAGAATTCCTTCCTATGGATTTTCCTACGGGTTTTATAATGTGTTTCCCTACATTGTGCAGGGCTATGTTATGCGGTTCGCAAGTCTTTTTACCAGTTCAAGAGAGGTACTAATTTTGGTAGCTAGGTTTGTGAATGTATTTTTTGGTACAGCTATGACAGCAGTCGTGTATGCTCTAGGCAACAAGCTTTTTGAAGATAGACGTTTTAAATGGTTATTTTGTTTCGCGGTTATGTTTATGCCACAGAGTCTTTTTATGCACACGTATGTGAATACAGATTCTATGTGTATGCTATCAACGGCGATTATGGTGTATGCACTGGTGAGTGCATACAAGGAGGGATTTTCCTACAAAAATTGTATTTATCTTTCTGTAGGTATTAGCTTATGTGCTCTTTCCTATTATAATGCGTATGGGTTTATCCTAAGTAGCATCTTGCTGTTTTTGGCGTATTTTTATAGCAACAAGCAGGGAAAAGTTTCTTATGACTATAAGGAAATGCTAAAAAAAGGTATATTTATCAGTGCTCTAGTGTTACTTGCAATCGCAGGCTGGTTTATTCGAAGCTACATTCTATATGATGGCGATATGCTAGGCCTAAAAACGAGAGAGCTTACGGCGGCTCAATATGCGATTGATGTGGTCAATCCTTTAAGTCAAAATACTTATAAAGACATGGGATATTCTATATGGCAAATGATTCGTGAGACCAACTTTTTTGATGGGCTGTTTATCGGATTTGTGGCAGCCTATGGTTCCTTATCAATCAAAGGAAATATATGGATGTACCATT
>JAVBUZ010000120.1:0-13783 GCA_031554725.1 Lachnospiraceae bacterium | reverse complement strand
TCGTTAGAATTTTCAGGGTTGCATTACTGTTTACTTGTCAAGGTTCTTGTTGTCTACTCGTTTGAGCCGCAACTCCCTTATATTATCACAAGGTGTTTTGCGTGTCAACAACTTTTTTCAAAATTTTCACCGCTCATTTTTACTCGTTTTTCGCGGTGGAATTTTATATTAACACTACTTCCTTAGCTTGTCAACATCTTTGTCCATTTTTTTACAAGGTTTTATAACTCCATAACAGGGTGCATTCCTTTTCGCTTATTGTCTTATTACTATATATAGAAGAAACAAGAAAAAAGAGGCAACATATCGTTGCCCCCGCGTCTATGTAACTTCCTATTTATACTTCTAATAGAATATATTTTTTTATAAAATCCCACATCTTGATTCAATCATTATATTACCTCCAAGTTTTCTTTTGTTTCCCTGATTATAATATACATAACAAGACAGCAGCACGTCATATTACAAAAAAACCGCAAAAAAAGAAGTTCCTTATAAAAGGAACTTCCACATCTTGACATTGGTATTTTTAACGGAGAAAGAGGGATTTGAACCCTCGCGCCGCGTAAACGACCTACACCCTTAGCAGGGGCGCCTCTTCAGCCTCTTGAGTATTTCTCCACGTCTGAACTGCACCTCTGTCAATATGAAGTTTTACGTCCTTATTAGTGACGCAAGTGTTATTATACATAGGAATGTTTTGTTTGTCAATTGGTTTTTTCTACATTTGGCATTCTTCTAAATTCTCTAAATAAAAATACAAAAGCTACTATTGCTGCTGCCATATCTGCTATTGGTCCAGCGTACATAACTCCATCAATTCCAAAGAAAATCGGAAAAATAAGTATAAGCGGCAACAAAAATAATATTTGTCTTGTAAGCGAGATCCTCATACCCGTCTTTGCTTTACCGATTGAAGTAAAGAAATTCGCTGTTAACGGTTGAATCCCGTTTATAAGGGTAAGACCTAAATATATTCTAAAATAGCGCTCTGCAAATCTAAAATACTCTTCTGTTCCATTTCCAAAAATGCTAACAATTTGCCTTGGAATTAATTGAAAGGCGCAAAAGAAAACGCAAGAAACCACTGTCGTTGCTACAGCACCTGCAACATAAGCTTCTCGGACGCGGTTATATCGCTTGGCACCATAGTTAAATCCAAATATTGGCTGACAGCCTTGAGTGATTCCTAAGATAAATGCCATAAGTATAACATTCACTTTCATAATTACCCCAACACATGCAAGAGGAATATCACTTCCATATATTGATTTCGCACCATAATAGGTAAGAGTATTATTCAAAACAATCTGTACTGCCGTCATTGCTAGCTGGTTAAAGCAACTTGCACTCCCCAACATCAAAATCGCCTTGACATATTTAAGTTTTGGCACCAAAAGGCTCTTAATAATCTTACCAGTCCTATATTTCCTAACAAAATAATACACCATAATCAATGCCGAAACTACTTGCCCTATTACAGTTGCATACGCTGCCCCTGCCATACCCATCTTAAAGCCAAATATTAAGATAGGATCTAATATAGTATTTAATATCGCACCCGAAAGCATACTTATCATGGAGTACGTAGGACTTCCATCTGCACGAATTAAATGCCCTCCGCCAGTTGTAAAGATTAAGAACGGCATACCAAAGCATGTTATACCCGTATATATTGTTGCATATGGCAAGGTATCTGCCGTCGCACCAAAAGCAAGCATTAGGGGGCTCAGAAAGCATCCAACTCCAATTGCCAAAACTGTTCCGCAAGCAAAAAGTAAAAACAAAGCGTTAGAAGCAATATTTATCGCTTCCTCCCTTCGCCCTGCGCCTAATTCCAAATTGAAATTTGATGCTCCACCAATTCCTAATAGCAAAGCTGTAGCCGTGCAAATCGTCGTTAGAGGAAAAGCAACATTCGTTGCCGCATTTCCTAATATACCTATGCTTTGCCCAATAAATATCTGATCAACAATATTATATAATGCACTAACCAAAAAACTTACAATGGACGGAACTGCGAATTTAACCAATAGCTTCTTTATTTCCATTGTCCCTAAAGGATTTGCTGTCTCTGTTTTATCATTACTCAAAACTTTCACCTTACATCATTTAAGCACGCTATTTTATACTCCCGTGCTTATTCTCTCTTATCTTAAAATGCGTCTACATATTCACTAATTACTTTCTCAATGCGACCTTTTACTTCTATGGCAATTTCCTGGGTTTTCATGTCTTTATATTCTTCATAATATAGTGGAGGTAAATAAATCAGCTTCACGCTAACTGGCTTAACTGACTTTTCATCAAAAGGTTTAAAGGAATCAATTAACGCACAAGGAACAATTGGACACTTTGCCTTAACCGCACTTTTGAAGCTACCGCCTTTAAAATCTAAAAGTTCATTTCCCCTTTTGCTTCTTGTTCCTTCAGCAAAAATAAGAAAATTCCTTCCTTCCTTTACGGACTCTGTCATCTGATTGATGACCTGCATGGACTGTCGAATATCTTCTCTATCCATCGCCAATCCTCCAAGGGCATCTGCTACTTGCTTTAAAAGAATTATATTTCTAGCTTCCTTTTTTATAACAAAGGTAAAAGGCACTGGACAAGATTCTAGAAATACCAGTACGTCAAACATTCCTTGATGATTCGGATAGAAAATAAATCCATTTTCTTTAGGAATATTTTCCAAACCATGACTTTCAATTGTTACCCTACCTGCATGATTTGCTGCCTTTGTTACTTTCTTCACATAAGCATAGGTTTCATCAAAGTCAGCATCCTTCTTCTTACTGTATCTCCATATTCGAAACAAATAATATGGAGCAATATAGAACAATCTAAAGACCATCATCATAATACGTCGCATAATCATCCTCGCTTTCGCGCACTTTTTTCTTGTAGTCTATGCTTCTTTTGTAAATTCCTTTATTGCGGTTTCATATAAGTTGTTTCCCTCTGAATCAATTACCACTATAATAGGAAAGTCTTTTACTTCTAATTTTCGGATTGCCTCAGTGCCCAAATCGTCATATGCCACCACTTCAGATGCTGTAATAGATTTGGATAACAGCGCGCCCGCTCCACCAACTGCCGCAAAGTACACTGCTCTATTTCTGACAATTGCATCCAAAACAGATTTTGAACGTTTTCCTTTACCTATCATTCCAATCATCCCCATATCCAAAAGGGTTGGCGTATACTTGTCCATACGGCTAGAGGTTGTTGGACCAGCGGATCCAATTGGTCTTCCATCTCTCGCTGGTGATGGTCCCATATAATAAATTATGCTTCCTTCTATTGAAATTGGCAGTTTCTTTTCTTCTTCTAAAGTTTCAAACATTCTCTTATGTGCGGCGTCCCTCGCTGTATATATTGTCCCAGTTAGGTACACATAATCCCCCGCTTTTAAAGTTGCCACATCTTCCTTCGAAATAGGAGTCGTAATATATCTATTCATGTTCTTCTCCCTATAATGTGCGCACGGCATGTCTATTTACATGACAACAAATATTAATTGCCACTGGTAACCCTGCAATATGTGTCGGATAGGTATTAATATTAACTGCCAGAGCAGTGGTTGTTCCACCAAGGCCTCCAGGGCCAATGCCCAAACAATTAATCCTTGCCAAAAGCTCTTCTTCCATTTCCTTTACCCATGGAACTACCGAGCACTCACCTACTGGTCTTGTCAAAGCCCTTTTAGCCATTATCGCACACTTTTCAAAGGTCCCTCCGACACCAACTCCTACTACCATAGGAGGACATGCATTAGGTCCTGCATCCTTTACTGCCGTCAAAACAGCATCTCTCACCCCTTCTGCACCATCGGAAGGTTTAAGCATAAATACTCTGCTCATATTTTCACTACCGAATCCCTTCGGAGCTACTGTAATAGTCACCTTATCACCTTCAGTCATTTCATAATGAATTACTGCTGGTGTATTATCTTTTGTATTTTCTCTAATAAGAGGATCTCCAACCACCGATTTTCTTAAAAATCCCGTTTCATACCCTTGTCGCACGCCTTCATGTATTGCTGCATCCAAAGACCCACCTTCAAAATGAACCTCTTGACCAATCTCCATAAAAATTATTGCCATTCCTGTATCCTGACAAATTGGAATCATATCTTGGCTTGCAATTGTTAAATTAGCTTGCAATTGTTCAAGTATCTGCTTGCCAAGTCCTGACTCTTCTTTTTCGAGAGCATCCTTCATTGCTTTATCCATGTCTGGAGTAAGATAGTGATTTGCCTCTATGCACATTTCTTTTATGTTTCTAGTAATCTCATCAACAGCTATTGTTTTCATGCAAATCCTCATAATTATTTTTTGTATTTCCTCATGAACTATTAGGAGATAATTGTATTCTTAATATTTTCCAATTCATCTACCGTTGTTTCATGTGGTTCCCATAAAATGTGTTGGTTATCATTCTTATATCTTGGAATCAAGTGCAGGTGATAATGCAATACACTTTGTCCCGCCACCTCGCCATTATTTTGAACCAGATTAAATCCATCTGCTCCAAGGCTATTACGCATTTTTACCACCATATTCTTAGCAACTACCATCACTTTTTCTGCTATGTCATCTGGTAGCTCATATAAATTGTCTGCATGTTCCTTAGGTAATATTAATGCATGTCCCTTCGTTGCTGGTCCCATATCCAATATCACTCTAAATAGCCCATCCTCATAAATAGTCTTCGATGGAATATCGCCATTTGCTATTTTGCAAAAAATACAATCTTCTTTTCTCATCTTCAATTCACGCCCTTCCCGCAATTATATTTGCTCAGCAAAAACAAAAATTTGGTCTAGTGCTCGCAATATTTTAAAGTCACCCTTCATCTTCATATCTCCTGACATGAAAGCTCTTTGAAAAGACATTCTGCCCATCATAATCTCTTCCATGGTTTCAGGTGTTAGGTGAATCTCCACATCTATTTCTTCCTGTGCCTCTTCTACACATTCTACACTGGCTCCATTCACGCGAATAAAAAGAGCCTTCTTTCTTCCTTCAAGATTGCATTTATACACAGCTTTAAAACCTGCCATCGGCTTAAAGGCCTTTGTCAGCTTTTCGCTATAAAGTTCATCCATTTTTTCATCCGTACCCATCATATCCTTAAACAAGCTCGTAAGCTCTTGTATATCCGCTTTTTGTCTTTGTACATAGCCATCATCAGAAGCATACTGAGACAATTGTTCTGACTCCTGAGGGGTTAAATCAATATTTTTGGTACTAGAAACCATCTTCTTTACCGCTTGGTTGCTTGCTGGCAAGCTAGCTAATCTTTGATTTATAGTACGATACATATTCTCCGCTTTTTTCTCTATGATATTTGCGTAATCACTGTTCATCTCCAATGCTGTATTGTCGGGACTATATCCACAAATACCGCTGCAAGGTCGTCATCCAAGTATCTCCCAAGCAGTTGATAAATTAAGCTTTCCTTCTCTTTCACCATAGGTTGTAGCCATGACAATCGGACACATATATATCTTTTCAATTTTTTCTTTATCTGCATACAACCAGCATGCATCCAAAAATTGTTGCATATACCCGCCAATGCCGTACCACTCTACCGTAGTTGCTAGAATAATTCCATCCGCTGTTTTTAACGTCTGAGGCAAGGTCGTAATACTATTTTTAAGCTCATATAAATTGAATCTTTCAACCATTACATGTAGCTCTTCAAGTACACTCTGCATTTTATTAATAACATATAATGTAGGATCATCCATAAGTCCCCTACCGCCATAATAAATATTAATCTTCACTGTATTACCTACGCCTCCTCTTTTTCAATTCTACTAAACAGATAATTAATCCTATAAAAAAACCACCAAAGAATCCGCCCACATGAGCAGCATTATCTATTCTTGCATTTGTCATACCCATATATATAGAATACAAAGCCACCAGAAAAACCCTTTGTGGTGTTACTTGTAAAGATTGCATGCCCAATACCAAAATGGCTGCAAGTAATAATCCCAGCAAACCAAATACTGCTCCACTTGCGCCAATGGAACCCACATCCCATTCGCCCGATAATATTTTATATATGAGCGAAGCCGCTTGTCCCACTAAGCCCGAACAAAAATATAATACTGCAAATAAAAGGTGCCCGACTTCTTTCTCAAGCATAAACCCTAAGCCAAATAGCAGAAGCATATTATTTACCAGATGCTGAATGTCTGCATGTAAAAACATCGCTGTTATCAGTCTGTAATATTCCTTATCTAAAAAGAAGGTATCTGGGCTTAATCTCCCTATATTATATAACATGTTATCACCAAAAGTACACAAAAGAAATAGTATTACATTTATGGCAACTAGCAGATATGTAATAAATGGCTCATACTTATAACGTCGTAAAAATGATTTCATTTTATGCCTCACTACTACTCTTATTATAAATGCTTTATACCTTAAAAAGTATCATTTTGCTTCTTTGATGTCAATGCTGGTTCTTTTCATTGTATAAGAACTTATATATCTTCTTTTTCCATACACTTATGATCCATCCAAACTTTTCATCCTTGCTTTGTGCAACTTCAAGATAAGAGTCCATGTTTTTTTCTATATTAAGCTTCGGAATACCCTTTTCATCCCCTTGGCATGTAGTCTCTTTTCCTTTTTTCCACAATTCGCACCAAAGCACTGCCGTAAGTTTATTGCCACATAAGAGGCACTCATTATAAAAGGTGTACATTTCCTCTATCGCTTCGTCATCTTCCATATCTAAACGCTCAAGCAAAAACTCCATCAAAATATCCAAATCTTCTTTCTGATCTTCTTGGTAATTGGGAACATAAAGAAAATGCTTTTCCCTTGTATTTATATCCTCCATAATACATTCCGGTTTGAGGCAAAGATCACTTGCGTTTAAAAGATACTTTTCTAATTCCTGCAAAGCAGCATATAAATTATTTATCACACTGTCTATCTGTTCAATTGTAATTTTTTGCTTTTTAAACGTATCCCTTAAACTTTTCTTCGAGGAAACATCATAATAAAAATAACAAACATCATCCATATTTCTCATATCTATGTGTAAGAGATGACATATTTTATTTCTTTGTAATAGCTTATAAGTATATCCAACTTCTTTTTCATTTGTTTCAACCCTTATGCATTTGTTACTCAGACTCATTATCGCTTCCATTTTTATCCCTCCCCACTTCCATTATTTTCTTACAAATTCGAATTACCGTAGCGGGCTCTAGCCTTCGACTCTTTGCCGCCACCTGTATTTTCCACTCTTCACTAATTCCTTCAAAAATGTTCTTTACAAAGGGAACATTTATATACCGACATATCTCAGCATTAACGTTTTCTCCACTTACTTCTATTGCAATGTTATTTTTTACCGAAAGCGCGAACTTATCCCAATTATTTTCATTGAACATTTTGTTTACGCACCAATATATTTCTTTATTCTCCTGCCCCTGCAAGAAACTCCCTCTTAGAGCAATTAATCTACAGTCTTGCTCTAGCAGACATCTATCATATTGATACAATCCTAAATAAATTAAAAATATGTATACAGCCAATACCATTGGCATCAATAAGGTCGCCTCAATTGTAAAGTAGCCCTTCATACCATTTCCCCAACCTTTAGTAGCACATGCGCCAACAGTAAAAATGGCGCAAATGGTATTTGTGTTTTTAAATTTGCTCTCTTTAAAATAAGAAGGGTTATTCCCACTAAAGAAGAAAGAAAAAGCGCTAAAAGCAAACCCATTGTGCACCGTCTCCCTCCTTCCATAAGCCCTAAAGCCAAAATTAATGCTCCATCTCCATAACCAATCTTCTGTTTTGTAATAAAACCTGCAAATAAAATTCCTAGTCCTGGTAGCATGCAAAGTGCCCATTCTGCCATTTCTACCTTTTGCAGTAGCAACAATAATATTCCCCCTATTGCTCCTAATGTCAAAAGTAAAACAGGGATTTTTTTTCTTGATATATCATATATACTAGCAAGCGTTAGCAGTGCCCACATTCCCACTTCTCTCATTTTTCTCCTTTTGTTTTGCCACACCGAGAACAAGCATCATAATTTTTCTCTAATGCTTCCTCTAAAGTAACTTGTCTAATGGTTCTTTTTAAAGCACTACACTCCAATGTGTAATGATATTTATTTCCGCTTTCCGTAATAAACCATATTGGACTTCCCTTATTTTGGCAACGTTCACATTCTGTATATTTTTCACCCTCTATATTTCGAATGAAGAAAACCACTTGCGGGTTTGCTTCTTTTATATTAAGCATAATATAGGTACAGTCCCGCCTTATGTGGTATACCGTCCCTGTTTCCGCCAAGAATACATATGTGTCTTCATTTTCAACCTCATATCCTGTCCAAGCACGGGAGTAGTAACTATTTTTAAGCCTTACACCTGCTAGATTTCCCATCGTAAAAGGTAGCTTAAGTCGGTAAGTTACCGTAAATGAAATGATATCGTTCTCCATTAAGCTTACTTCCCAAAACCAAATTCCATTTTTGCCATTTTCGACTCGAGCATATTGAATATATTCTTCCCCTAAATACTCTTCTATTTTTTGCCTAATATATAAATTAGAAAATGCAAGCTTTCCTACCAATGTATTTAATGGATTATCCCCCTCCTCCATCATATGATGATAGGCATAGCCATAGACTGACATCTCGTTTCCCACTTGTCGTATTGCCAATTCCATATTTCCATGAAATCTGAGCATTTCTATTATGGAATATAGATTTAGAATAAAGAAAATAAACAGTGATAGCACAAGTGCCGCTTCTAGCGTCATGCTACCTTTAGCTTGTGGTAAAGACGACAAAGATACTCTCCTTACAACCTTTTTGTCTTGTTGAACCATGAATGACTTTATGAGGGGATAACGGAAATATTCGGGGGTTTTATTTCCAGTTGCATTAGGAATTAACGCTAAAGAAGTCGAATTTGTGCTAAGTTTATAGTTAATGTTACATTGTAAGAAGAGCATCTTTGTCACCTCTACCTCCTTTCTAATCATATCCATATGATCTTTTTAGTTCAAAACTATATCCATATCCGCTCTTAACTAAGATATTAGCTTCAAGACTATCTATACACGCATCCATTCTAAAGGAAGCGTTTCCTTTTGTTTGTCGTATATCCATTTCCATAATGTCCATTAGCCTGTATGTTTTGTTCTTGCTGGTTTCAAAGCAAAGAAACACCCTCAAATAATCTGCATATGTAAGACCGGCATCTTCCACTTTTCCATCAAGGTTTTCATATTCAATATAGCTTTCAATACTATGAATTCCATAAAACCATTCCCCTTCAACTTTTATTAAGGGAACCCTGTCACCTTGAAACAATAGCTTTACATCCCTTACACTTTCTAGCCCTGCCCATGCCAAAACAAGCAAAGTCTGTATTACTGGTTCTATTTCTGGCTGAGTCAAAAGATTTGCAATAGCGGCTGACACAATTTTTGTACTCTCCATTTTTTCTTCGCTGCTAATGATATGAAAAATATTTGCCGCCTCGCGAAGCAAAAATAACCTTTCTGCTATCTCCTTTAAATTTGCAACATCAGAATTCCTACCCACCAAGATGTATTCCGCCTGATATTTTAAAAGAGAACCTTCTTTTTCCGCTTGATATCTACCCACTTGTTTCAAGATATATTCATGAAATAAAAGCTCATTAACAAAGGTATCTTCATAAGGCATATTTTCTCTCATACCTGTCCCTTGGTTTAACCGTCTTGCAGATAAATACTCCTCCACAGCTATTTCTTGCTTAGATAGCTTTCCTACATCCATAACCAAATATAAAAATCCATTTGTAGGTGTTTTTATTATATCAAGAGCTTTTTTCAAAATTCCTTTTTCACTCGCCAGTGGTCCACCTAGCGTTTCTTCCCACTCTATGATTTCTTGTTGTACCACCTTTTTCTGAATGTCTGTCACATTTTCATTAAGCTCATATTCCCTTACCACCTCAAACCAATCTTTCACCTTATTTAGATAGCCAATTAAAAATTCATCCTTCATTACATCGACTGCCTGCCTTCTTAAAACAGCACCATCCTCATCAGAGGCAACTGAAAATCCCGAGACTGAAACATTCGTAACCTCTAATGATAATAAATCTTTTGTCAAAATCGGCAGAAAGGTCCCTGAACATTTTAGGTTTTCATTCATATATTTTTGCAAATGCTCAGCTGTTTCTTGGTAAGAAGCATAGTCTGTCCCATAAGAAGTATCTATAAAAAACAAGTTGTACCTGGCAAGTAGTTCTCGATGGAATTCCGCCAAAACACTATTCATTCCAATATCCGTCACACATTCAAGTTCTAAGACCATGGTGTTTTTCCTAACCCCTTCCACTAAGGTAAAGCAAAATGAAATCATTATTGTAAGTGTTAAGGATATAAAAATTGTTAAATATCCCTCTAATCCGATATCTTTATGTATTGCACCCTTCCTCCTTATATCTGATTTGTTTGGGAACTTATTTTATTAAACAGTGTGTTTATGATGCCATTTATTTGGCTCTTAAAAATAATAACTAATCCTACCAGTACCACTATAATCAGGATGACTTCCACTGTTCCCATTCCATCCTCTTCCTTACAGAACTCTTTCCAAGACTTTAATTTTTCCATACTGTATTCCTTTCTATCTTTTATTAAATTCCCAGACTACTAAAAGCCGGAATCATTATTAGTGCCATTACAATGCCTAACATTAGCATCATTGGTGCTAGCATTTTTGTCCCCATTTCATCTGCTTTGCGTTTTACCATATGGCGTTTCTCTTCCAAAGCCTCTGTAGCTTCTTCTCGTAGCAAAAGCAGCAAGGCACTATTTCCCATTTTTAAGTTTTGAGTCAGCAAACCTGCCAGCTTTGTATATGAATGTATACGAATACGCTTTCCAAATCTTTCATACGCCACACTTTCTGGAACTCCACTATTTATCTCATAGCAGGTGTAAAGCATCTCTTCATAGATATGATTTGAGCCTTTTTCTTTATCTTTTTGGTCATAAGCAATTTTTTTCCATGCACCGCTAACTGTCATTCCCGCCCCTAAATATAAACAAAGTTTATGAATTACTGTGGAATATGCCTCCATTAGCTTTTCATTTCTTTGTGCTACTTGCTTTCCAAGATCTTGGTCCTTCATAAAATAAATGAGTAAAAGCGTTAGAATCATTAACCCTGCTACTTGTCCAATTTCGCTATTTACCTTTTCCTTCCAAATAACCTTTTTACCATTAATTTCACTTGGTAATTTCAGCTCCTTTTCCCGCAGTGCCTTTTCTTGTTCCTCTTGCAATGCTTTATCTAAATCCAACTCCCACCGATCTCTTTCTTCTAATTCCACAGGGTATATATAGAGATTCCAGATAAACTCACGTCTAAACTCAAAATAGGATATATCCACATAGAGCTGTAGGCTTGTTCCTTCCTCTCCTAAGTCTCTAGATATTTCTCCATCTCCATTTATATAGTCACTTTTAGAAAACCATGTGAGTGCAAACGGATATCCCTCTATACTTGAAGGCAGTGTTAAATCCCGTTTAATGTGTAGCAAATCATCATTTTCACCCTGTACTATTTTCTCCAATATAGGAAACAGCTTTACAAGCTTTTCTTCCAGCTCCATTTCCGAAAACCTTCTTTCCTTAATATCAAGCTCTCGAATAATTTTATATCCATCTTTTGTAGCTGCCTCTACCCTTAAAAGCTTGCCTCCTTCACCATATTCATTTTTCTTTACCACTCCATCCACAACACTTTTTTTGTTTATAGAAGTTATGCACATAATCACGAGAATGCAAGTGAATATTACTGCTATCTTTAAAAGTAATGATATTTTATCTACATAATATCTTTTTAAAGCTTTATCATCATCCTCCCATTGATATAATCTCTTTAGGTTTCTTCTTACCTTTGTTGACACAATTCTTTTGACCAGCCGCTCATATATTAAACAGGCAACTTTTGACTCTTTGTTGCTTTGTTTTTTATCCATATGTTTCTCCTAACCTATATTAATACTTGATATTTTTTCGGATAAAACAAAGGCTCCTATATATATCAACAAGCAAACGGTCATTACAATCGTCCCCATTCCACTATGGTACAAGATATCAAAGTAACCCGGGTTAGCACTCTGAACATAAATTGCAATCATAAAGGGGATTACATTCATTATTTTTTGTTCTAACTTTTTACCACTAATCATATCTAACATTTCCTGTTCCATATGTATCTGGTTGCTTATCGCTTCCACACTATCGCCTATAATAGCAGTCATGTTCCCCCCACTCCTTTTCGCAATTTGAAAAACATCAGAAAATTCTCTTATAAATGCGCTATCCTCTCTTTGACACAATTGAAATAACACCTCTTCCAACGCCTTATTGTTATGCATCTCTCTTACCATCTTCTCTAATACCGTAACAATGGCTGCCCTTTCTCCAAAAAGCAATTTCATATCACTAATAGATTCCTGAAATGCATTTTCCACTGAATATCCTGCCTTTAGCCCTGCTGCCACTGAGGATATACACTCTTTAAACTGCTTCTCAAATTCTCTTTTTGTTTTTATAGTTAAATTTTGGGATTTTAATAAAAAGAAACCGATTCCGAAGGGTATCATAAAAGGGATAGCCCAAAGACTTTTATAGAAAAAATACGAAAAAAATGTAATAACTAAAATACTTTGAAGAACATAGCTCAGAAGACTTTTGGGATGTTCAGATACCTGCCGCTTTAAGTTTTTGATCATTCAATAGTTCTCCCCTTTTAACCAGTTCACCAGTTACCTTTTCTGCATTTTTTTCTCCGCCTTCTTCATATGAGTAAAGCAAATGTAATTGAACATTTCCATCAACAACTCCCTCCACCTCTGCTATTTCCAACACTTTTCGCGTCTTATCTCGCACCCTGCCCAGGTGCACCATTATGTCTATTCCTGATGCAATTTGCTGCCTAACTGCCATAAGCGGAATTTCCATACCCACTAGTATCATAGTTTCTAACCTACTTAGCATATCCTTGGAGCTATTTGCATGGCCAGTAGACATGGATCCATCATGACCCGTATTCATGCACTGCACCATGTCAATTGCTTCACCGCCTCGTACCTCACCTACAATGATTCTATCCGGTCTCATACGCAAGGAGGTTTTAATAAGCTCTCTTATTCCTATGGAATGGCAACCCTCCACATTTTCATTTCTAGTCTCCATACGTATTAAGTTTTCAATTCCTTGAAGCTGTAGTTCTGCACTATCTTCTATGGTTATCACCCGTTGCTCCTTTGGTATGTAATTTGATAAAACATTTAAAAATGTTGTTTTACCTGAACCAGTACCACCACTAATAAAAATGTTGTAGCCAGCACTTACTAGCTGCTTCAAAAATAATGCCGCTTCTTTTGATATGGTCCCAAAATCAATTAATTGGTCCATTGTAATTGGAGTATCTGGGAATCTACGAATCGTAACAACTGGTCCATTAATTGCAATAGGGTTGAGCACCACATTCACTCTGGCACCATTTTCCATTCGCGCATCCACTATTGGAGATGCATCATTAACCATCCTATTACACTGAGCAACAATTCTTTGAATAATATCTCTTAACTTTTCTGCACTAGGAAAGGCCTCTTTCAGACGCTCCACCTTACCTTGCTTTTCAATATATATCCCATCCGTGCCATTAATCATAATTTCTGTTACCGAACTATCCTCTAGTAGCTCTTGCAGAATATCCCATC
>JAVBUZ010000254.1:0-15694 GCA_031554725.1 Lachnospiraceae bacterium | reverse complement strand
TGTAGAGGTTGAACTTATTGAGAGTGTAAAAACTGGTGGAAGCATGTGCAAGATAAGGGTTAGCTAACGTCATATTGTTTTGTATATTAGGGTATTGCTTTTTGAAGGTCATAATGTAGATGGCTAAGCATAACAAAGTTTTCTTTAGAGCAGTGTCGGAAAACGCCGATTCTTAAAGTGTGTATTGTACACTTTTAGAATTGCTGCGTTTTTCATCAAGCGAGAGCGTCTGCTCGAAGAAACTTTGTTATGCTTAGCTTCTAGATTGACGCTCAAAATGCATTGCCCAATCCCCCATTTCTTGTTATAATCTATAAAGAAAATACCTATGCTAATGTGCAGTTAGGAGTGCGGATGAAAAACAGAAAATTATTATTAAAAATGATGATATGTCTTATGCTTTGCTGCATGCTAACTGGCTGCGGGAAATCAAAGAGCAATCCAAATGTTGCAGAGGGAATGAAGGCCATAGAGGAGCTAAGGTATAATGATGCCTTGATTTGCTTTGAAGCAGCAACGGTAAGTAAGGAAGATAGTAGATTGATTTCCAGAGGAAACGGAATTGCAAGTATGGGAGTGCTTGATTATGAAGCAGCAATCTCCTATTTGGAAGAATGCCTTTCTTATAGTAAGGGAAGAATTTCTGATATGGACTATGATGTAAATTATTACTTGGCAGCTGCCTATTGTAAGTTAGGAAAATACACAAAAGCAGAAGAAATTTATACAGCTATTCTTGCTCTTAAGCCAGAGGAAGTAGAGGCATATTATCTGCGAGGAAATACTAGACTGCAAACGTACAGATATGAGCTGGCACAGGAGGACTTTAGTAAAGTGATTTCCTTGGCCCCCAATGATTATGATAAATTAATCCACATATATGAGCTTTTGGAAGCACAGGGATATAAGGAGCTTGGACAGCAATATTTGACAGATGCCTTAGAAAATCGTAGTTCCAAAATGAGTAAATATGATATTGGAAGGATTTATTTTTACTTAGGCGAATATCAGCAGGCTTATCTGAATTTAGAAGAAGCGAAGAGCTTAAATACTCCAGAGGTTTACCTATACCTAGGAAAGTCCTATGAAGCAACCGGCGATTATAACTATGCAATTAATAATGTGTATACCACATATATAAATAAGAATCAGTCAAATGCTGCTATATATAACCAACTAGGCTTGTGCTATATGAATCAGCAAAATTATGAGGCTGCCCTTACGGCATTTCAATGTGCCATGAATGTAGAGAACAATGAAATGATGCAGACATTACTTTTTAATGAGGTAGTAGCATATGAATTTTTGGGTGAGTATACCAAAGCAACAGCACTGCTAAACAGCTATTTAAGTACCTATCCGGATGATGAGGTTGGGAAGAGGGAGTTCGATTTCTTGTCAACAAGATAGTGTAAAAAATGTAAAATAATTTTCTTCAAGGTGGCACATAATGGTGCCACCTTATATATAAATATCACATATAAAATCTAAAGTACGTTCTAGACGTATATCAAAAGCAATCAAAATATAAATCCCAAACAAAATGTAATAGAATGAAGTGAAGAAGGCTATTTTTTTGTACTTAAAAATTACTAAAAATATAAAAAACGTACTATTGACATGCTAGTATACTAGTTGTAAGATGAAGTTAAAGAAAGCGAGGTATATGATTATGGATATGGCATTACGTTGGTTTGGAGAAGGATTTGACTCAGTTACATTAGAACAAATTAAGCAGATTCCAGGTGTCACTGGAGTTATTTCCACACTTTATGATACAAAACCAGGAGATGCATGGGAGCAGGATGCAATACGTGGTTTAAAGAAAACAGTGGAAGCGGCAGGTTTAAAGCTTTTAGGAATTGAAAGTGTTAATATTCATGACTCAATAAAAGTAGCAGGGGAAGATAGAGACAAATATATTGAAAATTACATAACTACACTGGAAAGATTAGGTGAAGAAGATATTCACTTAGTGTGCTATAATTTTATGCCTATCTTTGACTGGACAAGAAGTGATTTAGCAAAGGTTAGACCAGATGGTTCAACAGTGCTTGCTTATGATCAAAAAGAGATTGATAAAATTGATCCAGAGAATATTTTTGGTTCTATTAGCGCCAAATCTAATGGGTTTGTGCTTCCAGGCTGGGAGCCAGAACGTATGAGTAAGTTAAAAGAGTTATTTGAAATGTATAAGGATGTAGACGAAGAGCGACTTTTTGAGAACTTGGTTTATTTCTTAAAGAAGATAATGCCAGTTTGTGAAAAATATAAGATTTATATGGCAATTCATCCAGACGATCCAGCATGGCCAGTGTTTAACTTGGCAAGAATTGTAACCAATAAAGAACAAATAATGAAGCTTATGCAGGCAGTAGACTCGCCATACAATGGAGTTACACTTTGCACAGGTTCCTTAGGCTCCAATCCTAAAAATGATATTGTAGATATTATTCGTGGTTTAAAAGGTAGAATTCCTTTTGCTCACGTAAGAAATCTTCAGTACAATGGAGAGGGAGATTTCCAAGAAGCAGCGCATTTATCAAGTGATGGAAACTTAGATATGTATGCAATTTTAAAGGCGTTTGATGAAATAGGCTTTGAGGGCGTTATTAGACCAGACCATGGAAGAGCAATTTGGGGAGAAATTTCTATGCCGGGTTATGGTTTATATGACAGAGCCTTAGGTGCTTGCTACTTAAATGGAATTTGGGAAGCAATTAAAAAGCAAAAGGCCTAGGAATTTGAAAAGGAGCATAGACAAAGATGAAATTAACAATAGAAGGAATAAAAGAGAGAGAAAGTTGGGAACAGGCAGGAATTACCTTACCAACCTTTGATGTAAAAGAAATGGCAGCTTATACCAAAGAAAATCCTGTGTGGATTCACTTTGGGGCGGGAAATATTTTCCGTGGATTTATAGCGGTTTTGCAGCAGACGCTTTTAGACGCAGGCTTAGAAAAATCGGGAATTGTTGCAGTAGATGCTTTTGATTATGATATTATTGATAAAATATATAAACCATATGACAATTTAACCTTATTAGTTGGGTTAAAAGCAAATGGAGAAACCGTAAAATCTGTGATAGGTAGTATCGCGGAGGGATTAAAAGCGGATGCTCGAAATCAGGAGGATTTTCCTCGTTTACAAGGGATGTTTGCAGATGCTAGCCTGCAGATGGTGAGCTTTACCATTACGGAAAAAGGTTATGCACTGACGGATATGAATGGGGAATTGCTGCCACTTGTTAAAAGTGATATAGAAGTAGGCCCATCCTTGCCAAAACATGTAATGAGTGTGCTGACGGCGCTAATATATCATCGCTATGAAAATGGAAAAAGTCCACTTGCCCTTGTAAGTATGGATAATTGCAGCCATAACGGACAAAAATTGCAGACTGCTGTTTTCACCATTGCAGAAAAATGGGCTGAAAAGGGCTATGTTGATGAAGCCTTTTTAGATTATCTAAAGGATGAAAAAAAGATAACCTTCCCTTGGAGCATGATAGATAAAATAACTCCGAGACCAGCAGAAGTAATTGAAAAACAATTAGCTGACCTTGGAATAGAGGGGATGGGGCTTATTGCAACTAGCAAAAATACCTATATCGCACCTTTTGTAAATGCAGAAATCCCACAGTATCTAGTGGTAGAGGATAAGTTTCCAAATGGTAGACCAGCACTTGAAAAAGCTGGCGTATATTTAACCAACCAAGATACCGTTAATGCGACTGAAAAAATGAAGGTAACGACTTGTCTTAATCCACTTCATACAGCACTTGCTGTTTATGGCTGTCTATTAGGCTATCAGAGTATAGCAGAAGAAATGCAGGATAAGGAGCTAAAGAAGCTAGTAGAGAAAATTGGTTATGAGGAGGGTATGCCTGTTGTAACCAACCCGGGAATCATCGATCCAATGACTTTTATCAAAGAAGTAATTGAACAACGTTTACCAAATCCTTTTATTCCAGATACGCCACAAAGAATTGCTACAGATACTAGTCAGAAAATAGCCATTCGTTTTGGCGAAACCATTCGTTCTTATGTAAGCTCAAAGGAACTGGATGAGACAGCCCTTACCTATATTCCTCTTGCAATTGCAGGTTGGTTAAGATATTTAATGGGTGTAGATGATGCAGGCGAGGTGATGGCCCTTAGCTCGGATCCTCAGATGGAATATTTGCAGGAGATTATGAAAGGAATAGCTTTTGGAAATCCTAAGTCAGTAGGAGATAAGCTACAACCAATTTTGTCCAATGCATCCATATTTGCCTTAGACTTGTACAAAGTAAAGATTGCATGTAAAATAGAAGAAATGTTTGCGAAAATGCTGGAAGGACCAGGCGCAGTTAGAAAAACATTATTGGAGTATATTACATGCGAATAGATGAAAAGAGGCAAGGCGAAACGGGCAGAGATTACGCGTTTCGCATATTAAAAGAAAATATCATTTATCGGGAGCTGATACCTGGCTCCATGATAAGTGAAAAGGAAATAGCAGATTTATTAGGGCTTTCACGCACTCCGGTGCGGGAGGCCCTGATTGAGTTATCAAAGTCTGGGATTGTCGAGGTATTACCACAAAGGGGGTGTCAGGTATCCTTTATTGATTATGCCAAGGTAGAGGAGGCGTGCTTTATTCGTGCGGTTTTAGAAAAAGCAGTGATTGAGCTAGCGTGCGATATGGCAACCCAGGAAGACATAAAAGAATTAAGTGACAATGTTCTATTACAGGAATTTTATTTAGAGCATTTTGACCATGTAAAAATAATGGAACTAGATAATAACTTCCATAAGAAATTTTTTACCCTAACAGGAAAACTACAGTGCTACCAATTAATGAGTGGTATTAACATACACTTTGACCGAGTACGGGATATAAGTCTTCTTTCAACCAAGGATATCAAAATAGTAGAAGACCATAGAAAACTTTTGGAAGCAGTAAAGAGCAGAAATAAAGAAATAGCACAAAAGCAAATGGAAGCCCATTTGAAGAGATTCAAACTTGACGAGCAAATAATTAAAGAAAAATACCCGGAATTTATTAAATAGCAATATTTGATGCGAATTTAGCAATAAAAGTGAAGTGGCTTTTTCGCTTTTTTATTACAATATTGTTATTATAATGGACAATGGAGGAAATAGACAAATGAGTCAAATTTCAAATAATCAGGTAAAAAAGGATGCGTATAAAGCAAGGGCACATGAGCTCGTTAGCAAGATGACATTAGAAGAAAAATGTTCACAGATGCTTCATCACGCGCCTGCAATTCCTAGACTGGGTATAAAGGCCTATAATTGGTGGAATGAGGGTTTACACGGTGTGGCAAGAGCTGGTGTGGCAACTATATTTCCACAGGCAATAGGATTAGCCGCTTCTTTTGATGAAGAGCTTCTTGAAAAGGTAGCAGATGCAGTAGCTACAGAGGGAAGAGCAAAGTTTAATATGCAACAAAAATTTGGAGATGCTGATATATATAAGGGACTTACCTTTTGGGCACCAAATGTAAATATATTTAGAGATCCAAGATGGGGAAGAGGACATGAGACCTATGGTGAGGATCCATATCTAACCTCAAGATTGGGTGTTGGTTACATAAATGGCCTTCAAGGACATGATGAGAGTTATTTGAAAACTGCCGCTTGTGCGAAACATTTTGCGGTACATTCAGGACCAGAGGATATAAGACATAGCTTTAATGCGGAAGTCTCTATGCAGGATTTATGGGAAACCTATTTACCGGCTTTTGAAGCTTGCGTAAAAGAGGGGCAAGTTGAGACTGTTATGGGGGCATACAATAGAACCAATGGAGAGGCTTGTTGCGGTAGCGAATTCCTATTAAAGAAAACCCTAAGAGATAAATGGAAATTTGATGGACACGTTGTATCCGATTGCTGGGCAATTAAGGATTTCCACGAATATCATGGGGTAACAAATGGCCCTGTAGAATCTGTAGCTCTAGCGGTTAGCATGGGGTGTGATTTGAACTGTGGTAACATATTTATGTACCTAGAGGAAGCGGTAAAGCAGGGAATGATAACGGAAGAACAAATCACGACTGCTGTAGAGAGATTATTTACAACAAGAATGAAGCTTGGGTTATTTGATGAGCAAGCAGCAGTTCCTTTTAATGCATTATCCTATGATATAGTTGATTCAGCGGAGATGAAAGAATTGAATCTGGATACTGCCAAAAGAACTTTGGTACTACTTAAAAATGAAGATAAAATTCTACCTTTGGATAAAAAGAAAATAAAGTCTATTGGTATCATTGGACCAAATGCGGATAACAGAAGAGCCCTTGTTGGAAACTATGAGGGAACTGCTTCTAGATATGTTACCATAAATGAAGGTATCCAAGACTATCTTGGGGATGAGGTTAGAGTTTATTATTCAGAAGGCTGCCACATGTATTTAGATAGAGTAAGCAACTTAGGACAGCCTGGCGATAGAATGGCAGAAATAAAGGGTGTTTGTGAAAAAAGTGATGTCATAATAGCGTGTATGGGACTCGACTCTGGACTAGAGGGCGAAGAGGGAGACCAAGGAAATCAGTATGCCAGCGGAGATAAACCAAGTCTAAGCCTTCCAGGATTACAAGAGGAGGTGCTTAAGGTAATTAAGGAATCTGGAAAGCCAGCAATATTGATTGTGCTATCAGGTAGTGCACTAGCAATTAATTATGCGCAGCAAGAGATTCCGGCGATTATTCAAGGCTGGTATCCAGGAGCACAAGGCGGAAGAGCATTAGCAGAACTATTATTTGGTGAATTTTCACCAGAAGGCAAGCTGCCAATTACTTTCTATAAAACAACAGAAGAGCTTCCAGCGTTTACTGATTATAGTATGGCGGGAAGAACATATAGATATATGACAAAGGATGCATTATATCCTTTCGGCTATGGACTAAGCTATGTGGACTTTGAAATTGATCAGGTTAAGGCAGATACACACACTCTTACAGATAAGGGAATTGAAATTAGCTTGCAAGTAACCAATAATGGGGATATGATGGCTAGAGATACGATACAGGTTTATGTAAAGGCAGACCGAGCTGGAACACCTAATGCACAGCTTAAATATTTTACCAAAGTTGCATTAGAAGCGGGAGAGACAAAAACTCTTACATGTCATTTAGGTCTAGAAGCATTTGCTTTATGTGACGAAAATGGTGAGTCAAAGGTTGAACCAGGAAAATACACTATTTATGTAGGTGATATGCAGCCAGATAAACGAAGCATGGAGCTTACAAAAAAAGAAGTGTCTAAGCTAGAGGTTACTTTCTAAACCAATTACCTTATATGAAGGAGATTAACTATGAAAGCCCAAAACCCAATACTGCCAGGATTTTATCCAGATCCATCTATTTGTAGAGTGGAAGACACCTTTTACCTAGTATGTTCGACATTTGCTTACTTCCCTGGTGTGCCAATTTTTAAGAGTAAGGATTTGGCTAAGTGGGAGCAGATTGGAAATGTGCTTTGCACCGATGAACAGCTTCCACTACAAGAATGTTGGCACTCGGCGGGGATTTATGCACCGACGATTAGATATCATGAAGGAACCTTTTACATGATAACGACAAATGTATCTGGTGGCGGGAATTTCATAGTAACAGCCAAGGACCCTAAGGGGCCTTGGTCTAAGCCTTATTTTTTAGGTGAAGCAGCAGGGGGGATTGACCCTAGCCTATATTTTGAAAATGGAAAATGCTACTATGTAGGCACTAGAGGAAATTCGGATGAAGTGCGCTACTATGGTGATGGCGAAATTTGGGCACAGGAGCTTGATTTAAACGAAATGAAGCTCACTGGCGAAAGTCATATTATATGGTATGGAGCCATGAAGAATGCTGTTTGGGCAGAAGGGCCTCATATATATAAAAAGGATGATTACTATTATTTGCTGATTGCAGAGGGCGGCACTGGATTTGACCATGCAATAACCATTGCGAGAAGTAAGGAGATATTCGGGCCCTATGAAGGACATGTAAAGAATCCAATTTTTACCCATAGACATTTAGGAAAAAACTATCCGATTCAGTATACTGGTCATGGAGATTTGGTATGTGATGAAAATGATAATTGGTTTATGGTTATGCTTGGTTCAAGGCCTTTTGAAGGACATACAAACCTGGGAAGAGAAACCTTTTTAGCCAAGGTTATATGGGAGGATGGTTGGCCAGTGGTCAATCCTGGAATCGGTAAGCTAGAAGAGTGGGTGGAAACTGGACTAGGTGGTGAGTCGGAAGCTGATCAGAAAAAGCACTACTATTATGATTTTAAAGAGAAAACCCTTCCTTTTGAAATGATAACAGTAAGAAATCCTATTTCAGGAATGTATAGCTTAGGGGAAAATCATGAAGGTCTAAGACTTTATGCAAATAAAGAAAGAATTGCTAGGCAGGAAAGTGCTTCCTATATAGGTATCAGACAAAATAGTTATGAATATTGTGTGGAAACAAAGCTAAAGCTAGGTGGCCAAAAGGAAGATATATCAAACATAGAAGCAGGACTTGTAGTTTTGCAAAATAATAATTACCATATACGCTTTACCTTAAACGAAAATGCTGGTGCAAGCGAAATTGTGCTAATACAGTGCTTAGATGGTGCAGAAACAGTTTTGGCCAAAGAGCAGGTTGAAGCAAAAGAGATACTGCTTAGAATTGCGGCGAAGGATCAAATGGCAACATTTTCTTACGAAGCAGAGGATGTAAAAAAAGTTCTGAAAGAAATGGTAGATACAAAGTTCCTTAGCACAGAAACAGCTAGCGGTTTTGTTGGCTGTAGCATAGGAATGTATGCCTCAGCGAATGGAAATGAAAGCCAAGCATATGCGGATTTTGGCTGGTTTTCTTATAAAATTTAATACGTATGTTTGCTACATAATGCCCTGTATTCGGTTGGAGTACAGTGTTTCACCTTTTTAAATGTTCTGTTAAAGGTAGAAATACTGGAAAAGCCTGATTGCAGGGCTATTTCTGTTATAGAAACATCTGGATTTAATAAAAGCATTTCCGCAGATTTAATGCGCTTGTAACAAAGATAATCATAGAAATTCTGCCCAGAGCACTGCTTAAATAGTCTTGTAAAGTGGAATTTTGAAAAGCCTGCAACATCTGCAACAGTATCTAGGGTAATGTCTTCTGTAAAATGTTCATTAAGATAATCAAATACTTTATTTAACTTATCCAAAAGGTCCTTTCGCTTATCATTATGTACATAAGACATGGCTAACTCACTATTAATTCGGTTTCGTCCTAAAAGAACAAAGAAATTAATTAAGAGAGAGTAAATAAGCGGTTCTCTTAAGTTGTTATCGCTAAAATACTCATCCCTAATTTGTAGCATTAATGCATATACCTCATCGTAAATAGGATAGTAGGTTTCTGAATTAATTAGTATAGGCTGGGACCAAAAGGGAAGAAGAGAAGAAAAGCCTTTGATTTTAGAGATAATAGTAAAATCAAATAAGCAAATGAGTCTGGTTCCGGTTGGTGGCGTAATTAGTTCGTGAAGCTCACCCGCGGGAATGAGTAGAATATCCCCAGGGGATAGCTCGTATTTTGTTTCATGCACAATAGCTGTATAGGTATTTTCTATTGGCATAATTATTTCCATCGCTGGGTGCCAGTGAGACGGGAAGCTTAAGGTTTCTGTATTGTACCATACACGAATGTTGGAGCCAGATAGATAGTTTACAATTTCGTAGCTCCCTTCAACAACGCGGCTACGCCCTTCTGTGGGTTTTGGCTGTTCGTATTTTGTGGTTTTTGTATTCATGATATCCTCCTTAAAGCTTGTCTTGCTTAGTAAAGTAATGTGAATGTCGATAATTGCTATTTGCTGTTATTAACTTAAAAAAGTGCACAATTAAATTTGAAAAAAGAAGGCATTTATATAAGAAAACACAGCTGAATAATAGCATAAAACAATAATAAAGGCAATATTGCCTTTGTTATTTTGAAAAAAGTGAAAAAATGTTCGCAATAAGTGAAAAAAGCATGCGCAATAAGTGATAGGCACGGGTGATGTTCATTATATATAATAGCCTTGTAAGTTGGAAGGAGGTATGCAGTGATATGAAAGAAAAGAAGAAGAGCACTGGCAAGGCAATAAAGGTAAAACAGGAACCGATACTTAGGCATGTAAAAAAGAATTGGCAGCTATATGCATTTATGCTTGTTCCTATTGTATATTACATTATTTTTAGATATATACCCATGGCGGGAAATATCATAGCCTTTAGAAAATATAGAGCTGGAAGTAACATCTTCGGAGACGAGTGGAGCGGACTAAAATATTTTAGGCAATTTATAGGTGATCAGAGTTTTTGGAGGGCATTTAAAAATACACTTTCCTTAAACATTACATATTTATTATTTAGATTTCCACTAACACTAGTATTTGCGCTACTGTTAAATGAAATTAAATTTCTTCCTTGGAAAAAATTCGTGCAGACAGTTTCCTATTTGCCACACTTTATTTCCATGGTAATTGTTGCAGGTATGGTAAAAGAGCTACTATCAACAAGTGGACCTATTAATAACTTCCTTGTATCTATGGGAAAAGAGGTCATTCAGTTTATTGCTTTACCAGAGTGGTTTACAACGATATTTGTTGCATCAGGTATCTGGCAAGGCTTAGGCTGGGGAACGATTCTTTATCTGGCGGCAATTGCGGGAATCAGTCCAAGTCTCTATGAAGCAGCAACTGTAGATGGGGCAAACAGATTTCATAGAGTTTGGCATATAACGCTACCTTGTATCTTACCAACAATCACAACACTTCTTATTTTAGATATTGGTGGTTTGGTGGGTTCTGGTGGAGCTTTTGAAAAGGTATTCTTACTTTACAATCCAATGACATATGAAACAGCAGATATTGTTTCTACCTATGTTTACCGTATGGGTGTAGGTTCGGGTAATTACAGCTATGCTACAGCGGTAGGTTTGTTTGAAGGTATTATTAATCTAGTACTTTTAACAACAGCAAATATTGTGTCAAAGAAAACTACAGAAAGTGGACTTTGGTAGGAGGTGGAGCAAATGGTTTTAGCAGGAAAAAGAAAAGAAAAAGAAGTATATGTTCCATCAACAATTAAGGTTTCAACGGCATATAGAGCTTTTCAAATATTTAATACGGTTTTAATGATTGTGATATCAGCAGTAACCTTGTATCCATTTTTATATTTGGTAGCTCAATCCTTTTCATCAGAGGCAGCTATCATAAAGGGGCTAGTTAGTATTGTTCCAGTGGATTTTAACTTAATAACCTATAAATCTGTTTTAGGAAAGGGTGATTTCCAGAGATATTACCTAAACACAATTACATATGCAGTGATTGGAACGGTGGCGTCTTTAATGACCTCAGCCTTCCTGGCATATCCGTTATCAAAACCGAATTTACGTTTAAATAAGTTTTTGGGTCCTTTTATTATCTTTACCATGTATTTTGGCGGTGGAATGATTCCAAACTATGTTCTTATGAATAAGCTGGGACTTAGAAATACCATGGCTGCCTTTATTTTACCAGGAATGATTGGTACCTATTATGTTTTGCTTATGCGTTCTTTCTTTAGTAGCGTTCCTAGTGAACTGGAAGAGGCAGGGGAAATAGATGGACTTTCTAAGTTTGGGGTATTTTTCAAAATAGTGCTACCTTTGTCGAAACCAATTGTTGCGACAATGACACTCTTTTATATGTCAGGATATTGGAGTAACTGGTTTACAGCATTTCTTTACCTGGATGATAGATCTAAGTGGCCAGTAGCCTACTATTTAAGACAGATTATTATTGGTTCTTCTACCTCGGCGGACCCTGGAGCGGCAAATGCAGAAACGATGCAGATAGCGTCCAATATTAAATCTTGTTGTATGGTTTTAATGGCAGTCCCTATTATTTGTGTTTATCCATTTATACAAAAGTATTTTGTGCAAGGCATGATGCTTGGGGGAGTAAAGGAATAAATAGAAATAAGAACTACGATACTTGCTTTCCAAAATGGAAGGTAAATATAAAACACACATATTCAATTTTATAAAGGGAGGAAGTAAAATGAAGATGAAAAAGATTTTAAGTCTACTTTTGGCAGCGACTATGGTTTTATCCTTAGCAGGCTGTGGGGACAAAGGTGGAGAAACACCAGCTACTACACCAGTAAAGGATGGAGAGAAAACAAAAGAGGAAAGTAGTGTTGTTGAGGAAGCATTGGATTACACGTTTGGCTTTAATGAAACATTTCATTCAAACGATCCAGTAACCTACACGATGTTCTTTAGTGATGCCAGCTGGTATCCTATGACAGACCAGTGGAAAACAGACGGAATCTTCGCTAAAATCGAAGAAGTTACCAATGTAAAATTAGATATTACATCTATTGATAGTGGCGACTATGATAGCAAAAAATCATTATTAATCAACTCTGGTGAATCTGCATACATCATTCCAAAAACATATGATGAATCAGCATTCGTTGATGGTGGTGCAGTTGTGGCAGTATCTGATTGGGTACAGTATATGCCAAACTACACAAAATTCTATGAAGATTACAACATGAAAGCTGACGTAGATACTATCGTTCGTTCAGACGGAAGATACTATCGTTTACCAGGTATGAAAGAGCTTGCTCTACAGGATTATACATTAATGGTTCGCGATGATATTTTTACAGCAGCAGGTTATGATGTAGCAACCCTTGAAAAAACATGGACCTGGGATGACCTTTACGATGTACTTGTTGGTGTAAAAGAGTACATGGTTAGTCAGGGAATGTGCAAAGAAAAAGATTACATTTGGTCTGATTTATGGTGTGGTACCGAATCAGGACAGGGTAATGGTGGTAACCTATTAAAATTAATCGGTGCATCATACAACGTTCCATCTGGCTGGGCAATTGGAACAGGTATGGAGTTTGATGTAGCAAAGGATGAATGGTATTTTGCATCTACATCTGATGATTATAAAGAGTTCATTACTGTAGTTAATAAATTTATTGCTGGTGGTATTTTAGATCCAGAAACATTTACACAGGATGATGCAACTGCAAACAACAAATTCTATCGTGGCGAGTCAGCTATTATTAGTGTAAACCGTTCTCAGTATACAACATGGTTAGCAGGTCTTGACGAAGGTCTTGGAAAAGGAAATTACAGCACTTACCTAACTGTTTATCCAATGGGAAGCAATAAATATACATCAGAAAATTCACGTTTAGAAAATGGTGTTATGATTGCAGCTAAAGCATTAGATGAACTAGGCGAAGAAGGTTTTATCAAAATGTTACGTTTTGTAGACTGGTTATGGTACTCTGATGAAGGTAAAACACTTGCTAAATGGGGTGTTGAAGGCGAACACTGGCAGAAAGTTAAAGATGCAGATACAGGTCTGGAAGTAAAAGCTTTAACAGATTCTTGGTATTGTGGTGGTCTTGGTATTGCAGCAACGAATGAAGAAACACAGAAAGACTTACGTTTAGAATTAGGTTATGCAGGTGGTAACTTCTGGTATGGCGGTAACACAGAGCAGCTAACAGATAACTTCACACCAATATTACAGGATTACTATGCAAGAGTAGGTGAAACCAGAGAGATTAAGCCATTAAATCCTTCTTTCTCTTCAACAGAAGAAGAAAATGAGCAGTTGAATCTTTGGAAAACAGCACTTATTGATAATGTAAATGCTTGGACCTTACAGTTTGCAATTGGCAAAAAAGATATTGAAAAAGACTGGGATGCATATGTAGATAGCTGCAAAAACTTAAATGCTGAAAAAGTTGTAGCTTTATACAATGAAATGTATGCACGTAGCAAATAAGTTTTTGAAATAAGTCGTATTGTGATACAATAATAAAGTAAAAATAATGGCCCTTATACATTGCGTATGAGGGCCTTATGTTACAGGAGGAACTACAAATGTACGAAAAATGTTGGTTGTCATATAAGCAAATACATAAAAGTGAAAAAGGTGCCATTTGGGTGTTTTATAAGGAAGCAGATAAAATAGTAAAAAGTGCATTTGAAGAACTGCGCTTGGGTTTTGGTCATTTGTACAATAGAGAATGTATAAAATGTGAAGAAACTCAGGTGGAAGATTTTGGAATAAGCTTTAAAATAAATAGTGAATTGAAAAGTCAGAGCTATCATCTGTTTGCAAAAGATGGAAAATGTATTATTGAAGGTGCGGATAGTAGGGGCATTTTATATGGTGCTTTTGAATTGCTGCGTATGGTGCAGGTAGAGGCACTAGAGGAATGGGAAGAGCTAAGCTGTGATAAAACCTGCGTTCCTGACAATCCAATGAGAATATTAAATCATTGGGATAATATGGATGGAACCATTGAACGAGGATATTCGGGAAATTCCTTCTTTTTTGAGGAAAACACCATTATAATAAATGAAAGAACAAAAGATTATGCAAGGTTGATTTCGTCAGTAGGAATGAATACCTCTGTTATTAATAATGTGAATGTAAAGCATGCTGCAACCTATTTAATTACAGATAGATACTTTAATATACTTAAAGAAATGTCTGAGATTTTTTCGGCATATGGAATTGATTTATATATTAGTATTAACTATGCCGCACCCATAGAGCTTGGCGGTTTAGACAGTGCCGACCCCTTGGATGAAAAGGTACAGGCTTGGTGGAAGGAAAAAGCCAAAGAGGTTTGGGCAAATGTACCACTTTTAGGCGGTTTTTTGGTAAAAGCAGATTCAGAAGGGCGCCCAGGGCCTTTTACTTATGGAAGAGATCATAGTCAGGGTGCCAATATTTTAGCAGATGCACTTGCACCTTTTGGGGCAAAAGTAATATGGAGATGCTTTGTTTATAATTGTACTCAGGACTGGAGAGATACAAAAACAGATAGGGCAAAGGCTGCTTTTGATAATTTCAGACACTTGGATGGTAAGTTTCGCGAAAATGTGATTTTACAGATTAAAAACGGGCCTATGGATTTCCAAGTAAGAGAGCCTGTTTCACCGCTCTTTGGTGCACTTGAAAAAACAAATATGATATTGGAAGTACAGATTGCAAAAGAATAAGCAGGACAGCAAAGACATGTATGTTATTTGATTCCATGGTTTAAAGAAATATTGGAATCGGATATGTATTGTGGCAAAACGCCTTCTAGAATTAAGGACATTGTAAGTGGAAGAACCTATGGACAGATGAACTGCGGAATGGCAGCGGTAGTAAATACAGGAAATAATGAGAACTGGACTGGTCATGACTTAGCGACAGCCAATTTGTATGGATTTGGCAGGCTAAGCTTTCATACCAGCTTAACGAGTCAGGAGATAGCAAGAGAGTGGATGAGCCAGACCTTTGGTAGAAATCTTAAGGTACAGGAAAATCTTGAAAAGATTTTAATGATGTCCTGGTCGGCATATGAGAAATATACCTCACCTCTTGGAATTGGGTGGATGGTTAATCCAAGCCATCATTATGGCCCCAATGTAGATGGCTATGAGTACGATAGATGGGGAACCTACCATAGAGCAGACTGTAAAGGGATGGGAGTAAATCGCACCAAGACGGGCACTGACTATGTAAGTCAATATAATGAGCCTCTTGCTTCAACCTTTGCAGATATAAAGAGCTGCCCGGAGGAACTACTATTATTTTTCCACCATGTTCCTTATACCCATGTTTTGAAATCAGGAAAAACCGTGATACAACACATATATGATACG
>JAVBUZ010000204.1:0-2974 GCA_031554725.1 Lachnospiraceae bacterium | reverse complement strand
ACAATGCAACCACCGTTTTTTGCATATAGCATAATTGAATAGCTTTTACCTGTTGGAATACCATTGGTTCTATGTCTAGTAACTGATTTATATATCCAAACAATATCTTCTTTTTTGTAAACAGAAAATGACAAGGGACTAGTTTGAACAATCCAATCTCTAAAGAATTTCATGTTTCCTTTCTTCTTGCTTGGTGTCTCTTGAAAATATATTGCTGAAATCCCATGATTTACACGTTCTGCACCATCTAAGTCTGTACCCAGCTTTTTAAATTGTTTATTCTTTTTATAGTCTAGAATACTCATAATCGCAAATATGATTTGAACGATGCCAAATAGTAAGGCTGCTATTAAAAGACCTGCTATAATTTGGTCACCCAAACGTCCTGCGGTAGCATCAAGCATATATGATGAAATCATGCTATCATCCATGTATTCTCTTACTTCCATTTTTATTTCCCAAATAACATCTGCATCTTCTTCAGTTGGATCAATTAGCTTTCCTGTTAAGCTATAAGAATAATATTCCTCTTCTGTTAGACTCTTATCTACTTTACATATTATACATTTATCTTCTGCCCAGAATGCATAATATTTATGTTTTGTTACCCCATTGTCAGTTAGTTCATATCCCGTATCAAAAAGACAATCGGCAGTGGCGTTAACATATACTTCGCCATCATATATCATCTTTCCTATGTAATCGCCATCTACCAAAATAGCTCTTTCAAGATATACATTTCCAAGTGATGGATAAATCCCTATCAGCATCACCGCTACTAATGCCATCGTTATTAGCATCAAAATAATTTTGTTACGACTAATTCTTCCTACTTGCTTTTTTGCAAAATTAAAATCCATTTTTCCCTCATTTCTGCATTTAAGAGTCACAAATCAACTCTTCCCCTCACGGAGCTTGTATTTTTTTAACTACTACAGTTTAAAGAACTTTGTCGAAATTTGCAAGCACTTTTGTATAATTATACTTTTTCAATGTAAATTATTTTTTACATTGAAATCATATTTTCTCTACCATACCTATGGTATAATTTGGCTTGATATGTATATATCACCAAAAACTGAATAATAATATTAAGGGTAATGATTGAAAAATCATTAGGTATGTATGGAGGATTGATATGAAAAACAGTAAAATGATCGACTGGCTACTTCGGTTTGTAAAAGGAGCATTTATAGGCTCTGGTGCCATTATTCCTGGTGTAAGCGGAGGCGCTTTGGCTGCTATTTTTGGAATATATGAACACATTATCTCTTTTTTAGCTAACATCACAAAAGATTTTAAAAAGAACTTTTTATATTTATTTCCTGTTGGTTTAGGTGGACTATTTGGAGTATTTTTACTTTCCATCATCCTTAGCTTTTTCCTTGATAAATCTGATGCACAGCTTCGCTGGTTTTTTATTGGCTGTATTGGTGGTACCATTCCTGCAATGATTAAGCAAGCCGGTAAAAAGGGACGAAATAAGTTAGACATCTCTATTACAGTAATTACCACCATTATTTTCCTCATTATTTTATATAATGCTGAAAGCGTAATAACCGGTTCTATTTCATTAAACTTTGGAACATGGATTATGGCCGGTGCTATCTTTGCTCTTGGATTAATTGTTCCAGGACTTAGCCCTTCAAATTTCTTAATGTATATGAATATGTATAAGCCTATGACGGACGGCATTAAAGACTTAGATTTCTCTATTATTATTCCAATTGGAATTGGCGCTTTAATCTGTGTATTGTCCTTATCAAAATTGATGGATTTTATTTTTAGAAAGGCATATTCAAAAATGCATCACTTTATTTTAGGTGTTGTTTTTGCTTCCACTACTATCATCATTCCAAGCTATAACTATTTAAGCTTAGGCGGCGCCCTTTGCGTTGTTGTCTGTGTACTTGGGGTTCTGCTTGGTTTATGGATGAGCAAATTAGAAGAATTAAAACCAGAGGAAGAATAAATTCCTTTCATAAAAAAAGAAGTATTTCGCCAATGAAATACTTCTTTTTTGTGTATTAATATTATTCCATAGGGTAAATAAGGCCCATTTGTCTTCTACATTCATCCATAATTTTCATACTTTCTATGGTTGCAGTAAAAGGTACATAGCTTGACTGTTTTAAACCTTCCTGAATCTCTTTTGCCGCTCTAGAAAACTGTGTTATATACTCGGTATTTCCTTCAAAAACTGTTTCTTCTCCCGCTGATTTAAGTATAGCCCTTTGGCCTCTAGGATAGGTTGGAATTTGAATAGTTCCCTTTTCTCCATAGATAATCATATCTTCCCCACCTTTCGAATCAGTAAGGGATATGGTAAGCTTACATACGGTATTACCATAGTAAAGTTCTACCTCTTCACCTGTATCTACACCATCCTCTATTGTGCCCTGGCACTTAATCTGAGTTGGGATGCCTAGCAAACGATAGCAATAGGTAATGGGATACACTCCAATATCTAAAAGTGCACCTCCGCCTACCTGTGGGTCAAGCAAACGACTAGCCTTATAGGTTCTAACTGTAGCAAAGGCATAGGCGGCCTCTATTTTTATTACTTTACCAATTTTCCCCTCGGTAATCCACCCTTTTACAGTACGCGCCACATCAGAGAACCAAGTCCACATTGCTTCTGCAAAGTAGGTGTCATTATCTTTTGCTGCTTGAATGATTTCTTCCGTTAACACCGTATTAATAGTTACTGGCTTTTCACATAAAACAGGCTTGCGAAGCTTTAAGCATTCTATTGCCTCTTGGGCATGGGCGGTATGCACGGTAGCTATATAAACACCATCTACATCCTCACGGTCTACTGCTTCCTTTATACTATCATAAGCCACTGCTCCATGCTTTTTTGCAAATGCATTCGCATTCGCATAATTTCTGCTATAAACAGCGGTAATTTCATGCTGACCTGATTTTAGAATTTCCTGTGCAGTTTTATCTGCGATAATGCCTGAGCCTATAT
>JAVBUZ010000256.1:0-12599 GCA_031554725.1 Lachnospiraceae bacterium | reverse complement strand
GTATGTAGGTGCCAAGGTATAAGCTATAGCACAGAAGAATAAAGAGCTATATGAAGATATATTAAATGATAACTATGAAAGTAGTTATGGAAATCCAAGCTTTGCTCAAAAAGAATTTGGTGAAGAATTTGGTAAAATCCTCTGCTTTTTGTATGCCGAACTTAGAAGTCTAATTGGCGCAGCTTATGAACTAGATCTTGAGATGATGACAATTTATTTTGAATTATTTATTGAAATATATAATGTGTTTGAGTATGAATGGTCGGAAATGCAAACCCTACCCAAGGTGGAGACTTTGCGAGAGATTTTATATTGGTTTGCTAGTGACTATGCAGAAATTGCTACAGAGAAAAGAGTTGGAGCACAGGTTGATCCAAAATTATCTTATGCTACCGATATTGTTATGGATAGTGATTTAGAAGATATGCGTTATTTGTATCAGTATGGTGAGTACATTACTGAAAATGAAATTCGTACTGCAAAGCATATGAATTCTTTGTCGGAAGAGAAAATTAAGCTGTTAGCGGGCACATATACAGAAGGCTACCGTATTGGGTTTGTTACAACTGGAAAAGACTTGAGTAAAAAGGGTGCAGTGGGAATTTACTATAAAATCGGTTTTGAAAGAATGATTAGACAGGCTATTCTTAACTTTAGAGAGATGGGCTTAGAGCCTGTTATCTTTAGACCGACGTTAAATATCCTACAAAACAGAAGCGTTGTAAAAAATGGATTTGTAGGAGCCATTCCAAATAAACAATATGACTACGATCATAAGGATGATGTAGCACTGATATTAGACAGACCTTACATCAATCGTAAATTAGAAGTAACAAGAGGCGCATATGAGCTTCATAAAGAAGCTGCGGGCCTGTATGCGGGACCAGCTGTGCTAGAAGTTTTTGGCGAAACACCATTTACGCCACAGTCAAAGAAGGAAGCGATTCACTTAAGCAAGGAACAACAAAAGCTAAGTGTTGAGCATCGCTCTGGGGCAATGGATATTCAGCGTCAATATATCAAAGAAGAGGAAAGAAGCTTTACCATTATTGCCTTCCCGACTCCAGATATAGGAGAACAGTTTGAAGAAATATTTGATGAAATTGTTCGTATCAATACCTTAGATTATGAACTATATCAGGGGATTCAACAGAAAATAATTAATGTCCTTGATGAAGCAAGCTTCGTGGAAATAAAGGGGATGAATGGCAATCGTACAGACTTAAAGGTTATGATGTATGAAATGACTGACCCTGCGACTCAAACCATATTTGAAAACTGTGTGGCAGATGTAAATATCCCTGTCGGAGAAGTATTTACCTCGCCAAAGCTAACAGGAACAGATGGAATTTTACATGTAAGTCGCGTATTTCTTAATGAGCTAGAATACAAGGATTTACAGATTACCTTTAAGGATGGAAAAATTGCAGACTATTCATGTGGTAATTTTGAGACAGAAGAGGAAAATAAGAAGTTTATTAAAGAAAATCTAATGTATCATCAAGACACCCTTCCATTAGGTGAGTTTGCAATAGGAACCAATACTGTTGCATACGTGGCAGCTAAAAAGTTTGATATCGCAGCAAAGCTTCCCATCCTGATTGCAGAAAAGATGGGGCCTCATTTTGCCGTTGGTGATACCTGCTATTCTCACACAGAAGATATTGCAGTTTTTAATCCAGATGACAAAGAAATTGTGGCAAGAGACAATGAATGCTCCTTGCTTCGAAAGACAGAGCCTCAAAATGCTTACTTTAATTGCCATACGGATATTACTATCCCATATGATGAGCTGGCAGAGCTAGCGGCAGTAAGAAAAGATGGTAGCAAAGAGGTAATAATTAGAGCGGGTAGATTTGTCTTAGCGGGATGTGAAGAATTGAACAAGGCTTTTGATAATTAGTCAAAAAAAATGTACAATACTCCATATTTATTATAAAAAGGTAAGAAGTGATTGCACCAAAAATAAAATTTTAGTAAACTAAAGAAAAGAATGTCAATATAATAAGAAAAATGTAGGTGAACTCGGAAGGGAGAATAACAATGGCACAAGTTGGTATTGTTATGGGCAGCGATTCAGACATGCCCATTATGGCGAAAGCAGCAGATATTTTAGAAGAATTAGGAATTTCCTATGAGATGACGATTATTTCAGCACATAGGGAACCAGACGTATTTTTTGAATATGCAAATAGTGCAGAAGAAAAAGGTTTCAAGGTAATTATTGCAGGTGCAGGAATGGCAGCTCATTTGCCAGGTATGTGCGCAGCAATCTTCCCAATGCCTGTTGTAGGTATTCCAATGCATACTACCTCACTTGGCGGTGTTGATTCTCTATATTCCATCGTTCAGATGCCAGCAGGTATTCCTGTGGCAACCGTAGCGATTAATGGTGGTGCCAATGCAGGCTTATTAGCAGCGAAGATTATCGCAACATCAGATGCGGCGCTTTTAGATAAGCTAAAAGAGTATACCAAGAACCTAAAAGAACAGGTTCAGGCAAAGGACGCGAAATTACAAGACGTTGGTTATAAAAAATACATGGAGAAATAATTTAGGTTAAATTTTCACAAAATAGGATTTGAAATATATTCAAAGTCGGCAGACTTTAAAACATGGAGGATGAAAATGGATTACAAGAACGCAGGTGTTGATATTGAAGCTGGCTATAAGTCAGTAGAGCTTATGAAGAAACATGTTAAGGAAACTATGAGACCAGAAGTATTAGGAGGTCTTGGCGGATTTTCTGGAGCTTTTTCCATGAGCGCATTTAAAGATATGGAAAAGCCAACTTTAGTATCTGGGACCGATGGTGTTGGAACAAAATTAAAGTTAGCTTTTGTTATGGACAAGCATGATACCGTAGGAATTGACTGTGTAGCTATGTGTGTAAATGATATTGCATGTGCAGGCGGTGAACCATTATTTTTCCTTGATTATGTAGCATGTGGAAAGAACTTTCCTGAAAAAATCGCTACCATAGTAAAGGGTGTTGCTGATGGATGTATTCAATCTGGTGCAGCATTAATCGGTGGAGAAACAGCAGAAATGCCAGGTTTTTATCCAGAAGATGAATATGATCTTGCAGGCTTTGCAGTTGGTGTAGTAGATGAAAAAGACCTTATTACAGGTGCGAATATAAAAGATGGAGATACCCTTATCGGCATTGCATCTTCAGGTATACATAGCAATGGATTTTCTTTAGTACGTAAAGTATTTGAAATGACAAAAGAAAGTTTAGACACCTACTCTGATGAATTAGGAAAAACTTTAGGTGAAGCCTTAATTGCACCTACAAAGATTTATGTAAAGGCTCTAAAATCTGTAAAAGAGGCTGGTGTTACGATCAAGGGCTGTAGCCATATTACAGGTGGTGGTTTCTATGAAAATATTCCAAGAATGTTACCAGAAGGTATTTGTGCAAACGTACAGAAGGATAGCTATGAACTACCAGGAATTTTTAAACTTTTACAGAAGACAGGAAATATTGCGGATGAAATGATGTACAACACCTATAACATGGGTCTTGGAATGATTTTAGCAGTTGATCCCAAAGATGCTGATAAAACAGTAGAAGCAATTAAAGCTGCAGGAGAAGTACCTTTTGTAGTTGGTAAATGTGTGAAAGGCGAAAAAGGAGTAACCATATGCTAAGAACAGTAGTATGCGTTTCTGGTGGTGGAACCAATCTACAGGCGATTATTGATGCGGTAGAAGAAGGGGAAATAACGGGCGTAGAGCTAGTAGGTGTTATTAGTAATAATCCAAATGTAAAGTCTTTAGAACGAGCAAGAAATAAAGGGATTGAAGCTGTATGTGTTTCTCCCAAGGAATATGAAAACAGAGAGCTATTTAACGATGCGTTTTTAGCTAAATTGCAAGAATTCAAACCGGATCTCATTGTCTTGGCAGGTTTTTTGGTAACAATTCCCCCTGCTGTTACAAAAGAGTATGGAAATAAAATAATGAACATACATCCTTCCCTTATACCAGCATTTTGTGGGGTGGGATACTATGGTCTAAGAGTTCATAAAGCAGTATTAGAAAGAGGCGCAAAGGTAACTGGTGCTACCGTACATTTTGTGAATGATGGTATGGATGAAGGCCCGATTATTGCGCAAAAGGCTGTTATGGTGGAAGACAATGATACGCCAGAAATTTTGCAGCAACGAGTAATGGAACAGGCAGAATGGCAGATATTGCCACAGGCAATTGATGATTTTGCCAATGGCAGAATTATAGTTGTTGATGGAAAAGTTATAAGAAAGAAATAACCCAAAGACATTTTACTTAAGGAGCGAGAAGGAATGAAAGTATTAATAGTAGGTGGTGGCGGTAGAGAGCATGCTATTGCAACCAGCGTGGCAAAAAGTCCCAAAGTAGAAAAAATATATTGTGCACCAGGAAATGCAGGAATTGCTCAATTAGCAGAATGCGTGCCAATAGGTCCTATGGAATTTGATAAAATTGTAGCGTTTGCAAAACAAAACGAAGTGGATTTGACTATTGTAGGAATGGATGATCCTCTAGTTGGTGGTTTGGTAGACGAACTAGAAGCAGCAGGACTTAGAACCTTTGGATCTAGAAAAAATGCCGCGATTTTAGAAGGCAGTAAAGCATTTTCTAAAGACCTTATGAAAAAATACGATATTCCTACCGCTGCTTATGAAAACTTTGAAGATGCAGAAGAAGCAATTGCTTATTTAAAGAAATCAGAATATCCGATTGTCTTAAAAGCAGACGGATTAGCACTAGGAAAAGGTGTATTGATTTGCAATTCATATGAAGAAGCAGAAGAAGGCGTAAAATCCATTATGCTAGATAAACAATTCGGAACAGCAGGAAATAAGATGGTGGTTGAAGAGTTTATGACTGGAAGAGAAGTATCGGTACTTTCTTTTGTAGATGGAAAAACAATTAAAACAATGACCTCCGCTCAGGATCATAAGAGAGCAATGGATGGAGATCAAGGCCTAAATACAGGTGGCATGGGTACCTTTTCGCCAAGTCCATTTTATACAGCAGAAGTGGATGAATTTTGCAAGCAATATGTATATCAAGCAAGCGTTGATGCCATGGCAAAGGAAGGCAGAGAGTTTAAGGGAATTATTTTCTTTGGACTTATGCTTACCCCAAAGGGACCTAGAGTATTAGAGTATAATGCACGTTTTGGAGACCCAGAGGCACAGGTAGTTTTGCCAAGAATGAAAAATGATATTATCGAGGTAATGGAAGCTTGCATTGATGGAACCTTAGATCAGGTGGATTTACAATTTGAAGATAATGCAGCAGTTTGTGTGGTTCTTGCGTCGGATGGTTATCCTGTAGCCTATGAAAAAGAGAAACTAATTACAGGGTTTGAAAACTTTGAAAACAAAGAAGGCTATTATTGCTTCCATGCGGGCACAAAACAGACAGAAAACGGGATTGTTACAAATGGCGGAAGAGTATTAGGCATTACAGCAAAAGGTGCAGATTTAAAAGAAGCTAGAGCAAATGCCTATAAAGCAACCGAATGGGTACAATTTGAAAATAAATATATGAGAAATGATATTGGGAAGGCAATTGATGAGGTATCTTAAGTAGCTACACATATTTAGCTATCTTTAAACGGGCACGAAACATTGATTTTAGATGTTGGAAGGGCAGGGGCATAATATGGATCTTTTAGAAATAAATCAGTATAATAGACCTAAAGCTTGTATAAAGTGTGGTGGTGTTATGGTTTTTAAAGGCGTTGGTGAGTATCAATGTGAAGACTGTGGTGCAGTTGATTTTGATGACTATGGTAAGGTAAGAAGATACATAGAAACCCATAGGGGAGCCAATGCAGGCGAAATTGAAGAAGCGACAGGCGTAACACAGCGTTCTATTCGGATGATGCTTAAGGAATCAAGGATTGAAGTAGCAAAGGATTCAAAACTATTTCTCCATTGTGAATTATGTGGAAAAGATATTCGATACGGTACCCTTTGTACTAGCTGCGAGTCAAGCTATCATAGAAGGATTGAGGAGCAACAGCGCTCAAATACAAAGAAAAATATATCTGGTTATAGCATGGCTGAAACGAGTAGTGGTGCGAAAAGATTTACTCGAGAAAAATAAGAAGTAAAATAGGGGACATGAGCCGAAAGGAGCAAGAAAACTAAATGAGAAATACGAAGGAAAAAATATGGGGAGCTGTCAGCAAGCTGGCAATGGTAATTTGTACCATTGTTTGCATCGCCGCAGTGAGTGAAAACTTTACATTAGAAAGCTGGGCATATGTGCAGGCACAAGGAAAGGTTTCTGCAACAACAGCCAATATTAGAAAAGACGCTGATACAACCAGTGAGGTTGTGGCAAGTGTTAAAAAAGATGATGCATTAACGATTACCGATGAGAAGACAGGAACGGATGGCAACGTATGGTATCAAGTATTTGTCGATGCTAACAATAAGGGATATATTCGTTCGGACCTTGTAGCAAAAAGTGGTGGTACAGCAACAAATACTACCAACAATAATAATACAGGTGGAACCGCAAGCAATCCCCAAGATGATACCGTAACAGCAGAGATTACGCCTATTAATCCAGTAAGTGCAACCGTGCTAAGTGATTCCGTTCGTGTGCGTAAGAATTGCACTACCAACAGTAGCATTGTGACTACTGTGAAAAAGGATGTGGCTCTAACAATTATAGGAAGCACAGTAGACGCAGATAACAAAACTTGGTACCAGGTATCCTTTGTTTCTGATGGGGCAGAGGTAACAGGCTTTGTGCGTTCTGACTTTGTTACTCTAAGTGGTGAGGTTACACCATATGTAGAAGAAACTCCAGTGGACGCACCTGTTACGCAAGAAGAACCACAGTATTTCGAAGAGACCAAGGATTACGAAGTAGTTTATTCGGATGAAACTTGGTATCTTATGGATAACATTCAGGGAACAAGATATCCCGTTCAAGAGTTTCTTACTACAGCTACAAAAAATGCCAATGATTTAGAAGCAGCAATAAAGGATTTAAAGTCTCAAAAGACAACTAGTGTAATTCTATTCGTTGTCATAGCTATTTTAATACTTGTCATAGTAATTGCAGTATTTAGATTTAAGGATGTTCTTTTTGAAGATACATTTTCTGATAGAAATGAAGCGCCAGTAAGACGTAGACCAGTAGAACAGCAAAGACCACAGCAACGTCCACAAGGTGGGGCAGGCCAGCGTCCACAAGGCGGTCAGCCAAGCCAGCGCCCACAAGGCGGTCAACCAGCACAGCGTCCACAAGGCGGTCAGCCAAGCCAGCGCCCACAGGGAGGCCAGCCAGGTCAGCGCCCACAAGGCAGTCAACCAGCACAGCGCCCACAAGGCGGCCAGCCAGGTCAGCGCCCACAAGGTGGTCAGCCAGGTCAGCGTCCACAAGGCAGTCAACCAGGTCAGCGCCCACAGGGTCAGCCAGCACAGCGCCCACAAGGTCAACCTGCACAGCGTCCTATGGAGCAGGATGAGCAGCTTGTACGCGAAGAACAAATTAGAAGAGAAACTGTTCAGAGTATAGAAAATGAACAAATGCAAAGAAAAATTGTCGATTCTGAAAATCCAAATATATCCGCCAGAGCACCAAAAAACTTTATGGCAGATGATGAATTTGAATTTGAGTTCTTAAATTGGGATGGGGAAGAAGAGAATATTTAAATTTTTACATAATAAGTCTTAATAAACTATAGCGGAAACAAATTTCCTTCGAGCAGACACTGCGCTTTTCTACACTGCTTTTAAGGAAACTCTGTTTCCGCTATTTTATTTTGTAAATTGTAAAATTATGGGGTTCTAAATAGTAACTCAAAATATCAAGAAGATTTATATTTCATTTGATATGATTCAATTGGTACCGATAAATACGAGGAGTAATTGCATGAACAATATGGATTTGCTGGCCAGTTCATTAGAGTATATGGAGAATAATCTTTGTAGTGATCTAAGAACAGAGGATGTTGCAAGGGCATGCTATTGTTCAAAATCAACGCTTGAGAAGCTGTTCCGCTGTGTAAATAATATTAGTGTTCGGGAATATTTGATTCGAAGACGTATGACAAAAGCAGCAAGGGCAATGATAGAACAGAAGGAAAGGCGAATTTTGGATATTGCACTTGATTATGGATATAGCTCAAATGAGTCTTTTACGCGCGCATTTAAACAAATATGGAATTGTAAACCATCTGATTTTCGACGAGATATTCGATGCTCAGAATTATTTCCAAGGCTAGACATACCCTTGGAGGAGGGAGATATTTATATGAGAGAACGTAGGCATGTGGATATAAGTGAGCTATATGATCTTTTTAAAAGTCGCAGTGATTGCTATTTTGTATGTTGCGACATCAAAAGCTTGCAGCCAATTAACGACATTTCAAGGATGGCGGGCGATTTGGCGATTTTAGAAGCTATGAACAGAATGAATGATGCATCAGGTACGGAGGACATAGTTTTCAGAATAGGCGGGGATGAATTTGCGCTCTTGACGGATAAAACGGATAGAGAATATGCAGAAAGCATCGCAGAAAAAATAAAAAGCTATAATGGAAGTACATATACCTATGAAGAAAAGAAGATTCCATTAAGTATACACGTAGGGATTGCTAAATTTGAAAGTTCCCCCCTAAAATATAATGAACTCTTTACCCAGCTCCATTTGGTAATCAAAGAAAGTAAATAGATATAAGTCTGAGAGCAGGTCGATATGACCTGCTTTTTTAATAAACTGTGATTAATCATGTAAGAGTCTAAGTTGAATGCCTGTGTATCTAGTGATAAAAGTAATGAATTATTATTAAAGGAAGTAATTTGTAAATCGTAATAGTAAAATACAATTCATTAGGAGTAGTGTAGAAAAACGTTGGTACTTAAATCTAGTATTACCAGATTTTATGTACCACTACGTTTTTCTTCAAACGAGAGTGGCTACTCCTAGGAATTGTAATTTTACTATTATCTATTCACAATCCTAATTTAATGATAATTGATCCTTTTGAGCGTCCCCATTTTACACAAATCTTACCTACAAATTACCTCACCATGATATTTTACATGAAATTAAAGTGTTAGTATTTTAAATGTGAGTTGGCAAAATAAAGCTAGCATTTGCCAAACAATATTAAAAATGCATATTTGTATGTGAGGAGAATAAAATTATGAAAAACAGAGCAACAAGATTTTTAGCACTCGTGGGTGCAGCAGTTCTAGTAATGGGAACAATGGCGGGATGTGGAAAAGAAGAACAACCAGCTAATAACACAACCCCATCGACAACAGTAAAGGCAAGTGAAGAAGTAAAACTTAGCGGAAGCATTTCTATGGCAGGAAGCACATCAATGGAAAAATTAGCAAACGCTTTAGCTGAAAGCTTTATGGAAAAATATCAGGACGTAACAGTTACAGCAGAATTCACCGGCTCAGGTGCTGGTATTGAATCAGTACTTGCAGGAAGCTGTGATGTAGGTAACTCTTCAAGAAACCTAAAAGATGCTGAAAAAGAAGGCGGAGCAGTAGAGAACATAGTAGCTATCGACGGAATCGCAGTTGTAGTTGATACAAAGAATACAGTTGCAAATCTTACAAAAGAACAGCTAGTAGCTATCTATACAGGCGAAGTTAAAAACTGGAGTGAAGTTGGCGGCGAAAGCGCACCTATCGTAGTAGTTGGTCGTGAAGCAGGCTCAGGCACAAGAGGTGCATTTGAAGAAATCTTAAAAGTAGAGGAAACTTGTGCATATGCAAATGAATTAGATAGTACAGGTGCTGTTATGGCAAAAGTTGCATCTACACCAGGAGCAATTGGTTATGTATCTTTAGACGTAGTTGATTCAAGCGTTATCGCAGTAGCATTAGAAGGCGTAGAAGCAACAGCAGAAAATGTAAAAGCTGGAAACTACTTCCTAAGCAGACCATTTGTTATGGCTACAAAAGGTGAAATTTCAGAGCAGAGCGAACTTGTTCAGGCATGGTTTGACTATTGTTTAGGCGAAGAAGGCCAAGCAGTTGCAGCAAAAGTTGGTTTAATTACTGTTAACTAGTGTTTTTAATATGGGTGGCGCTCTAGAGCGTCACCTAATATAAAAGCTATCTATTGCTTTAAGAATGGGAAGAAAATATGATAAAAGAAAAATCATTCTCAATTGTAAGTAACAAAAAACATAAGTCACCAGTGGAACAGTTAGCGCAAATTATCTTTATGGTTTGTGCATTTTTTGCTGTGCTGGCAGTAGTTTCCATTACCTTTTATATGATATGGAAAGGAACACCTGCTCTCTTTGAAGTGGGAATAACAGAAATATTATTTGGAACAGTATGGAGACCTACTGCAGCAGAACCTTCCTACGGTATTTTACTTGTTATATTGACCTCACTTATTGGTACGACATTAGCGATTCTAGTTGGTGTGCCAATTGGAATCTTAACAGCGGTCTTTTTGGCGGAGGTTGCACCCAAAAAGTTAGCGGCAATTGTAAAGCCGGCAGTAGAGCTTTTAGCAGGAGTGCCCTCGGTTGTATATGGCCTGCTTGGAATATATATTTTGACACCGATGATGTACAAAATAGAATTGGCGGTATTTAAAGACTCCACCACTCATCAATTTACAGGTGGTGCCAATCTCTTATCAGCAGTTTTAGTATTGGCAATTATGATATTGCCAACTGTTATAAACATTAGTGAATCGGCAATTAGAGCAGTGCCACCACATATAAAATCTGCTTCCTTAGCACTAGGAGCATCAAAAATCCAAACAATCTTTAAGGTAATACTTCCAGCAGCAAAGTCTGGTGTAATTACGGCGATAGTTTTAGGTATTGGTCGCGCCATTGGCGAGGCGATGGCGATTAGCTTAGTAGCAGGAAGTTCGGTTAATGTGCCACTTCCATTTAACTCGGTAAGATTCCTAACAACAGCAATCGTAAGTGAGATGGCATACTCATCAGGAACCCATAGAAAGATTTTATTTACCATAGGCTTGGTACTCTTTGCATTTATTATGCTAATCAATGTTACTTTAAATAAAATATTAAAGGGCAAGGAGGTAGCAGATGCATAATCAAATGAGCTTAAGCAGAAAAAGAATTAGAATATCGGATATGATTTTAACAGCACTTATATATTTATCAGCGTCATTGGCGGTACTTATCTTGGTTGGAATCATAGGTTATGTGTTTTACAAAGGCCTAAGAACTGTAAATTGGCAGTTTTTGACTACGGTAACAAGTACCTTAAAGGGAACGGTTGGTATTTTGGGAAATATTGTAAATACACTATATATTATTGTTTTGACATTACTTGTAGCAACGCCGATTGGAATAGGCTCTGCAATTTATTTAAATGAATATGCAAAGCCAGGAAAAATCGTTTCCATGATAGAGTTCACAACAGAAACGCTTGCAGGTATTCCATCCATTATCTTTGGTCTTTTTGGAATGGTTTTCTTTGGTGAAATTCTCGGTTTTAGTTATTCCATATTAACAGGTTCCTTTACCATGACCATTATGGTATTGCCCCTAATAACACGAAACACCCAAGAGGCACTAAAGACAGTACCTAGTACCTATAGAAGTGGAGCATTAGGAATGGGAGCAACCAAATGGTATATGATTAGAACCATATTGCTACCATCAGCAATGCCTGGAATCATAACTGGTGTTATTTTGGCGATTGGAAGAATTGTTGGAGAATCAGCAGCCTTACTATTTACAGCAGGTAGTGGTAGATATCTTCCAAAACCAGGCATGGGCCTATTAAGAAAATTTACAGAATCAAGTGGTACTTTAACCATCGAATTATACTTACAGATGAGTGACGGGAAATATGATGTAGCATTTGGAATCGCATGTGTTCTGATATTTATTGTACTAGGCATTAACTTCTTAACAAAATTCCTAGCAAAGAAAATTGATGTAAACAATAAGGCATAAAGCTAAGCAATCGGATAAAAGAAAGGATACGGTTACTAAATGGCAGAAAGTAAAATAATTGTACAGGATTTAAACTTACATTATAATGAAAATCATGCATTAAAATCGGTCAATATGAAAATAAAAGAGAATGCAGTTACTGCATTTATAGGACCTTCTGGATGCGGCAAGTCTACATTTTTAAAATGTATACATCGTATGAATGACTTGGTGGAATCAGCAAGAGTTGATGGTAAAATTATTTTGGACGGAGAAAACATCTATGATCCAAAGATAGATACCACCTTGCTAAGAAAAAAAGTTGGTATGGTATTCCAACAGCCCAATCCATTTCCAATGAGTATCTACGATAATATTGCATATGGTCCGAGAATCCATGGTATTAAAAATAAAGAGCAGTTAGATGAAATCGTAGAAAATTCCTTGAGAGGAGCAGCTATCTTTGAAGAGGTAAAAGATAGGTTAAAGAAGTCTGCACTGGGTTTGTCAGGAGGACAACAGCAAAGGCTTTGTATTGCAAGAGCGCTAGCGGTTGAACCAGAGGTGCTTCTAATGGATGAACCGACATCGGCACTAGATCCTATTTCTACTTTAAAAGTGGAGGAGCTGATGGAAGAATTAAAGAAAAAGTATACGGTAGTAGTAGTTACCCATAATATGCAAC
>JAVBUZ010000035.1:0-23596 GCA_031554725.1 Lachnospiraceae bacterium | reverse complement strand
TATATATTAGTAGGAGTCATTTCTTATTATTTTTAGTTTTGGTTTAAAAAAATGTTTGAAATTAGAATAGTTTGTTGTTGCAATACCGTGCAAACAATAATATAATAAAAAAGAAGATAGTTGTTTTCCTATACTGCTTTTAGTTAGGAGGACTATGAGAAAAACCTTTCAGGAATTAGTTTTAAGTAGTGCATTTTTCTGGAAAGATGAGAAAAGGTGCGAATTAATGAAAGGGAGTTAAGGAGAATTGCAAGCGTGTTTTGTATGCATGCAATTCTCTGAAAGTGTCGCTGCCGAGCGACACTATTGGATCCAGAAACTTGTCAATTAGTGTTAGAAATCATTTTAGGAAGAAAGCTTCCCAAGGTGAATGTGCACGCAGAACATAATGTGTCTATAAACTCAGATTTTCGGAGTGCCAGATTTGATATTTATGCAAATGATGAAATACAAGTCAACTATAACGTGGAATCGCAGATAAAAGACGAGCACAATTTACCCAAAAGAAGTAGGTTTTATCAGTCAGAACTAGATGCATACTCACTGAAACCAAGTGCAGATTTTAATGAACTAAAGCCGAGCTATGTTATTTTTATATGTACATTTGATCCCTTTGGAGATGGACTGTATCGTTATTCTTTCCGTCAGCGATGTGATGAGAACGGAAGGGAGTTAGGAGATGAAGCCTATAGGATTTTTCTTAGTACAAAGGGAGAAAATGAAAAGGACGTTCCTATAGAACTTGTTCACTTTTTAAGGTATATGGAACATAGTACAGACGAGTACGTAGAAGAGACGAAGGATGAGGCAATTACAAAGCTGCACGATAGGGTAACTAATCTCAAAAAATGGAGAACGTTGGAGGCGCAATATATGACCGTAGAAGAATGGGCAAGAGGGCGTGAAAAAGATGCGGCAAATGAAGGAAGGGCTGAAGGAATTCAAGCACATGTAAGTATGCTTTGCGAATTCTTAAAAGAGTTAGGAGAAATTCCAGAATCCTTGTTAGAAAAAGTGAGTGCTGAGAAAGTCTTTGCTACCCTAAGCAGATGGGTTATGCTTGCTGCAAAAGTATCATCCATAGAAGAATTTATCGAAAAAATGTACTAGAATATTTAAAAGTACATGTCTATTTATCATGTTTTAAAATCTTTTAAAATCTAAAATACGTTTATAACGTATATCAATGAAATCAAAAAACAAATCACAAAAATTCATAATGTATATGGCAGTATGGGGACACTATCTTTTGTAACAAAATAATATTTTCCTATGAAATAAAAAAGGAATGGTGCATTTCACACTTACCATTCCTTCTTGCGTTCGGTTTTAATTTAGTAATTATTACTTTCTTGAGCATATCCACAACGCGTACATGCTCCGTTTTCGAAATAATGATCTAGGGTACTTGTTGACGTTTTATGACAATTTTTACACTCATAATGTGCATCACAGCTACTTGAACTACCGGTTTGAGTGGCGCCAACATAAACGGTATAATGGCTGGGAGTCTCACTTCTAGTTTCGCTTAGCACGGTATAGTCTCCACACTTAGAACATTTATTTAATTTTTTAACAGTAAAATAGCATTCGCTGTCATAGGAGGATTCGGTGTCGTAACGATAGTCATGTGAGGCGGGGAATGTGGAGTTTTCTCGTTGCTTGCCACATTTTTTACAGTATTGAGTATAAACGCCATCTTGTGTACATGTTTGTGGCGTAAGCCAAACAACTTCTCCTAATACACAGGTTGATACGTCACCATAATCCATATGGGTAGTTAATATATATCCACAATCTGCACAAATATCAACCAAAGACATATGAGATACGCATTGACTTATTTCCACCTTATGCATCCATTTCCATACATAGGAGTGCACATGATTTGGGTCAGTTGAACCAGAAGCAGTAGTGGAAGTAGCAGTGGTACTTTCTGGTGTTTTAGAGGTTCCAGATGCTTTTGAGCTTTCTGTAGACTTAGAAGCTTCCGATGCCTTGGAACTTTCCGATGTTTTTGAACTTTCTGAAGACTTAGAGGTTCCAACAGTCTTTGAACTTTCCGAGGATTTAGGCGTCTCAGTGGAACTGGAAGCTATGGCTGTTTTTGAAGTAGTAGTTTTTGAACTTTCCGTAGATGTAGAGGTTTCTATTTCCTTGGAGCTTTCAATGCTCTTTGAACTTTTTGTTTCAGCGGATGCAGAAGAAGGTACTGTGGTTTTCTTATGATCAACAGCTTCCGAAGCTTCCATATGTTCTGTTTCTACAATGTTGTTAACGGGTGAGGCTTCTTCTTTAGCACAAGAAGCAAGGGTACCCACCATAGCAAGCATAATTAAGGTTAATATTATTTTCTTTTTCATTTGATTCCTCATTAGTTTGTTATTTTGTAATGGTTACAAAAGTGAAGTTGTATAGTGTAAATATAACCAAAAAATGATAACATAAAAGTTGAAGTGGTACAATACTAATTTCTTTTAAGTTAATTTATATTTTATAATTTCATCATAATTTGAACACATTTTGAACACATTTACAAGTTATAGTAATTACAGATAGTTGATGAACTCACTATCTCCCCCCCTCATAAGAAAATGCGAGAAGCCCAGATTCCCCTGGGCTTCTTCGCATTTTAAGGATAAACATTTTAGGGGTGGTAAACACATAAAAAATAGAGTAAAATATACAGATAATGTAAATATACTATAATATGTGAATTAATGGCCTTATATATAGTGGGCTTGTTAGTCTTATAGTGTTTTTTCTACCAAATAAATTTAATTGTCTTTTGCGAGTGGGCTGTATAAATCCGCTGGTGCTTAAATTCGGTACTTTCGGATTTTACGCACCACTGCGTGATTTAACGAAGCGAGAGCGTGCCCAAAGCGAAAGAACAATTAAATTTATTGGTAATGAACTCTCTTTAAATATAACAAAACAAAAAATGGAGGACATAATGCAACTTAAATATCTTTTGAATGATTTAACCTACAAGTGCCTAAATGGCAACATAGATAAAATGGTGACAGAAGTAATTTACGATTCCAGAAAAGTAAGTGAAGGCTGTCTTTTTATTTGTATAGAAGGCGCAAATTTTGATGGCCACAATTTCGCAGAGGATGTAGTAAGAAGAGGAGCAAAGGTTCTTATTGTTAGAAAAGAAGTTCAGCTTTCGAAAGAGCTTTTAGAAGAAGTGACCATTATTCAGGTGGAGGACACCAGATATGCTATGGCATTTATTTCTGCGGCGTACTTTGGCAATCCGGCTGAAAAAATGACCGTTATAGGAATTACAGGCACCAAGGGAAAGACCACCACAACCTATATGGTAAAATCGATTTTGGAAAATGCTGGTCACAAGGTAGGACTTGTAGGAACGATTGAAGTAATTATTGGTGATACCCATATTCATGCTGAAAATACGACACCAGAATCTTATCTATTACAGGAATACTTTTCAAAGATGCTAGAGGCTGGCTGTGATACAGTAGTTATGGAGGTGTCTTCTCAAGCACTTATGCTTCATAGGACACAAGGCTTTGTTTTTGACTATGGTATTTTTACCAATATGGAGCCAGATCATATCGGGCCAAACGAGCATGCCAGCTTTGAGGAATATATGGCGTGCAAGGGACTTTTGTTTAAACAATGTAAAGTAGGAATTGTAAATAGTGATGATACTCATTATGAAAAAGTAATTGAAGGTTATACCTGTCAAATGGAAACATACGGTTTATTGGAAGGTGCCAACTTACACGCGAGTGCTCCTAAATTAGTGAAAAAACCAGGAGCGTTAGGAGTACAGTTCCACGTTACAGGACTGGTAGATATGGAAGTAGAGGTGGCAACACCAGGTAAATTCAGTATATATAACGCCTTAACCGCTATTGCTATTTGTAGGCATTTTAAGGTTTCTAAAGAAGATATGCAAAAGGCGCTACTTAATGTAAAGGTAAAAGGAAGAATTGAAATGGTTAAAATTTCAGATGAATTTACCTTGCTAATAGATTATGCCCATAATGCCATGGCATTAGAAAGTCTATTGAAATCCTTAAAGGATTATGAGCCTACACGCCTAGTATGTCTTTTTGGCTGTGGAGGAAATCGCTCCAAGCTTCGCCGTTATGAAATGGGTGAGGTAAGTGGAAAGCTTGCAGATTTAACGATTGTTACATCCGACAATCCAAGATTTGAGGAGCCACAGGATATCATTGAAGATATCAAAATGGGAATTGCAAAGACGACTGGCGAGTATGTGGAAATCTGTGATAGAAAAGAAGCGATTGCTTACGCCATTCACAATGCAAAAACTGGTGATATTATTGTTTTAGCAGGTAAAGGGCATGAAGATTATCAGGAAATCAAAGGGGTAAAATACCCCATGGATGAAAGAGTGTTAATAGAAGAAATTCTGGCAGGAAAATAAAAAAACAAAGGAGGAATTCGATATGCAGGGCTTATACGCAAACATAATAGTGGATATTGCACATGAAAAAGTAGATCGCCCTTTTCAATATCGAATTCCGGAAGCGCTCCAAGGTATCATAGAAGTAGGAAGTTGTGTGGAGGTTCCTTTTGGCGCAGGAAACAAGCTTCTAAAAGGTTATGTAATAGAAACAACAGACAAGGCAGAATATGACCCTGAGAAGACAAAAGAAATCTTAGCATTAGTAAAAGAAGGAATTTCCGTAGAAGAAAAGATGATTCGGTTAGCCTACTGGATAAAGGGACGCTATGGCTCTACCATGATTCAGGCGCTAAAAACCGTATTACCTTCGAAACAGTCGGTAAAGGCCCTGGAAAAGAAAGAAATCAAGCTGTTATGGCCCCTTGAAGAAGCAAAGGAACTTTTATGGCAATGCATTCGTAAACATCAAACAGCCAAAGCAAGGCTTTTGCAGGAACTAGTTGAACTCCCCATTCTACCTTATTCCTTAGTTACAACGAAGCTGAATGTGGCACCGGCCACCATAAAAAGTCTTGAAAAGCAAGGCGTATTAGAGATACAGGTAGAAAATATCTACCGTAATCCAATCAATATAGAACAAAACGTATCTAGCAAGAACACCTTAAGTATCATGCAATGTCACATTGTCGATGAAATCATCAAGGATTATGATGAAGGAAGAAAAGAGACTTATCTAATCCATGGGATAACGGGAAGTGGAAAAACAGAAGTTTATATGTGCCTTATTGAAGAGGTGATAAGACGAGGAAAACAAGCCATTGTATTGATACCTGAAATTGCGCTAACCTATCAAACGGTGATACGTTTTTATAAGCGTTTTGGAGATAGAGTTTCGGTGATGAACTCCACCCTTTCTCAAGGTGAAAAGTTTGATCAATGTGAAAGAGCCAAGAAAGGTGAGATAGATATTATTATCGGGCCAAGGTCAGCTCTTTTTACGCCATTTCCCAACATTGGTATGATTATTATCGACGAGGAACATGAAAATACCTATAAAAGTGAAGCGTCTCCTAAGTATCATGCGCGAGAGACAGCAGAACAAATAGCGAAAATGCATGGAGCAAGCCTAGTGCTTGGTTCAGCAACTCCTTCTCTAGAGGCATATTTTCGGGCAAAAAAGGGAGAATACAAGCTTTTTGAACTAACAGAGAGATTAACAGGAGGAACCCTTCCTAAAGTATATATTTCGGATCTTAGAGAAGAATTAAAACAAGGAAATCGTTCCATTTTTAGTATAAAGCTTCAAGAGCTTATGGCCCAGAGACTTGAAAAAGGGGAACAGTTGATGCTGTTTCTAAATAGAAGAGGCTATGCAGGCTTTATCTCCTGTAGAGAATGTGGCCATGTAATGAAATGTCCTCACTGTGATGTGTCCCTATCAGAGCATAGAGGTGGGAGTCTGATATGTCACTACTGTGGCTATGCACAGCCCAATGTAAAGCAGTGTCCAGAATGTGGCTCTAAATATATATCAGGCTTTCGTGCAGGTACCCAGCAGATAGAAGATAGGCTAAAGGCGCTTTATCCTACCGCCAGGGTGCTTCGAATGGATGCAGATACCACCAAAAAGAAGGATAGCTACGAAGAAATCTTGTCAGCTTTTTCTAATGGAGAGGCAGATGTGCTAATTGGTACCCAGATGATAGTAAAAGGTCATGATTTTCCCAATGTAACCCTAGTGGGTATTTTGGCAGCGGATTTATCCTTGTCGGTAAACGATTATCGAGCAGGAGAGAGAACCTTTCAATTACTTACCCAAGCGGCAGGAAGAGCAGGAAGAGGGGATAATCCAGGTGAAGTGGTAATTCAAACCTATCAACCGGAGCATTATAGTGTGGTTCATGCCGCCAATCAGGACTATGGCGCTTTTTATGAAGAAGAAATATTATATAGAGAATTACTTTCTTATCCGCCAGCGGCGCATTTGTTAGCAGTGCAGATTATGGCAAAAACAGAAAATGGTGGTGAAAGTTTGGCAAAGAGGCTTTCTGAAATAGCAAAAAGCATGTCCGGTGAAGAGAACAAACTGCTAGTTATCGGACCAGCACCAGCTACTATAGGAAAAATTAATGATATTTTTAGATACGTTTTCTATTTAAAACATGAAAATTATGATAAACTAATTGAAGTAAAAGATGTACTAGAAGTAGAAATTCAAGGTTTGCAATTAAAACAGGAAATGGTACAATTTGACTTTGAGCCAATGAACGCTTTTTAAGTGTATATAAAGAAAGGTAGGAAATAGTAAAATGGCTATAAGAAATATTCGCGAAATGGGCGAAGAGGTACTTACGAAGAAATGTAAAGAAGTTACGGAGATGACTCCTAGAATAAAGGAACTAGTTGAGGATATGTTAGATACGATGTATGAAGCCAATGGTGTTGGACTTGCAGCTCCTCAGGTGGGTGTTTTAAAAAGAATCGTAGTAATAGATGTAACTGGTGAAAACCCTTACGTATTAATTAATCCTACGATTGTGGAAACAAGTGGTGAGCAGACAGGATACGAAGGCTGTCTAAGTCTCCCAGGAAAAACAGGGGTTGTGACAAGACCCAATTATGCCAAGGTAAAAGCACTTGATATGAATATGAAGCCTTTTGAATTAGAAGGAGAAGAGCTTCTAGCTAGAGCAATTTGCCACGAAGTAGATCACCTAGATGGAAATTTATATGTAAGTAAGGTAGAAGGTGAGCTAATGGATGTGTCCTATGATGAGGATGAAGAAATAGAAGCGTAAAAAGCAGGAGGATACGGATGAAAATTGTATATATGGGAACCCCCGATTTTGCTGTGGGTGCATTAGAGGCGCTGATAGCCGCTGGGCATGAAATTACAGCAGTTGTTACCCAGCAGGATAAACCCAAAGGGCGGGGAAAAGAAGTGCAGTTTACTCCCGTAAAGGAATGTGCACTAAAACATAATATTCCAGTGTTACAGCCGGAAAGGATTAAAAGACCAGAGGAAGTAGAAAAGCTAAAGCAGTATGAAGCCGATGTTTATGTAGTGGCAGCCTTTGGACAGATTGTATCCAAAGAGATTTTAGAGCTTCCAGCCTATGGTTGTTTAAATATTCATGCTTCACTATTACCAAAGTATAGAGGGGCAAGCCCTATACAGCAAGCAGTGATTGATGGCGAAGAAATAACGGGAATTACGATTCAGCAGATGGATGTGGGAATTGATACCGGTGCAATTTTGTATCAAAAGGAAATACCTTTAGCACCCAAAGAAACCGGTGAATCCCTATTTGATAAGCTTGCAAAGCTTGGAGCCGAGGCAATTGTAGAGGCACTAGATCTTTTGGTTCAAGGTAAGATAGAACCAAGAATGCAAGAGGAAGATAAGGCTACACATGTAAAAATGATTAGCAAATCACAGGGCTTAATTGATTGGTCGCAGGATGCAGTAACCATCGAAAGATTGGTTAGAGGACTAAATTCTTGGCCAAGTGCTTATTCTTATTTAAATGGTAAGCAAGTTAAGATATGGGACGCAGAGGTTTTGCCACAGCAAAAAGGCAGTAGCGTTCTAGGAAGTATTTATGAGGTGGGTAAGGATTTTATATCGGTGCAAACAGGTAATGGTGGCCTACAAATAACACAGCTTCAGCTAGAAGGCAAAAAGAGAATGAGTACTCATGACTTTCTCTTAGGTGCAACGATAAAGGTAGGAGATGTGTTAGGACAGTAGAGACGACAGACGGAGGTAAGAGATATGCCCTACGGTTATTATGGATACTACTATGATCCAACTTATATTTTAGTATTAATTGGTTTTGTTTTATGTATGTTAGCAAGTGCTAAGGTAAATAGTGCCATGAGAAAGTACGAAAAGGTTGCTAATGCCAAAGGAATTACTGGTGCTCAGGCAGCAGATATGATTTTACGTTATGAAGGAATTCATGATGTAAGAATAGAGTGCCTAAATAGAGGGCAAGGGGATCATTATGATCCAAGAAGCAAAACGCTACGCCTTTCTTATGACAATTTTAATTATCCAAGTATTACAGCAGTTGCGGTCGCGGCTCATGAATGCGGACATGCAAAGCAACATCAAGAGGGATATGAGTTATTAAAATTCCGTTCCTTTTTGGCACCGATTGCCAACATCGGAACAAACCTTGGATTTCCAATTATTTTAATTAGTCTTGTTTTGGGGCTTAGCCAAACCTTTATAGAAATAGGTATTTGGGCATTTGCCATAGGAGTGCTATTTCAGCTGGTTACATTACCAGTGGAATTTAATGCTTCAAAACGTGCCTTGCAAGCAGTGCAGCAATATGGTATTTTAACAGAGGCAGAAACAGTAGGAGGACGTAAGGTGCTAAGCGCAGCAGCGTTTACTTATGTAGCGGCGGCAGCTTCTTCTATCTTACAGCTACTTAGACTTGTGCTATTGTTTGGAGGAAGACGTAGAGATGACTAGTGCATCAAAAGTAAATACAAGAGAAATTGCACTAGATACGCTGATGGAGATGGAAAGTAAGAGTGAATTTTCCCATAAGGTTATCTATCAGGTATTAACAAAATATAATTATCTAGAGGGACAAGAAAAGGCGTTTATGAAACGTCTAGTAGAGGGTACACTAGAAAGAAGGATAGAACTAGACTATGTATTAAATCAGTTTTCTAGTGTCCCTGTTTCTAAGATGAAGCCTCTTATTCGGTCCCTTCTTCGCATGGGAACATATCAAATATTATATATGGATACAGTACCAGATTCGGCAGCCTGTAATGAGGCAGTAAAGCTGGCAACCAAAAGAAAGTTTCATAATTTAAAGGGCTTTGTAAATGGCGTGCTACGAAAGGTGGCAAGCAGTAAGGAAAACATTCCTTATCCAGATGAGAAGAAAGCGCCTCTTGCCTATTTATCGATTAAATATTCCATGCCCGAGTGGCTTGTTAAGCTATGGGTAGAGGAATATGGTATGGAGACTACCAAGGAGCTGTTAGAAGGCTTACTACAAATTCGTCCATTAACCATTCGTGTATCCACGAAGCTTACCGAGAATCAAAAAGAAACGTTACTAGAGAATATAAAATCTCAGGGAGTTAAGGTTTCTCAGCACCCTTACTTATCCTATGCTTACTATTTAGAGGGAGTAGAAGGAGTTGCAGAGCTTCCAGGCTATGATGAGGGAGCGTTTACAGTACAAGATATAAGCTCGATGCTTTCGACTACGGCAGCAGGTATTAAGGCAGGAGATTTTGTTTTAGACGTATGTGCAGCACCTGGCGGAAAAACCATGCTGGCGGCGGAACTTGCAACTGAAAGTGGTAAGGTGGATGCAAGAGACGTATCCGAATATAAAACTGGGTTTATTGAGGAAAATATACAGAGAATGAAGCTTGGCAATGTAAGGGTCAAGGTATGGGATGCTAGAGAGCTTGATACCGAAATGATTGGGAAAGCAGAAATAGTATTAGCAGATGTACCTTGCTCAGGGCTAGGAGTTATTGGAAAGAAACAAGACATTAAGTATAATGTGTCAGAAGAATCACTGAAAAGCATTGTGGCTTTACAAAAGGAAATTCTTAGCACTGTGGTACAATATGTAAAAGAAGACGGTATATTACTGTATAGTACCTGTACTATACATAAAAAGGAAAACCAAGAGATTGTAAAATGGCTGTGCCAAAACTATTCATTTAAGCTAGAGGGGATAGATTCTTATCTTCCCAAGGAGCTTTTAGGTGAAACCACAGGGGAAGGATATTTACAGCTACTTCCAGGGAGACATGATAGTGATGGTTTCTTTTTTGCCAGACTAAGGAAGACAAAGGACTAATATGCAGGATAAGAAGGAAGATATAAAATCATTTACGTTAGAGGAACTAACCGATAGGCTACAGCAGTTAGGGGAAAAGTCCTTTCGGGCTAAGCAGTGCTTTGAGTGGATGCACGTAAAGCTGGCAAGAAGCTTTGAGGAAATGACCAACCTATCAAAGGATTTAAAACAAAAGCTTACAGATAACTTTGTGTACACAAGTCTTGAAGCCATAGAGGTACAAGAGTCTAAGCTAGATGGAACAAAGAAATTCCTTTTTGAACTTGCTGACGGCAATGTGGTAGAAAGCGTTTGGATGAAATATAAGCATGGTAATTCCGTGTGTATTTCTTCTCAGGTCGGCTGTCGTATGGGCTGTAAGTTTTGTGCCTCCACGTTAGATGGATTAGTTAGAAACCTATTACCTTCAGAAATGTTAGATCAAATTTATGCAATAAGTAGGTTAACAGGAGAGCGAGTTTCCAATGTGGTAGTTATGGGAACAGGGGAGCCACTAGATAACTATGACAATTTACTTACTTTTATCAGAATGCTTTCTGACGAAAAGGGCTTAAACATAAGCCAAAGAAATATTACGGTATCCACCTGCGGGCTGGTACCTAAGATGCGTCAGCTTGCAGAAGAAAAGTTACAGATAACTTTGGCTTTATCCTTACATGCTACGACCGACGAAAAAAGAAGAAATCTTATGCCGATTGCCAATAAGTATTCCATTGCGGAGCTTATAAAGGCATGTGAGTATTATTTTGAGATCACTGGTAGAAGATTGACCTTTGAATACAGCTTAGTTGGTGGTGTCAATGATACAGACGAGGATGCCCGAGAGCTAATAAATTTAGTAAGGCATTTAAATTGTCATATTAATTTGATTCCTGTTAATCCTATAAAGGAAAGAGATTTTATTCAATCAGAAGAACGTAGAATTGTGGCTTTCAAAAATAATCTTGAAAAAAACAAAATAAATGTTACTATAAGAAGGGAAATGGGACGGGATATTGACGGTGCCTGTGGACAACTAAGACGAAGGTATATAAAAAAGTAGAGGAGGAAACACAGTGTTAAAGACGTTTTCGATAACCGATATCGGAAAAAAGAGAAAACTGAATCAAGATTATGTTTATACCTCTGAACAGCCAATTGGAAATCTGTCCAATGTATTTTTAGTGGCAGATGGAATGGGCGGACATAATGCAGGTGACTATGCATCAAAGTATACAGTGGAAACCATTGTTAGTGAGATTGAAAAGTCTTTTGAAAAAAATCCTGTAAAAATTCTTGGAAAAGCAATAGAAGTAGCTAATGAACATATAAGAAAGCGCTCAGAAGAAAGTCCAGACCTAGAAGGAATGGGTACGACTGTAGTGGTAGCGACTGTAATTGGAAAGTATTTGCAAGTGGCTAATGTAGGTGATAGTAGGCTTTATATTGTTAATAATGAAATTAGACAAATTACCAGGGATCACTCCTTAGTAGAAGAAATGGTGCGAATGGGTGGTATCGACAGAGAATCTGCGAGAAATCATCCGGATAAAAATATTATCACTAGAGCCATAGGCGCTAGTGAATCGGTTGATGTTGATTTTTTCAGTGTAGAGCTAAATGCAGGAGATATTGTATTAATGTGCTCGGACGGTTTGACCAACATGCTGGAAGACGAAGAAATACGTATGATATTAAGTGGGCAAAGAGATATCGTTGAAAAGGCAGAGGAATTGGTTAAAGCCGCCAATAACAATGGTGGTAAAGATAATATCGCAGTAGTGCTGATAGAACCATTTGCGTAAGGAGTTAAGGAGCAGAACATGATTAAGATAGGAATGATAATTGGCGAACGCTATGAAATATTTGAAAAAATTGGTACTGGCGGAATGTCTGATGTTTATAAAGCAAAATGTCACAAGCTAAATCGATTTGTGGCTATAAAGGTATTAAAGCAGGAATTCTCAGAAAATGCGAATTTTGTTTCAAAGTTTAGAATTGAAGCACAAGCGGCAGCAGGTCTGATGCATCCAAACATTGTAAATGTATATGATGTTGGAGAAGAAAACGGAATTTACTATATTGTTATGGAGCTAGTAGAAGGAATTACCCTTAAAAAGTACATTGAAAAGAAGGCAAGGCTTTCCTATAAGGAAGCTGTAAGCATTGCTATTCAGGTGGCTATGGGTATTGAAGCGGCACATAACAATCATATCATTCATAGAGATATTAAACCTCAGAATATCATTATTTCGAAAGAGGGAAAGGTTAAGGTTACAGACTTTGGTATAGCCAAGGCAGCAACCAGTAATACCATAACCTCTAATGTAATGGGTTCTGTGCATTATACTTCACCAGAGCAGGCAAGAGGTGGATATAGTGATGAAAAAAGTGATATTTATTCACTTGGTATTACCATGTTTGAAATGCTAACAGGTAGGGTTCCATTTAATGGGGAAACAACGGTTGCGATTGCGATTAAGCATATTCAGGAGGAGCTACCTTCGACAAGAGAGTTTGTAGCAGAAATTCCTTTTAGTGTAGAAAACATTGTAATGAAGTGCTGCCAAAAGAGTCCTGATAGACGTTACCAGTCTACCCAAGAATTGGTTCAGGATTTAAAACAGTCACTTCTAAATCCGGATGAAGATTTTGTAGTATTTGCAGATGAACAGACGGAAGGAAACACCAAATTTATTTCCGAAAAAGAATTTGATCAAATTAGGCGTCAAACCGATAAAAGAGATTCTTATGATGAGGCTCTTAGGCTTCGTACAGATACAGGCTCGATGAATAACCTTGACCTAGAAGAGGAAGAGTACGAGGATGATTATGACCCTAAGATGGAAAAGGTTACCACTGTTTTGGCAGTAGTTGCTGGTATTATTATTTGCTGTGTAATTATTTTCTTAGTAGGAAAAATTACTGGTATCTTTAATTTCAGTGGCGAAGAGTCCAAGGTAAAGGATGGAAGTGAAACCCAGACACAGTCATCTACCATGATAGAATCAAAGGTAGAACAAGTAGAAATGATTGCAGTGGCAGGAATGACTACAAGGGAAGCGAGAGAAGCACTTAAAAAAATTGGTATTGATATTAATATTAGCTATGTAGAATCTGATGCTTATGCAGAGGATATTGTGATAAGTGCAGATGTAACAGTAGGTACCAAAATCGATAAGGGTACAACCGTTACACTGACCGTTAGCTCTGGAACAGAAGGAATCGAAATGCCATCTGTAACTGGCCGTTCCTATGAAGACGCACTGAATGTTTTGACAAGTGATGGTTTTGTGGTAAATAAGGCAGAAAGCTATTCTTCAACAGTGGAAAAAGGAAATGTTATTTCTCAAAATCCAGTAGCGGGAGAAAAGGCACCAAAAGGCTCAGCGGTTACAATTACAGTAAGTCTTGGACAGGAAGATACCAAGGTTCGTGTACCCAATCTTTTGAATGTATCAGAAGATGAAGCACTTGCAAAACTGATTGAAGCAGGGCTAAAGATTGGAAGCGTGGGAATGATTAATCACGAAACAATTGCTGCAGATTTAGTTTGCTATCAAAGCTATTCAGATGGTTCTTATGTAGAAAAGGGAACTTCTGTAGATATTAAGCTTAGCATGGGAGCGACTAAGGTGACCTATAAATTAAATGCAAGCATTGCAGCACCAACCGTATCAGAGGCACCAGACTATGTTGCAGGAACAAGTGTGAGAGTTACCATTCAAGAAGATGGCGGAAAACAAGTTTTAGATCAAACGACAAGTATGTTCCCCTTATCGGCGAATGCAAGTGGCATACCATCAAGTAGTGGAAAGATTACCTTTACCTATAATGTAACGACTCAGGCAACAACTGTAACCAACCCAGACACTGGTGAAGTAATAACGACACCTGGTACAACAGAAGAAAAATCATTTACAAGAGTCATTGAATTTGTAAAAGAGTAACAATGAGAAGGAATCTATGCAGGGAAAAATTGTAAAAGGAATAGCTGGTTTTTATTACGTGCACGTAGATGGGGATACTATCTTTGAATGCAAAGCGAAAGGTATTTTTAGAAAAGATAATGAAAAGCCCCTTGTCGGAGATGATGTAACGATTGAGGTGCTAGATGAGGAGAACAAGCTGGGGAATATCTCAGCAATTCTTCCTAGAAAGAATGCTCTGATTAGGCCCGCTGTTGCCAACGTAGATCAGGCACTAGTTATCTTTTCTATTGTCAAACCTGTTCCGAATTTCAATCTTCTGGATAGGTTCCTTATTATGATGGAGCAGCAAAGCTTGCCCTGTATTATTTGTTTTAACAAGCAAGATATCTCAACTGAAGAAGAAAGAGACAAGCTTAAAAAGATATATGAGGGGTGTGGCTATAAGGTTGTTTTTGTGAGTGCCAAGCTAGAAGAGGGTTTAGAAAAATTAGAGGAGCTACTTTGCGGTAAAACAACTACAGTTGCAGGCCCAAGTGGGGTTGGGAAGTCCTCTATCATTAATCGGCTCCAAGGGGACATATGCATGGAAACAGGTGAGATTAGTCAGAAGATTGAGCGTGGTAAGCATACCACCAGACATTCGCAGCTAATAGCCCTTGGAGATAAGACATACATCATGGACACCCCAGGATTTAGCTCGCTTAGCCTAACGAATATAGAAAAAGAAGACTTACAGAGCTATTACCAAGAATTTGCCCTATATGAGACAAAGTGTAAGTTTGGTGGCTGTGCACACATAAACGAACCAATATGTGGTATAAAAGAGGCAGTAGAAGCAGGGCAAATTAGCAAAATACGATATGATAATTATGTACAATTATATGAAGAATTAAAGAATAAGAAAAAATATTAAGGAGAAATATAAATATGAAACTAGGAATCGTAGGACTTCCTAATGTAGGAAAAAGTACATTATTTAATTCATTAACAAAGGCAGGAGCAGAGTCAGCAAACTATCCATTCTGTACCATCGACCCTAATATAGGTATTGTTCCTGTACCAGATGAAAGATTAAAGAAATTAGGCGATTTATATCACTCCAAAAAAGTAACCCCAGCGGTTATTGAATTTGTTGATATTGCTGGACTTGTAAAGGGTGCTTCAAAGGGTGAAGGACTTGGAAATCAGTTCTTAAGTAATATTAGAGAAGTAGATGCGATTGTTCATGTAGTAAGATGCTTTGAGGACACAAATGTAATCCACGTGGATGGCAGTGTTAATCCATTACGTGACATTGAAACAATAAATTTTGAACTTATTTTCTCGGATTTGGAAATACTAGAAAGAAGACTTGCTAAGACAAGTAAGGCTGCCAAGATGGACAAGACCTTAGCAAAGGAGCTTTCCTTACTTGAAAGTTTGAAAGAGCATTTGGAAGCTGGCAATATGGCAAAGAGTCTTGAGATAGATGATGAAGAAGAAATTGCATTGCTTCGTTCCTTTAACCTACTTACATACAAGCCAGTTATTTTTGCAGCGAATGTAAAAGAAGATGATTTGGCAAATGATGGGGAAAACAATGCGTATGTTCAGACAGTAAGAAAGTTTGCAGCAGAGCAGGGAAGTGAAGTGTTTGTTATCTGTGCACAGATAGAACAGGAAATTGCAGAGCTAGACGATGAAGAAAAAGCCATGTTCTTAGAAGACCTAGGTCTTTCTGAATCAGGCCTTGAAAAATTAATTAGGGCTAGTTATAAGCTTCTTGGATTAATCAGTTACCTAACATCTGGAGAGGATGAAACTAGAGCATGGACCATTACGGTAGGAACTAAGGCTCCAGGAGCAGCTGGGAAAATACATACTGACTTCGAAAGAGGCTTTATCAAAGCAGAGGTTGTGAACTACAAGGACTTATTAGAGCTTGGTTCAACAGCGGCAGCAAAGGAAAAAGGACTTGTAAGAATTGAGGGTAAAGAATACGTAGTTCAAGATGGGGATGTTATTCTCTTTAGATTCAACGTATAAAAAATCAAGGCTTGAAGGGAGCTGACTTAGGTTATGATAGAAGGCGCAATGAACAAAATGGATATTGCTTTCCCTAATTTGGGAATAACACTAGGAAATGTACCAAAGAATTTTACCGTATTTGGATTTACGATAGCTCTTTATGGTGTAATAATAGGTCTTGGTGTTTTAGCGGGAATACTTATGGCAGTGCATATGGCGAAGGTTACAAAGCAAGACCCAGAAATATATTGGGATTTTGCATTATATGCAGTTATTTTTTCTGTAATTGGTGCAAGACTTTATTATGTATTTTTTGAATGGGATTCCTATAAGGATGACCTGCTTAGCATTTTTAATACGAGAAATGGCGGTATGGCTATTTATGGTGCTGTAATTGGAGCTTTTCTAACCTTGTTTATTTATTGCAAGATAAAAAAACTAAATCCATATCAGCTTGGTGATACTGGTGTTTACGGACTAATCTTAGGACAGATCATTGGCCGTTGGGGTAATTTTACCAATAGAGAGGCCTTTGGAGAATATACAGAGAATTTATTTGCCATGAGGCTACCAATAGAAATGGTACGAAGTGGGGATATTTCAGAAACCATGAGAGCACATATCACGGAGGGAATCAATTATGTGCAAGTACATCCAACCTTTTTATATGAAAGCGTGTGGAATGTATTCATTTTGATTTTAATGCTAGTTTATGGAAAGCATAAAAAGTTTCAGGGTGAAATTTGCTTGTTGTATCTAGGTGGCTATGGCTTAGGACGTTTCTTTATTGAAGGCCTGCGAACAGATCAGCTTTGGATTCATGGAACACAGATAGCCGTTTCTCAAGTGGTTGGTCTGGTATGCTTTTTCTGTGCGATAGTAGTGGATGTGATAATTCGTGTTATAAATAGTAAAAAAGAGAAAACCATATAAGGTACTATAAAAAATAGAACCACAAGATGTTGTGGAGAGTTTAAAATGCGTTTTGCAAATTATTGCAAAACGCATTTTTTTTACCCCTTTTCACTTGATTTTGCTTGCTATATAAGATACTTTAGTATAAAATGATATCAAAAGTGGTGGAAAGTGGTGCCGAGTGGTACAAAGTGGTAGATTTTATGAAAAACCAAAGCTTTCCGTGGCAGACTACTTTCGAAAGCGGGTGATTGCGATGTTTATGGGCGAATACAATCATACGATAGATGCAAAAGGCAGGTTAATTGTTCCTTCAAAGTATCGCGATGTTCTAGGAGATGAATTCGTGGTGACAAAGGGGCTGGATGGCTGCTTGTTTGTGTACGACAATAAAGAATGGCACGCCTTTGAAGAAAAATTGAAATCATTACCGCTAAATAATGCAGATGCTCGTAAGTTTACTCGTTTTTTCTTGGCAGGAGCAACAACCGCAGAAGTGGACAAGCAAGGACGAATATTGATACCTAGTGTACTTAGAGATTTTGCAGCATTAGAAAAAGACGTCACCTTAATTGGGGTAGGCGGAAGAGTAGAAATTTGGAGCAAAGAAAGATACGAAGGAACTGTTTCATATGAGGATATGGATGAAGTTACCAATCATATGAACGAAATGGGTCTGATTATATAAGCGATATAAGGATAAGAGGTGGCTATGGCATTTAATCATTATTCAGTATTACTGGAAGAAACAATTGAAAATCTGAATATTAAGCCAGAAGGCACTTATATGGATGGCACGCTAGGGGGCGGTGGACATGCCTATGAGGTAGTTAAAAAATTATCTGACAAGGGTAGATTTTTTGGTATTGATCAGGATGAAGCAGCAATTAAGGCGGCAGGAGAGAGACTGGCTGAATTCGGAGACAAGGTTACCATTATAAGGAGTAACTATTGTAATGCGAAGGCGGCACTGTTAGAAAAAGGTGTGGAAAAGGTAGATGGAATTGTACTTGATTTAGGTGTTTCTTCTTATCAGTTGGACACCTTAGATAGAGGCTTTTCTTATAAATACGATACAGCCCTAGATATGAGAATGGATACTAGACAACAGTTTTCAGCAAGAGACATTATTAATGGTTATGCAGAAATGGAACTGTTTCGTATCATTAGGGACTACGGAGAAGATCAATTTGCAAAGAACATAGCGAAGCATATTGCAGCAGCTAGAAAAATAAAACCTATAGAAACAACGGGAGAGCTTAACGAAATTATTAAAGCGGCCATTCCAGCAAAAATGAGACAGAATGGACATCCTTCGAAAAAGACATTTCAAGCAATACGAATTGAGTGTAACAGAGAGTTAGACGTGCTAAGAGACTCCTTAGATGACATGATAAACATGTTAAATCCAGGAGGACGTCTTTGCATTATTACTTTCCATTCTTTAGAAGATAGAATTGTAAAATCAGCTTTTAAGAAACAAGAAAATCCTTGTACTTGCCCATCGGAATTTCCAGTATGCGTGTGTGGAAAGCAGCCCCTTGGAAAAGTAATTAGTAAAAAGCCTATTTTACCTTCTGCAGAAGAGTTGGAAGTAAACAGTAGATCAAAAAGTGCGAAGCTTAGAGTTTTTGAAAGGACAAGCACAAGTAATTAAGAAAGAGGTATCGGTCATGGCGAGAAGTCAGGGAAGACAAAATGTGTCCAGAAAAAATATAGACCAAAGACAATTAACATATATACAGGGCAGCGCAGCGAGACAGTTAGACGTAAAAACAGCGATAGAAGAGCCTAGAAGAGAATTAAGTCACAGTGCTAGAAAAAATAGAGAAAAAGCAAATAACATGAGCTTAGGTTATGTTGCCTTTTTAGCAGTAGCAATGCTTATTTCAGGCTTTGTTTTGATTAATTATATTCAATTGCAGTTTGACATTACCAACAATATAGAGTATATTGCATCTTTGGAAAGCCAGTTAAATAATCTAAAACAGGATAATGATGAGACCTATACAAAAATTACCAGCTCAGTAGATTTAGAAGAGATTAAAAGAATTGCAATTGGCGAATTAGGAATGACATATGCGGCCCAGGGACAGATAATTATGTTTACCAATAATGGTAGCGATTATGTAACACAATACGCAGATATTCCACAGTAAAGCAGGTGTATTAGTGAGAAACGAAAAGAGACCCAAGTTTACAATTAAAATGCAAAAGAAGCTGATAGTGCTATTTATATTTGTGCTATTGGCTTTTGTGGGATTAAGTGCCCGTGTTATGCTTATAAGTAAGGCAGATGGAGAACGGTATAAAAAGCAGGTGCTTTCTCAGCTAGAGTATAAAAGCATAACCTTGCCATACAGAAGAGGTAGCATTGTAGATAGCAATGGCAGTATTTTGGCGGTAAGTGAAAAAGTATATAATTTGGTCATTGATTGTAAAATTATTATGGGCAAGGAGGCTTATTTGGAGCCTACGCTTACAGCTATAAAAACAGCTTTTCCAGAGCTTGATATGACAGTGATTAGAAAATACATACAGGAGCATCCAACCTCATCTTATTATGTTCCGTTAAAGCAGCTTACCTATGATAGAAAGGCTGACTTTAATAAATTAGAAGTAGATAAGGAAAATGAAAATAGAAAGAATATCGTTGGTGTTTGGTTTGAAGAAGAATATAAGCGTTCCTATCCCAATGGAAGTGTAGCCTGTGATGTTATTGGTTTTACGACCACAGATGGTAAGGGACAGTTTGGTCTTGAAGAATACTATAATGATATTTTAAGCGGGACCACAGGAAGAGAGTTTGGATATTTAAACAATGATTCAAATCTTGAAAGAACCACAAAGCCAGCAGTAGATGGTTATACTTTAGTAAGCACCATTGATTTAAATATACAAAACATTGTAGAAAAATATTTATATGAATTTAATGAACAGCAAAAGAACGTGGCAAGAGAAGGAAATGGAGCAAATAATGTAGGCTGCATTATTATGGATGTAGATACAGGAAATGTTCTAGCTATGGCTAGCTATCCTACCTTTGACCTAAATACGCCTTATGACTTGTCTGCATATTATACAGAGGAAGAAGTAAGTGCGCTTAAAGAAAATGATACTTTTTATGATACCTTAAATGGAATATGGAGAAACTTTTGTATTTCAGATACCTATGAACCAGGCTCTACCTTTAAGCCATTTACGGTGGCTATGGGATTAGAGGATGGTATATTAAAAAGCACCGATACTTTTCAGTGCAATGGTGTACTAACAGTAGGTGGGCATGATATTAAATGCCATAATAAATATGGAGATGGAATAGTAAGCTTAAAACAGGCTATTGCCACATCTTGCAACGTGGCACTTATGAAAATGGCGGCAGCCATTGGACCAGATTATTTTACTCAAGGACAAAACGTTTTCAATTTTGGATTGAAAACAAACGTAGATTTATCCGGTGAAGCAAGAACTGTGGGCTTGCTTTATGATGAAAATATGGGGGCAGCCGATCTTGCAACCAACTCCTTTGGACAAAACTTTAACTGTACCATGATACAGATGATTGCCGCATATTGTTCCTTAGTTAATGGTGGCTACTATTATGAGCCACATGTTGTTAGTAGAATTGAAACAAACAATGGTTCCATTGTGCAAAATATTGAACCAAGAGTATTAAAACAAACCGTTTCTCAATCAACATCAGACTTAATTATTGAGTATTGCAATGCAGTGTGTGAACCAACATATACGGGAAACACAGGACGGACAGCGCGTCCAGCAGGCTATGCCATCGGTGGAAAGACTGGTACAGCCCAGACCTTACCTAGAGGAAATGGCGAATACGTAGTTTCTTTTATGGGCTATGCTCCAGCAAATGATCCCCAAATTGCTATATATGTGGTAGTAGATAGGGTAAATGCGATAAAACAGGATGATGCCAAATATGCAACGGTAATTGTTCGAAATATCTTGACCGAAGTGCTTCCATACTTAAATATTTATATGACCGAGGAATTAAGTGAAACGGAAAGAAAAGAATTAGAACAAAGACAAATTGACATTGCCGCTATGTATGCACCAGTAGTGTCAGAAGATGATCCAAATAAGGAAAATGATACCGGTGAAAATGTAGATGAAGGCTTAGACGGTGGGGAGCAGACACCAGTATGGAAAACCTTTGAAAAGAACCAAGATGGCTATTATGTTGATCCAAACACGGGAGACCTATTAGACCCACAAACAGGTGATTCGATTAAGGCAAACAACGTTGTAATTGATTTTGAATAAAATACATAACCTTCTTTCAAAGGGAATAAAGTATAGTAATAACCTTTAAAGACCTTGAAATATGGAGGTTTTGTGCTTGTAGAAAATAATCGGACTTATATTCGAAAGAAGATAGTAGTAGTTTTTGCAATTTGCTCTTTGGTGTTAATTGGACTCTTTGGCAGACTTGTTTATTTAATGGTTTGGCAGGCAGACCATTATTCTGAGCTAGCAAAGGAGCTACACGAGCGAGAAAGAAGTATAAAAGCAGCCAGAGGACGTATCCTTGATGCTAACGGAAATGTAATTGCTGATAATAAAACGGTATGTACGGTTTCGGTTATCCATAATCAAATCGAGGATTCTGAAAGGGTAGTGCAAATACTTAGCCAGGAGCTAGGTCTATCTACAGAATATGTGCAAAAACGAGTGGATAAATATTCCTCTATCGAGAGAATAAAGAGCAATGTAGATAAGGAAACTGGTGATAAAATTAGGGAGTATGATTTGGCAGGGGTAAAGGTAGATGAGGACTACAAACGCTATTACCCCTATGACAGTATTGCTTCCAAGGTGCTAGGCTTTACCGGCGGTGACAATCAGGGAATTATTGGACTTGAAGTAGTCTATGATGAATACTTAGAGGGAAAAGCAGGAACTATTTTAACCGTTACGGACGCTAGGGGAATTGAGGTAGATGCAGCAGGCGAAAGCAGGATTGAACCGCTAAATGGCAATGATTTAAATGTTAGTTTGGATATGAACATCCAAACCTATGCTACCCAGTTAGCCAATCAGGCATTAGAAACAAAAGAAGCAGAAAGTGTATCGATTCTTGTGATGAATCCGAAAACAGGAGAGATTCTAGCAATGGTCAATGCACCGTAATTTAATCTAAATAGTACCTATGATTTACCAGAGGGAACCGCAGAGGATATCACTCAAGAAGAAAAACAAAATATATTAAATGGTATATGGAGAAATGGTTGTATAAATGATACCTATGAGCCGGGCTCTACTTTTAAGATAATAACTGCCGCGGCTGGTTTAGAAGCTGGGGTAGTAACCCCCTCAAGTACGTTTAGCTGTCCAGGCTATGTTATCGTTGAGGATAGAAAGATTAGGTGCCACAAGGTAGGCGGCCATGGTGCAGAGGATTTTGTTTTAGCAACCATGAATTCCTGTAATCCAGTGTTTGTTACAGTAGGCCTTCGTATCGGTGTTGATAAGTTCTATGAATATTTTAATCAATTCGGTCTACTTAAAAAGACTGGAGTTGACTTGCCAGGAGAAGCTGGCACGATTATGCATAAAAAGGAAAATGTAGGAGCAGTGGAGCTAGCGACCATTTCATTTGGCCAATCCTTTCAGATATCGCCCATTCAACTATTAACTACAGCCTCTTCTATCATAAATGGAGGAACACGGGTAACACCTCACTTTGGAGTAAGCATTTCAGATAAGGAAGGAAATATAGTTGAGAAATTGGAATATCCTATAACCCAAGGGGTGTTATCGGAGGAGACATCAGCCACTATGCGTGAAATACTAGAAGAGGTAGTTGCAGAAGGTGGTGGAAAAAATGCATATATTGAAGGCGTACGAATTGGTGGAAAGACGGCAACCAGCCAAACACTTCCTAGAGGAACGGGGCGTTATATTGCCTCCTTTGTAGGATTTGCACCAGCGGATGATCCAGAGATTATTGCACTTGCCATTATTACGAATCCACAGGGTCAATATTATGGTGGACAGATTGCAGCGCCGATTGTGCGACAGCTTTTTGAAAATATTCTTCCTTATTTAGGAATAATCGATTATAATATGTAAAGTATGTGCGAAAGTACATAAAGAGAAATAGAAGGGGAGCGTTTCATGGAGAGTTTGTTAAACACGCTCATGCCGGTTGTGATTTCCTTTGTCATATGTACCTTATTAGGACCGGTAATCATTCCTTTTTTAAGGAAAATGAAAGTTGGGCAAAACGTCAGAGATGATGGACCACAAACACACCTGAAAAAATCGGGAACACCGACCATGGGAGGTATCATTATACTGCTTGCAGTTGTAGTGACATCCCTAATTTATGTAAAAGAGTACCCTAATATTATTCCCGTATTATTCCTGACCTTGGGGTTTGGCTTAATAGGTTTTTTAGATGATTATATTAAGGTAGTATTAAAGCGCTCTATGGGACTTTTGCCATGGCAAAAGATGCTAGGGCAGCTTATTGTAACAGG
>JAVBUZ010000146.1:0-7915 GCA_031554725.1 Lachnospiraceae bacterium | reverse complement strand
ACGTTTATGATGACTATGCCCACCACCCAACAGAAATTACTGCAACCTTGCAAGCCGCCAAAAATTACCCTCACGAAAGGGTTTGGTGTGTTTTCCAGCCACACACATATACTAGAACAAAGAACTTTTTAAAAGAATTTGCCGAATCACTTTGCCTTGCCGATAAAGTCGTTTTAGCAGATATCTATGCTGCAAGAGAAACCAATACTTTAGGAATAAGCTCCAAGGATTTACAAAATGAAATCGAAAAGCTGGGAGGCGAATGCTTCTATTTTCCAAGTTTTGATGAAATTGAAAATTTTTTATTAGAAAATTGTATCAACGGTGACTTGTTGATAACTATGGGAGCCGGAGATGTGCTAAAAATCGGTGAAAATCTATTAGGAAATTAATTATCCACAATGTCCACAACTCAAAGGCACCTTTTTACGACTTTGAATTGTGGATATTTTTTACTTTCATAGTGGATAACTTTTGTTTTTTGGGTTTTGTCAAAACTCTCGTTTTCACTTGATTTGGGCTTGAAATCTCCCCTTCTTTTATACTTTATTCCACACTTTCCACAATATCCACAACAGCTTCAAACCCAGTGTTTTCAAGGCTTTGCAGAGAAATTGGCTATTTCTTTTTTCATTTTTGTATGTTATACTTTGTCTTGCTTAAAATTACTTGAAAATGGGTGAATATATATGGGTCGGTTTACAATTTACAAGGACAACTATGTAGATTCTATCGTTGTGTCCAATCGCTTTATTGATGAATATATGAAGGATGCCAATGATGCACAATTAAAAATATATTTATATCTTATTCGTATGACGAGTGCTAACTTATCTACTAGTGTATCCGAAATTGCCGATACCTTTAATCATACTGAAAAGGATGTTTTGCGTGCGCTTAAATATTGGGAAAAGAACAAGCTATTATCACTCGATTTTGATGATAGTAAGACTTTGATTGGGATTCATCTTCTAGAACTCTCCTCAAGAGAAGGGGAACAGGATAAAGCCACAATCACAGCTGCACCAGTTGTTTCTATTGTAAGCAAGCAACCTCTTTTAACTTCACCTTCCATCGAGGCCCCTGCTTCTTCTAATGAAGAGTCAGAGGAGGATGCTTATGCCAAGCCTTCCTACTCCCTCGACCAGTTAAAGGAATTTAAAAATCGTGAAAGTACAACAGAGCTCTTTTTTATTGCCGAATCTTATTTAGGTAAAACCTTAAGTCCTTCTGATATGAAGTCTATTTTATATTTTTCTGATTGCCTTCATTTCTCAAACGACTTAATCGATTACCTAATTCAGTACTGCGTAGACCGAGGCAAGAAAGATTTCAAATACATAGAAGCCGTTGCTATCAATTGGGCGAAGGAAGGCATATCTACCCCAAAACAGGCCGAAAAGTTCTCATCCAAATATGATAAATCCGTATATGCCATTATGAAGGAATTAGGTCGGACAGGCTCTCCTTCTACAAAAGAAATGGAATTTATTAATCGTTGGACCAAAGAATACAGTTTTACCTCTGATATTATTTTTGAAGCATGTGAACGTACTGTTTTAGCAACTGACAAACATCGCTTCGAATACGCTGAAAGCATTTTGAGTAGCTGGAAAAGGGAAAATGTTCATCAAAAATCCGACATTCAGAAGATTGATGACTTATACCAAAAACGTCGTCAGACCAAAGTTTCTACAAACAACAAATTTAACCAATTTCATCAAAATGACTATGATTTTGATGCTTTAGAGCGAGACATACTTAGCAACTGATAGTTAAAAAGTTGAGCAAAGCTTATATAGCATTCAACTTTTTCTAGATATTAGGAGGATACAGCACGTGGCACTTACGAATGCACAATTTGAATCTATTCTCAAAGGCTATGAACTTACACAAGAAAAAAATCGTCACCTTTTAGCCGATCGCTTGGAATTTGTTTATGCTAACGTTGACGGTTATCAGGAAATAGATGAATCCGTTTCTTCTATTTCAGTCGAGCATGCTAGGAAAATGCTTATGGGAGATGAATCCGCCTTAGAAGAATTAAAAGCCATCATAGCAGACTTATCCTCAATGAAAGCCAGTTTACTGGCAGCTTCTGGTTTACCAGAAGATTATTTAAGTCCCATTTATGATTGTCCCGATTGTCAAGACACGGGGTATCAGGATGGGCAAAAATGTCATTGTTTCAAACAGCAGCTCATTTCTCTGTTATATGAACAATCCAACATCCGGGAAATGCTTGTAAGCGAAAATTTCGAATCTCTTTCCTATGACTTTTATACTGGCGAAGATTTTGATCGTTTTCAAAACGCTGTTTCCACTTGCAAAAGTTTTGTTCAAGACTTTGATACTGACTATCGCAATTTATTTTTTTATGGTACAGTAGGTACTGGCAAATCCTTTTTATCTGGCTGTGTGGCAAAAGAAATCCTCGACCACGGCAATTCTGTGATTTATTTTAGTGCTACAGGGCTCTTTGAAACCCTTGCACGATATTCTTTTGATATAAAAAGTAAAGAAGCTCTTTACAATACGTACGAAGACTTGTACAATTGTGACTTGGTGATTATTGACGACTTAGGAACCGAGTTAACAAATTCCTTCGTAACATCACAATTGTTCTCATGTTTGAACGAACGTCATCTTCGAAAAAAAGCAACTATTATTTCTACCAATCTTTCCTTAGAAGAATTGCGTGATCGCTATTCAGATAGAGTTTTTTCTAGAATCACCAGTAATTATCAAGTGTGCAAATTGTCTGGCCAAGACATAAGAATGCATAAAAAACGTATGGCAAATAGAAAGTGAGGATTTTTTTCATGGCAAATCGCGAAGAAAAGCGTAATCTCGAGACCATTCCTGTTGGCTCTTTAGGCATGATTGCATTAGAGGGTTGTCGTTCTCTAGGCGAAGAAATTAATGAATTTCTGGTTAGATGGAGAACAGAGCGTGAAAGCGAACATAAAGATAGCCTAGCATTTTCCGGTTATCAGAGACCATCTTATTTACTTAGCGCCAAAGTACCTAGATTTGGTTCTGGCGAAGCAAAAGGAATGATTTTAGAATCCGTTCGTGGTTCCGATTTATATTTGTTAGTGGATGTTGCTAACTATAGCTTGACTTATTCCCTATGTGGACATGAAAATCACATGTCACCTGATGATCACTATCAGGATTTAAAACGTATTATTGCTGCCGTAGGTGGTAAAGCAAGAAGAATTACTGTAATTATGCCTTTCTTATATGAAAGCAGACAACACAAAAGAACATCAAGAGAATCCCTAGACTGTGCACTTGCTTTACAAGAGCTAGTACGTATGGGCGTAGATAATATTATTACCTTTGATGCTCACGATCCTCGTGTACAAAATGCAATTCCTCTTCATGGATTTGAAACTGTACAACCGGCTTATCAGTTTATTAAAGGCTTATTACGCAACGTAAAAGGCCTTCAGCTTGATTCTGACCACATGATGGCTATCAGCCCTGACGAAGGTGGTATGAACCGTGCTATATACATTGCCAACGTTCTAGGACTAGATATGGGTATGTTCTACAAACGTCGTGATTATACTCAGATTGTTAATGGTCGTAATCCAATCGTTGCACATGAGTTTTTAGGCACCAGCGTAGAGGGAAAAGATATGATTATCATTGACGATATGATCTCCTCTGGCGAAAGCGTTCTCGAAGTTGCTGCTGCTTTAAAGGAAAGAAAAGCAAACAAAATTTTTGTTTTCTCTACCTTCGGACTATTTACCAATGGTCTAGATAAGTTTGATACTGCTTACGAAAACGGCATTATTGACAAGGTTCTCACTACCAACTTAATTTACCAAACCCCAGAGTTACTAGAGCGCGAATGGTACATTAACTGTGATATGAGCAAATACATTGCATATATCATCGATACCTTAAATCATGATTCTTCAATTAGTGATTTATTAAATCCTAGCGAAAGAATTCAATCTATTGTTACCAAATACAAAGCAGGCGAACTATAAAATATTGTTTTAATGTCAATTTTAGGACTGAATCTTCTCTCTACCAGATTCAGTCCTTTTTATAAATTAGAAAGGACGATAACTTATGCTTATAACTAATCCTATTATTCGTGGATTCTATCCCGACCCCAGCATTTGTAAGGCAAATGAAAGGTACTACATGGTTTGCAGTTCCATGCAATATTTCCCTGGTGTTCCCTTATTTGAAAGTGAGGATTTGGTAAACTGGAAGCAAATCGGTCACTGCCTAACGAAAGAAAACCAGGTTAATCTTTACCAAATCAACAGCTCTGGTGGCGTGTTTGCTCCTACCATTCGTTACCATGAGGGCGTGTTTTATATGGTTACTACAAACGATACCTACCATAAAAATTTCTATGTAACCACCACTGACATTTATAGTGAGTGGTCTGATCCTATCTTTGTTGATCAGGGAGGTATAGACCCTTCTTTATTTTTTGAGGATGGAAAAACGTACTTTATGAGTAATGGCAATGATGAGAGTGGCGCATCATGCATCCTCCAATGTGAAATAAATCCTCAAACTGGTGAACGATTAACTGAAAGTCTCCCTATATGGGGTGGAAGCGGCGGAAGATATTTAGAATCACCTCATCTATATCATATTGGGGACTGGTATTATATTATGGCTGCTGAAGGTGGTACCGAATTTGGACACATGATTACTTACGCAAGAGGAACCTCTCCATACGGTCCATTTTCCCCTTATCCTCATAATCCTGTATTAACAAATCGAAACCTTGGTGGCCCAGAAAGCCTTATTCAAGGAATTGGTCATGGAGACCTAATTGATGACGGCTTAGGTAATTTCTTCATTGTTTGTCTTGGTTTTCGCCAAGCCGATGTATGGATTCCTTATCACCATCTAGGAAGAGAGGTTTTTCTGGTGCCTGTTGCTTTTGATGAAAACGGTTGGTTTACAGCCGGCATGGCTGGTACTGTTCGCGACAAAATGGAAATGCCACTTAGCATCTGTGCTGAAGAAACTAGCTATGATGCTTCTATTTCTTTATTGTTAGAAAATCCTCATCGCTTTTGTTATTTAAGAACTCCAAACTTCGAAAATTACCAAATAACCGAAGATAAAATCTTATTAAAGGGCACTAACATAACTTTGGAGCAAGCGGACTCACCAACCTTTTTAGGCATTCGCCAATCCGAATTTAAAACCGATCTTCGCGTAAATGTCTCTTGCTCTACAGGCGAGGCCGGCATTACCTTTTACATGGATGAAAGTCATCACTACGATTTAGCTCTTTCCAATCTGGACAATGGCAAAAAAATACTCCTACGCTTATGCATAGGAGACCTTAAGGTTGTTGTTAATGAATTTGATTTACCTGCCGAGCTTAGCGTAGCTGCCCTACATATCACTTCCGATTCCCGCAATTACTACTTCTTCTGCTCAGTAGGTGTAGAAGATATCCTTCTTGGAACAGCTCAAGCAAAATATCTGTCTTCCGAAGTCGCTGGCGGTTTTACTGGCGTAATTATGGCAATGTATGCTATTAACTCACAAGAGGTGCCTGATAGCTGGGCGGAATTTTCAAGCTTTATATGGAAGCAATATTAAGCCTAGAGGAATTCATCTCTTTTAGGATTAAATACATCTACTAGCTTCCCTGCTTCCAAACACACTACTCCATGTGTAACATCTGAAGGCATAAATACGCTATCTCCTTTAACAACCTTTTTACACTCAGATCCGATTGTAAACTCGAATTCGCCTTCTGCAATATAAGTAATCTGCTGATGAGGGTGCGAATGCATATTGCCACTTGCGCCCTTTTCAAAGGTTATTTCACACATCATTAATTCTTCCGACCACGCAAGCACCTTTCTACTAACTCCAGGCTCGCAAGGTGTTACTTTACTTTCTGCATTATATACGAACATATTCTTCCTCTCTTTCTTACTGAAATTTCTTTACCTTATCATATCCTTCTTTCTCTCTTCTTTCAACCCCTTCATAATAGCTAATGCATTCTCATTGTCAACCTTTCTTATCTTATGGTTGACATTTGTTTTTAAATCTTATATACTGAACTCATTCAGCCACTAGAGAGGACACACTAACATGAAAAACAAGAAGCTTATCTCCATACAACAGATGACCTTAATTGGACTTATGACCGCTCTTATCTGCGTCATTTCTCCCTTTTCCTTTCCCATCCCATTTAGTCCTGTTCCTATTTCTTTTGCTACCATGGTACTCTTTTTTTGCGTATATATATTGGGCACCAAACGAGCCGTCATCTGCTATTTTATTTATATGCTAATCGGCCTAGTTGGTCTCCCTGTTTTTTCCGGCTTTTCAAGCGGACTTGGCAAGTTGCTTGGTCCAACTGGAGGTTATCTTATCGGCTATTTATTTATGATCTTATGTAGCGGATTTTTTATTCAAAAATTTCCTTCTCATAAGCTTCTATGCATCTTGGGTATGTGCTTAGGCTCTGCTATTTGCTACCTCTTTGGTTCTCTTTGGCTTTCCTTTGTCGGCCACATGAACCTACTAACGGCGCTAGGTGCAGGCGTGCTTCCTTTTATACCTGGTGACCTCATTAAAATTGCAATTACCGCTGTTACTGCCCCCTCGATTTATAAGATGCTAGCACGCGCCAATCTTGTCTCTTAACAGAATATGATTTTGACACTCTTTCTGACAAATGCTATAATTATCAGACATATTCGTTAATAATTCACATCTACAGAAAGGGCAGATATGACTCATATTGTTATTTGTGATGATTCCCCTAAGGATATTCAATTCCTTACCGATATTCTAAAAAAATACGCCACCAACGCTTCCATAAGCATTCATTCCTTTTCCTCTGGTATTGAATTTGTATCTTATTTGGAAAATGGTGGCTTATGTCACATTGCCTTCCTTGATATTATTATGCCTGGTTTTAATGGTATTGAGTTAGCAAAGAGCTTACGCACTCTAGACTATAACGGTTACCTTATTTTCATGACAAGCTCTAACGACTTTGCAGCAGAATCCTACCAAGTTTCTGCCTACTCCTATCTACTTAAGCCTGCATCACTAGATAAAATACACCTCCTTCTAGACAATATCTTTCAGGACATGCAAGTGCGCGATACGTCTAGTATCTTAATCCAGTCAAAAAAGAACACTCAGCTAGTGCCCTTTCGAGATATTATTTCAGTGGAATCAAATGGGCATTATTTAACCTTCCATTTATCTTGCTCTGACCTTACCGTTTATGCTAACTTTAGCCAATATGAACCCAGCTTAATGGCTGATTCTCGTTTTGTCAGATGCCACCGCACCAATATTATCAATATGGATCATGTGATTTCCGTACAAAAGCAAGAATTTATCATGCAGAGAAACCTTTTTGTTCCTATTTCCAAAAACTTTTCCGGTGTAAAACAAGAATACATCCGCCATATTTTCAAAAAGGAGGTTGTTCACAAATGATTCATCCCGTATTTCAACTGCTAGCTATGCTTGTACTCTTTGTCAATACTAGCGCCCTTTTCTTTTCTCTCAAAAAAAAATATAGCTTAATCAAAGTAATCAGCTTTTGGCTTCTTACTTTTGTTTTCTTTATTCTAATCAACAATTTTCTCCCAACCGTTACCTACTTCATGCAACTAATAGCCCCAGGAATTATATTTATTATTCCTATTTTTTTCTTATTCGAAGGAAAGACTTGGCAAAAGATCTTTGTTTATTACTTACCAGCTACTGTAGCTCTAGGACTATTTTGCCTTATTTCCATGATTTCTCAAATCTTTTTTACTTATGAAAGCTTTTATTATTTTGTCATGCTTTTATTACTTTCTCTTTTCGTCTATACCGCTTATTTCATTTTCCTTCTTCGCTACGCAAAAGACCTTTTTGACCGGTTATTTGCCTA
>JAVBUZ010000092.1:0-3188 GCA_031554725.1 Lachnospiraceae bacterium | reverse complement strand
AAGTATTATGAAGTTATTATTTTTATGCAGTCGTAATAAGCAAAGAAGTTTAACGGCAGAAAAAATATTTGATGGCTACCTTGGTAATGAGGCTCGTTCAGCGGGAACGGAAACAAATGCAAGGATAAAAGTTACGGAAGGACTACTCGGCTGGGCAGATATTATTTTTTGTATGGAGAAGAAACATCTTCGCAGAATTAAAGAAAAGTATGCTTACATTATTGATGATAAGAAAGTGGTGTGTCTTCATATCGGTGATGATTATGAATATATGGATGAGGAATTGATAGAGATTTTGAAGAGTGCGGTTGGGGGATATTTATTGTAAGAAAAGAATTTTCTAGAGCAAAATGTTATGGTTGGACGAAACGTATTTTAACAAAATTGAGGAGGAGAGATAAAACATGCATCAACCATAATTATATGCGGGAAGAGGGAGAGCTTATTGAAAGAAATGTTGAAGAAAATTAAATTTAATTCACCAGTAATATTGACGTTTGCAGCAGCTTGTCTTGTAGCATTGCTTTTGAATGTGATTACTGGAGGGTGGGCAAACCGTAATTTGTTTTGTGTGTATCGAAGTTCCATGATGAATCCGCTATTTTGGGTAAGGCTGTTTGGACATACAATTGGACATGCAAATTGGGAACATTTAAGTTCTAATATGTTGATTATTTTGCTAGTTGGACCATTGCTTGAAGAAAAGTATGGAAGTAAGAATATGGCGATTTTGTTTGCACTAACAGCGTTGCTTACAGGCGTAATTCATGTGCTGCTGTTTTCAAGTGGGTTGTTAGGAGCTAGTGGAATCGTATTTGCACTTATTATTTTATCATCACTGACTAGTGTGAAAGATGGTGAGATACCAATTACATTTATTTTGGCGGTTGTGGTATATCTTATGGGAGAAGTTGCAGATGGTGTATTTGTTCAGGATAATATTTCAAATCTGACTCATATTATAGGTGGAATAATAGGTGGTGGATGTGGTTTGTTGATGAATAGAAGAAAAATCAATGGATAAAATTCATTTTTCTGTACAACCTATCTGTAGAGAAAATTTCTCTGTAATTTCATGAAAGGAAGGTACTTAGTATGAAAGACAAAACTTCGAATGATTTTAAGAATAAATCAGATAGCAGTACAAAAGGAAATGCAGGAAGTAAGAGCAAGGGCAGTACGGATTATAACAATGTAGAGCCACTTCCAGAGTCTTCAAGACCAAGACAAGATGGTCCTGGTGGAAATTAAATAAAGTGTGATAGACGGTATCAGCTGACGCTGATACCGTTTTTGTGATGTGCCAAGCTGTGTACTAATCTAGCTACTTTTATAGAGTATATCTGAAAAATTCATAGGCATAATGTATAACCAAACTAACCCAATTCGCTAATCTTTTAGCAAAATTGTTGACAACGAGATATACTTCCAAGTATAATGTAAGTACTTACATTTACTAAAACTATCACGAAGTGGAGAATTAGAATTTCGTCCACGGTACACAGAAAGGAGAGCTAAAGTTGTCAGATAATCTTTTAGATTTAAAATCCGCAATTAAGGAAGCGTCTCGTTGTTTGAACTGTAAAGTTCCTCAGTGCAAGGCAGGATGTCCGATATCTAATGAGATTCCTTCGTTCATCCATGCGCTATCGAAGGGGAACATAGGAGAAGCAAGAGAAATCTTAGCAGAAAAAACTTCTTTACCAGCAATATGTGGTAGAGTATGTCCACATGAGTTGCAGTGTGAAGGGCATTGTGTTCTTGAGAAGAAGGGAAATGGAATAAAGATAGGATTTTTAGAGCGGTTTATAGCAGATTTCACAGCAGAGATGAAATTGAACAAAGAAAAGATAAATCCCAAAACACGCGGTAAAGTTGCAGTAATCGGTTCTGGCCCTGCTGGTCTTACGGTTGCGGGAGATTTGGCGAGAAAAGGTTTTATGGTAACAGTATATGATGCACTACCAGAAATGGGAGGAATCTTATTATATGGCATACCAGATTTTCGCTTACCGAAAGATGTGGTGCGCAGAGAAATCGCTCAAATTGAACAGTTGGGAGTCGTGTTTGAACCGAATCATACAGCAGGAAAAGATTTTACTGTGGATGATTTGTTTGAAAAGGGCTTTGATGCAGCGTTCATTGGCTCTGGGACAGCGATTGCAAAAGAGCTGGATATACCAGGTAAGGAGTTCGCAGGAATCATTCAATCCGCGTACTTCTTACGGATGATAACATTATATAAGAGTGGACAAGTGAAAAAGGACGAGCTTCTTTTGAACGAAAATGATCGTGTTTTAGTAATTGGTGGTGGTAATGTTGCTATGGATGCAGCACGTTCGGCTAAACGAATGGGTGCAGTGAACGTTACTGTAGTCTATCGTGGAGCACCAGAAACCATGTCAGCTCTTCAAAGTGAATATCAAGATGCTGTAGATGAAGGGATTCAGTTCTGTTTTGAACATACGCCAGTAGCATATGTAGGAGATGAAAAAGGAATTACCGGATTAAAAGTTATGGTATCTGGTGAGGAGAAGATTGTAGAAGCAGATAAAATTTTATTGGCAATTGGTTCAAGACCAGCGAATCGAATCGTATCTACTACGACAGGAATAGAGGTAGATAATGGAGGTTACGTTGTAACAAAAGAAAAGCCTTATGGAATGACGACTCGAAAAGGGGTTTTTGCAGGTGGAGATGTAGTGCATAAGCCGGCAACGGTAGTATTGGCGATGAAAGAAGCAAAAAAAGTAGCAGAGGGTATAGAAACATATGTGGATGCGGTTAAATTATTGGAGCTTTAAGATATTTTCCAGTCGTGTATTGAAGATGGCAGTGGGAAGTTGTTTGGCAATATGGCTGGCAGAGCAATTTGATTTGGAGTTTGCAACTTCAGCAGGTATTATTGCATTGCTGACAGTGGTAAGTACAAAATGGGCAACAGTTAGGTTGTCTGTAGTTAGGTTTCTTTCTTTTGCATTAACGATAGCTCTTGCCTATGTGCTATTTCCTATTATTCCAGGGGATTGGATAGCCTATGGCTTTTTTCTGTTATTTCTGATAGGAATTAGTTATTTCTTAAGATGGAATGATACGGTTTCGGTAAATGCGGTTATTGGAACGCATCTTTTGGCAGCAAAAACGATTGGGCTAGAAGTAGTATTAAATGAGCTCTTTCTTCTTGTAAT
>JAVBUZ010000180.1:0-3541 GCA_031554725.1 Lachnospiraceae bacterium | reverse complement strand
ATGAACATCTGCAATAATCCCTGAAACCCTACATAGCTCCCCTGGCTTATCTGGTAAAAGGACCGATACCGTAAAGATTCTATCTCTAAAGATAAGTCCCTGCTGAACTACAGATGACATCGTTATTATGTCCATGTTTCCACCACTTAAAATAGAAACCACTTTTTTATCCTTTACATTAAGCTGCTTTAATGCTGCCACAGCTAAAAGTCCAGAATTCTCTACAACCATTTTGTGATTTTCTACCATATCTAAGAAAGCCACTACTAAATCTTTATCTTCAACAGCGATAATATCGTCTAGGTTCTTTTGAAGGTAGGGGAACAATTTATTTCCTGGTGTTTTAACTGCCGTACCATCGGCAATGGTATTTACCGTATCAAGAGTTACTACTTCGCCTTGCTTGATAGATGCTTGCAAGCAGTTTGCACCTGCTGGTTCTACACCAATTACTTTTATATTAGGATTTAGCATTTTTGCCAAACAAGAAACACCTGTAGCAAGTCCGCCACCACCAATAGGCACTAATATATAATCCACTAAAGGAAGTTCTTTTATAATTTCCATAGCAATGGTTCCCTGACCAGTTGCTACACGCAAATCATCAAACGGATGAATAAAGGTATATCCTTTTTCTTCTGCTAATTCGTAGGCTTTTGCACAAGCCTCATCATACACATCTCCGTACAGAACTACTTCTGCACCATAGCTTTTGGTACGATTTACTTTCATGAGCGGAGTCGTTGTTGGCATAACAATCGTTGCTTTTGCTCCATAGCTTTTTGCTGCATAGGCTACACCTTGTGCGTGATTTCCAGCCGAAGCTGTAATTAGTCCTCTAGCTCTTTCTTCATCTGTTAAGGTGCTCATTGTATAATAGGCACCACGCAACTTATATGCACCAGTAAGCTGCATATTTTCTGGCTTTAAGTACACCTTATTACCTGTTTGCACGCTAAGATACTCACTATATACGAGCTTTGTCTCTAAAGTAACTTTTTTTACTACTTCAGAGGCTTCTTCAAACTTCTCTAATGTCAACATATTCTCTTCCATGTTAATAACCATGCCTCCTAAATCTCATAAGAACTATTCTACTTTTTTATCTGTAAAATGTCAAAATTATTTTACATCAAATAATGCATTTACAAATTCATCCGAATCAAACTTTTGTAAATCCTCGATTGTTTCGCCTACCCCGATATACTTTACAGGAACATGTAGCTCGGATTGAATCGCTACGGCAATACCGCCTTTCGCGGTTCCATCCATCTTTGTTAGAATGATACCAGTTAAGTTTGTTACTTCCCCAAACTCTCTTGCTTGAGCAAGTGCGTTTTGTCCTGTGGTTCCATCAAGTACAATCAGATTTTCTCTATGGGCATTTGGAAACTCCCTATCGATAATGCGATTCATCTTCTTTAATTCTTCCATAAGATTTTTTTTATTGTGTAAACGTCCTGCCGTATCACAAAGTAATACTTCTATACCTCTTGCTTTTGCCGCATTTACTGCATCATAAACTACGCTAGCTGGATCTGATCCTTCTTGTGCACCAATAATATCTACACCAGCCCTATTTGCCCATTCAGCAAGCTGATCTCCAGCCGCTGCACGGAAGGTATCCGCCGCAACGATAAGAACCTTTCTTCCTTGCTCCTTTAGCTTACTTGCAAGCTTGCCAACAGAGGTTGTTTTCCCTACTCCATTTACACCAATTATCATAACAACAGACTGTTTTGTTTCGAAATCGTAAGCGGTCTCGCCAACCTTCATCTGCTCTTTGATGCTCTCAATAAGTAGCTGTTTACATTCCGCCGGCTCTTTGATGTGGTTTTCTTTCACCTGCAGCTTTATACGATTAATAATATTACTGGTGGCATTTACACCTATATCGCCCATTATCAAGATTTCTTCCAGTTCTTCATAGAAGTCATCATCAATTGCCGTAAAGCCATTAAATACATTATCAATGCCCCTAACAATATTATCTCTTGTTTTACTTAATCCGGTCTTTAGTCTTGAAAAAAAACCTTTTTTTTCTTCGCCCATAAATGTATCATGCCCTTTCTAACAAGTATAAAAGCCTCCTTCATACAACTAGTCATCTAAATCCTTGTCAATTAAATTTACACTAACAAGAGCCGAAACGCCCTTTTCCTGCATGGTGATACCATATAAGCGATCTGCCTTTTCCATGGTTCCACGTCTATGTGTAATAACAATAAACTGTGTATTTTTAGTAAGCTTATTTAAATATTTTGCAAAACGACCAACGTTAGACTCATCTAATGCCGCCTCAATTTCATCTAATAGGCAGAATGGAGATGGCTTTAGGTTCTGGATTGCAAATAATAGTGAAATAGCTGTAAGTGCCTTTTCTCCACCAGATAACTGCATCATATTTTGTAGTTTTTTTCCTGGTGGTTGAGCAATAATACGGATTCCTGCCTCTAGGATGTCCTCATCCTCCATAAGCTCTAAGGTTCCTTTTCCACCGCCAAATAATTCTCTAAATACCTTATCAAATTCTCTGTTGATTTCAGCAAATTTTTCATTAAATTGCTTTCTCATGGCATTATCTAATTCTTCGATAATGTCTTCCAAGGTCTTTTCTGCTTCAATCAAATCATCATGCTGTGTTTTTAAGAAAGTATAACGCTCCATCAAGTTTTTATAGTCTTCAATGGCATTAACGTTAACATCTCCCAGCTTCTTGATTTGTTCTTTCAAAGATGAAATCTCTTTCTTCATTGATGACAAATCCGTCATTTCCTCATCTCTTATTGAAGCTGCATCTGAAAGAGTAATCTCATATTCATCCCACATATAATTGATATGGAATTCTATAGATTCTTCCAATTTTTCCTTCTGTGCACTTAAACGATATACTTCTTTATCTAGTCCGGTCATTCTTTCAGATATTTCTTCTCTTGTTTTGAAGAAATTCTTCTGTTTTGCAGCTAGTTCTTCCTTACGAACGATATTATCCTTTAGCTTATCCTCAGACTGGGTTTGAGAAGAATGAGATGCAACAATTGTTTTTTCAATTTCTAAAATGTTGTTCTCTTTTTCTACCATAGCTTCTTGATTCTCTTTTAAGCCTTGGTTAATCTCTTCCAATTCCTTAACAAAACGAGCAATTTCACCATTCATACGATCAACATTTTGCTGATGGAATTCTTGGGTCTGAAGCATCTTCTCCACTTTCATATCCCATTCAGATACTTTTGCAGCTTCTGTAGATTCTTCTGTTCTCTTTTCCTCTAGTTCTTTTTGGAACTCTAGAATTTCTGCCTGAGTATTTTTCTCTACTTCTTCAGAAACAGCAAGTTCTTTTAAGATTTCCTCTTTATTTGCTTTAATCTCTAGAACTTGTCCTTCGATTTCTTTTTCTTCCTTCTTTAAAGAATCAAAGCCTTCTTCCGCTTCTTCTTTACGTTCCTTTGCTGCTTCAACATTTATTCTAGCAGTATTTTGCTCGATAAACTTCTTTTGAAGTTCTGCTTTTAACGCTTCCAAATCCATACGCATTTTATTA
>JAVBUZ010000107.1:0-4735 GCA_031554725.1 Lachnospiraceae bacterium | reverse complement strand
AATATCAAGCCCAACTTTCTTTGCCGCTGAAACCGAAACAACCGGAATATCTCCTAACATTTCTGGAAGCCTGTGCATATCAATCTCCATGCCACGTTCATATACAATATCCATCATGTTAAGTGCTAATACTACTGGCTTTCCCAGCTCTAAAAGCTGTAGTGTCAAGTATAAATTTCGCTCAAGGGAGGATGCATCAACCACATTGATTATGACATCAACGTCATCTTCCATGACACACTGTCTAGTCACTCTTTCTTCCATGGTATAGCTTGTTAATGAATATATTCCCGGAGTATCCACTAATTGAATCTCTTGCTCTTCATAAATAGTCCTACCCTCTATTTTTTCAACGGTAACTCCTGGCCAATTGGCCACTTTTAGTTTTGAACCTGTAATGGCATTAAACAGCGTTGTTTTACCACAATTGGGATTTCCAACACAAGCCACTTTTATAGGCTTCTTATTCATTCTCAGTCACCTCCTGCACTTCAATATTCGAAGACAAATGCTTTCCAAGAGCTAGTCTTGTTCCTCTCACATAAATAATAAGGGCACCTGCCTTTTTACGATTAAGTACCTCTATTTTGGTACCATCATTTAAACCCAGTGCTTGTAAGCGCCTTGTAACTGCTTTTTCTACCGCTAAGCTAGAAATAATATATTTTTTATTCTTTTGTGCTTCATATAATGTCATCGCATTTCCTCTCATCTATAATGATATCGATTCTCATTTGAATTATATTCTTATATTTATCTAATGTCAATGTGGTGTGCTTTCTATTTTCTATTTGTTTTGGTTATGCTAAAATATATCTATCATTGTTAAAAAATTCGGATGACAATTATATGAACGAAAATGTCACTTTTTTTGGCTATACTTCAAAGCAAGAAGAGACTCATCTTTATAAGATATCAAATGCACACGGAATGACTGCTCTACTCTCCGATTATGGTGCCACTTTAGTCTCACTCAAATTACTTGTTGAAAATAAAATGTTAGATGTCGTCCTTGGTTATGACACCGTTAGTGACTATGAAGCAAATGTAGGCCAGCTCGGTGCTACTGTTGGACGTAATGCCAACCGCATCTGTGGTGGCGTTTTTTCATTAAACGGAATAACCTATGAGCTTTCTAAAGACATGAAAGGAAACAATTCCCATAGTGGTCCTAATTTTTTTAATAAACGTCTCTGGAAGGTAGCAAACGTCTCTTCAAGTTCTATAAGCTTTTTACTTTCAAGTCCCCATATGGACCAAGGCTTTCCTGGAAACATGGAACTAACGGTTACCTACAGCTTAGATGACAGCAACACCTTGTCTATTTGCTATGATGCTCTCAGTGACCAAGATACTATCTGTAACGTAACCAATCATAGCTACTTTAATTTAGACGGGCATGAAGGAGAATCCGTACTCTCCCACGAGCTTTGGATAGATAGCAATCAAATCACAATAAAGGATGACGCAAATATTCCCACTGGTGAATTCCTTGATGTTGAAAATACGCTCTATGACTTTTCTTCCCTGCGCCCTATTACCCATGAATTTGATCATAATTGGTGTCTTAAAAATCAAGGTTCATTCTCCCTTTGTGCTAAGTTGTATTCACCTAACACAAAAATAATGATGGAGACATATACCGATTTACCTGGAGTGCAGATCTATACCGGTAACGCACTACATAATTTAAGAGGAAAAGAAGGTATTATTTATAAAGCAAATAGCGGTATTTGCTTGGAAAGTCAATATTTTGTAAATGCAATAAATATACCTCATTTCAAACAACCAATACTTTTGGCTAACATTCCATACTCAACAAAAACAGCTTATAAATTCCTTATACCTACACAATTTATTTAAGCATATATCACGGTTTTTCTTCTTCTACATACAATAATATCAAAAATATTCTTGTTTATGAAAGGTATTTATGCAAGATTACAATTTCAATGAATATTTCGACAGATACCCCGTTGCAATGGCATATGTTCCTTGGCAACACCTATGTACCATTTATGAGAATTTAGAAGAAGCTTTTAAGCGAGGAACCATCTTTCCTGAATTAGATAAGCCTTTTACAGGAAGGAGATGTGTATCATAATGGGTAAAGAATATGCTCAACTTTTAAACGACATTAGTGTTATAAGTTTTACTCTTATAGAATTAAACTTATATTTAGATACTCATCCACATGATAAGCAAGCTATGGAATACTTTAATCATTATGCACGAATCGAAAATCAACTAAAAGAAGATTTTTCCTCAAAATACTACCCTCTAACTATCTTGTTATCTAGCGATACAAAAGATTGGTCATGGACTTTAGCTCCAATGCCTTGGGAAGGAGGATGTTAGAAAATGTGGAATTATGAAAGACGATTACAGTTTCCTGTAAATATTAAAGAACCAAATGCAAAGCTAGCACAAGTTATTATGTCACAATATGGTGGTCCGGATGGTGAAATGGGCGCTAGTATGCGTTATCTTTCTCAGCGTTATGCCGCTCCTTATAGAGAGGTTGCTGGAATCATGACAGATATAGGTACCGAGGAGTTAGCGCACCTTGAGTTAGTAGCTACTATTGTTCATCAGCTTACCAGAAATCTCTCTATGGAAGAAATTGAGTCAAGTGGTTTTGCACCATATTATACTGACCATACAATTGGCATTTGGCCTCAGGCTGCTGGTGGTGTTCCCTTTAACTCCTGTGAGTTTCAATCAAAAGGCGATGTCATTACTGATTTAGTTGAGGATATGGCTGCAGAGCAAAAAGCTCGCTCCACCTATGATAATATTCTACGTTTAATCAAAGACCCTGATGTTTGCGCTCCTATAAAATTCTTACGTGAACGTGAAATTGTTCACTTTCAGCGTTTTGGCGAAGCTCTGAGAATTGTTCAGGATAAACTGGACTCCAAAAACTTCTATGCTTTTAACCCTGGCTTTGATAAGTGTAATGACTGTAAAAAATAACGTATACTGCCCCTTTCTCTTTCATAAACTATGATAACTCTATTATTTAAGGGCTTATCAGATGAAAAACTTTATTTTATCCTTTATGAGTAGGTATGGTTATCTTGGCATTTTACTTTTAATTATTATCGAAAATATTTTTCCGCCGATTCCCTCTGAATTAATATTAACCTTTGGTGGCTTTATGACCACCTACACTTCAATGAATGTATTGGGTGTTATAATTTTTTCTACCTTGGGTTCCATTTTAGGCGCTATTATTCTATATTATATGGGCTATCTATTAAATAAAGATCGTTTATTACATTTGGCATCTAGCAGATTAGGACGCATTTTGCATTTTAATGCCGCAAACATAAACAAATCTTTGGATTGGTTCCATGATAAAGGGAACAACTCGGTGTTTTTTTGCCGTTTTGTTCCCATTTTAAGAAGCTTAATATCAATTCCTGCTGGAATGTGTAAGATGAACCAAGGCAAATTTTTGTTGTATACCACAATCGGCAGCTTAGGATGGAACACCATTCTTATTTTTTTAGGTCATTTAGTTGGCGAATCTTGGGATGAATTGTGTAAGCTCTTTCATCATTACTCCTACGCTATTCGTTATATATTAATTGCACTTTTTATTCTATGGATATACAAAAAATTGAAAAAATAACCCAAATTTGCATATTTACATTTTCTTTTATGATGGTATAATGAGCAAGTAAATCGATAGAAGAAAAAGAGGAGGCCACTTATGAATGGAATAAATGGAAATATATGGCACAACATAAATGTTAAGAGAGTTACCCCCACAGATTTTATCTGTGTAATTGAAATTCCAAAAGGAAGCAAAAACAAATATGAATTAGATAAAGAAACGGGATATATCATTCTCGATAGAATTTTATATACTTCTACTCACTATCCTGCAAACTATGGTTTTATTCCAAGAACCTATGGTGATGACGGGGATCCATTAGATGTACTTCTACTTTGTTCAGAGCCTGTAGCACCCCTTACTCTAGTTAGAGCATATCCTATTGGTGTTATATCTATGTTAGATGGCGGAAAAAGAGATGAAAAGATTATTGCTGTTCCTTTTGATGATCCTACATACAATAACTATCATGATATTTCTGAACTTCCTGGACATGTTATCGACGAAATGGAACATTTCTTTAGTGTATATAAGGCTCTTGAAAATAAGACCACAGACGTTAATGAAAAAGGTAACCGCGAAGAAGCTGTCCGTGTAATTGAAGAATGTTTAGACAATTATATCAATAAATTTGTAAGGAGCTGGTAAAACCAGCTCCTTATTTTTTGAAATATTCAATCAGTCAGACAATACCTTATTATCTAGACTCTCCCATATAAAACAATGCAATGGTACCTGGGCCTGCATGTGCACCTACTGTCGGTCCTATATTATTAATTAAAAAGGATTGAATGCCAAATCTTGAGCGAATTTCTTCTTTTACAAATTCAGCATCTTCCAAAGCATCTGCATGACTTATAAAAATAATATCATTTTGCTCTCTATAGCTTCCCATTTTCTTTTCCATATAATCAACAAGAGCAAGTAAGGACTTCTTACGCCCCCTTATCTTATCAATTGGGATTAAGCGTCCTTCACTATCTACATAAATAATAGGTTTAATACCTGCAAAAGTACCAACTATTGCTGTGGCCTTACTAACACGGCCACCACGCCATAAATGGTTCAAATCATCTACAGTAACAATATGACCAAAGTTCTGGATATGATCTT
>JAVBUZ010000156.1:0-5668 GCA_031554725.1 Lachnospiraceae bacterium | reverse complement strand
AAGAAATTAGCAGAAAAGGAAAGCGAAAGACTGCTAAAGCTGGAGACTATTTTGCATCAGCGAGTAATTGGTCAAGAGGAAGCAGTAAAGGCAGTTTCAAAGGCGATGAGAAGAGGAAGAATTGGGCTTAAAGATCCAAATAGACCAATTGGCTCCTTCTTATTCTTAGGACCTACAGGTGTAGGAAAAACAGAATTAAGTAAGGCCTTGGCAGAGGCGATGTTTGGTTCGGAAAATGCGTTGATTCGTGTTGATATGTCAGAATATATGGAGGGGCATTCAGTATCTAAAATGATAGGCTCACCACCAGGATATGTAGGTTTTGATGAAGGCGGTCAGCTAAGTGAAAAGGTAAGACGTAATCCATATTCGGTGGTTCTATTTGACGAAGTGGAAAAGGCGCATCCAGATGTGTTTAATGTACTTTTGCAGGTTTTAGATGATGGTCATATTACCGATTCTAAAGGTAGAAAAGTAAGCTTTAAAAATACGATTTTAATTATGACTTCAAATGCAGGTGCGCAAAGGATTGTTGAACCCAAGAATTTAGGGTTTAATAGCAACCAAAGTGAAGCAAAGAACTATGAAAAGATGAAGTCTGATGTTATGGAAGAAGTAAAGAAAATATTTAAGCCAGAATTTATAAATCGTATTGATGAAATAATGGTATTCCACCAACTAAACAAAGAAAACATGAAGCAAATCATTTCATTATTAGCAGTTGGTCTATCAAAGAGATGTGAAGCACAGATGAACATAAAGTTGACGATTTCTCCGAAGCTGAAAGAACATTTGGTTGATAAATATGCAGATATGAAAATGGGCGCAAGACCACTTAAAAGGGCATTACAGTCGGTGGTTGAAGATGCTTTGGCAGAAGAAATTCTAACAAAGAAAGTTAAGAGTGGTGATATTGTTACGGCGGGCTGGAAAAATGAAAAAATTGTTTTTACAGTTAAGCAAGAAGACAATAAAAATAACTAGAAAACAGAAGAAAAATATATTATACTTAAACTACCGAATACTTAGGAGGACATTATAAAATGGCAGTAATAGAAGAACTACTTCGATTGGAAGAAAATGGTGCAATTAGTTTTGGAAATCATAAGCTAGAACAAAAAGCAAAGATAGAAGACGTAGAATATGCAGGAGATTTATTAAAAGTAAAAACTTACCGTGAAATCACGAAATTAGAAAGAAATGGTATGTTTGTATATGAATCAGTACCAGGAACTAGCGTTGAAAACTTTATAGAAACACCAGTAGCAGTAGAATTTTCGGTAGAGGGTGATGTGGATGCCCAGCTTACTATAGGATTACAGGAAGATCAAGAATATGAAATATATATTTCAGATGCAAAAGTAGGCGAAATGAGCACAGGCCTAAGCGGCAAGCTAAGCATAAGTGTTGAATTAGCAAATGCAGGTGTTATACCTGTAAAAATTATTCAAAAATAAACTATCATAAGGGCAGGTGCAAACCTGCCCTTTTCGCTATAAGTGTTCAAGATGCTGTGAAAGAGTATCAAGATGCTGTGAAAGAAACAAAGTTCCTTCGGACAGCCGTTCTCACTTGATGGAAAACGTAGTGGTACATAGGCTTATTGAGAGACATAAGCCAAGTACCAACGTTTTCCAACACTGTCCTTAAGGAATCTTTGTTTCTTGCACAGCTACCTCTGAGAAACTTTCAGAGAAAAGCACTATCATACATATTTGCGTTCCTTCAGGCAAAATCAGTCAGGAAGGAATAGTTCTTTCTTACAGTATTCAAGGAAAATGTACAGGGAAAAGTGTGTTCTGTACTTCTGTACAGTAGTATTTCATTTATTGTTTAGCTAAATAATGTTTTTAACTGATTGAGTGGTGATTAAAGGAACATCGCTCTGGTAAAGAAAGAAATTTTGTGAGGGTAATGGCAAAAATACAATTCCGCAGGAGCAGTGTAGAAAAACGTTGGTGCTTAGAACCTGTAGTTTAGGTTCTTACGCACCATTACGTTTTTCTCCAAACGAGAGTGACTGCTCAGAGGAATGTTATTTTTGGTTATTACACATCAAAAATCCTTAACTTAAATGAAAATGGCTTTAATTAAACGAAAATGTTAGATTATATTTGATTAAACAAGAAAGGAAATAGTCATGGCAAAAAAGTTAGTCTCCATATTCTACTGCCAAAGCTGTGGTCACGAATCCACCAAGTGGATGGGTCAGTGTCCAGGGTGTAAGGAATGGAATACATTTGTGGAAGAGACAGTAGATTCTTCCGCAAAAAAAAGTATTGGTCTTAAGAGTGATAAATCAGCAAAAAAAGCAGAACCAGTGGTACTTTCAGAGATAGAAATGACCAAGGATGACAAGGTTATGACAGGGATTGCTGAGCTTGATAGGGTGCTTGGTGGAGGAATCGTAGCAGGTTCCTTGACTTTGGTAGGCGGTGATCCGGGAATTGGAAAATCTACCCTTCTTTTGCAGACCTGTAGGTATCTTTCTTCGGATGGGCATAAGGTTTTATATATTTCAGGTGAAGAATCCCTAAAGCAGATAAAGCTTCGCGCAGATAGGATAGGTAGCTTTACTGAGAATATGATGCTTTTATGTGAAACCAATTTGGACGATATCAAAGAGGCAATTGAGAGATTAAAGCCTGAAATGGTAGTCATTGACTCTATTCAGACCATGTTCAACGAGAATGTTTCTGCTGCCCCAGGAAGTGTATCACAGGTTAGAGAATCCACAGGGGTACTGTTACAGCTTGCAAAAGGTCTTGGTGTTTCCATCTTTATTGTAGGCCATGTAACAAAGGAAGGAACGGTAGCTGGGCCAAGAGTGTTGGAACACATGGTAGATGCCGTTTTATATTTTGAAGGGGATAGACATGCTTCCTATAGAATACTGCGAGGAGTAAAGAATCGCTTTGGCTCTACCAATGAAATTGGAGTTTTTGAGATGAGAGAGGAAGGGTTAGTTGAGGTAGAAAATCCTTCCGAATATATGCTCAGTGGTAGACCAGAAAATGCAAGTGGTTCCATTGTATCCTGTTCTATGGAGGGAACCAGACCGCTTCTAGTTGAAATTCAGTCCTTGGTTTGTCGTTCCAATTTTGGTATGCCAAGAAGACAAGCCATCGGAACCGACTATAATAGAGTAAATCTGCTTATGGCCGTACTTGAAAAACGATTAGGGCTACAGCTTGGAGATTGTGATGCCTATGTAAATCTAACTGGGGGTATCAAGATTATGGAGCCTGCCATAGATTTGGGAATAGCCATAGCGATTGTATCTAGCTTTAAAAACCGTGCAGTAGATGAAAAGACCATAGCCTTTGGTGAAATCGGACTAAGTGGCGAGGTACGTGCAGTTAGCATGGCAGAGCAAAGAGTGATGGAGGCTAAGAAGCTGGGCTTTACTACCTGTATTTTACCTAAGGTTTCTGCAGATACGTTAAAAAATGTTGAGGGAATACATATTATCGGAGTGCGCACGGTGAAGGATGTACTTGATGTTTGTATTTCATTAAATAACTCCAATATAAAAAAAACACACCATATTGAAAAAAGGTTCATTTCATTTGAAATGGACTTTTTTTATTATGTAATTATAAAGGCGAGAGTAGGAGGAAGAAGAGTTATGAACACATATCGTTTCACTGATAATAATGGAAGTTTCTATTTAGAGCAACCACAAAATACAAGTAATTTATATTTTCCAATAGCGGGAGAGAATGGGATTAAAAGTGCTATTACACCAATGCTGCAGGGAGATTCCAAAATAGATCATAATCATTTTTTGCTACAACCAGTTTCGGCAGAGGATTTGCATAACAACAAAAGTAGTAGAAATTTTTGGTGCCATGTAGAAGGAAAAGGTAGCTTTTCCGCTACAGGAGTAAGCGCAGAAAGCATGGGAAATATATTTTCTGATCAAGAGGAAAAATGTACCTTAGAAGCAGGAATTATGTGGCAGAAGGTATACCGATATTTTCCCAAATATCAATTAAAATCAGAAATTACAAGCTTTGTACCAGTAGGGAAATATAATACTGAAATTATGATGATAACCATTGAAAATGTAGGTGAAGAAGAGACCGTATTTACACCATATGTGGCGGTGCCTTTATATGCAAGAAGTGCTGATAACCTTCGTGACCATAGACATGTAACCTCATTATTAAACCGCATTTATGTGGAAGAGAATGGAATTAGTGTAAGTCCAACACTCTCTTTTGATGAAAGAGGGCATAGAAAGAATGACACCATTTACTATGTAGCAGGTAAGACAGGTGCAGGAGAATCACCAGCTGAGTTTTACCCTACGCTGGAAGACTTTATTGGTGAGGGTGGAAACCTAGAACATCCTAAAACAGTTATGTTAAAGCTACCGGGTGAAAAAGCAGGCCTTGAAATAGATGGCTATGAAGCAATGGGAGCCTTTTCTTTTAAAGAAACAAGCTTAAAACCAAAGGAAAAGCAAACCTTTATTCTTTTATTAGGAATAGCAGAAGGTGTAGAAGAAAAAAAGGAAGCAGTAAAAACCTTTGAAACAGTTTCACAGGTGGAAAAAGCTTTAGAAGAAACAAAGAAATATTGGATTAATTCCATTAATGTTTCCTATAAAACAGCAGACAATGACTTTGATAATTTTATGTACTGGGTTAATTTTCAACCTACCCTACGTAGAATTTACGGCTGTTCCTTTTTACCTCATCATGATTATGGAAAAGGTGGTAGAGGCTGGAGAGACTTATGGCAAGACTGTCTTGCACTTCTAATTATGAATCCTAGTGTAGTTAGAGATATGCTGATACAAAATTTTGCAGGAGTAAGAATTGATGGTACCAATGCAACCATCATTGGAAGCAGGCCAGGTGAGTTTATAGCAGATAGAAATAATATTACTAGAGTTTGGATGGATCATGGCGTGTGGCCTTTTATAACAACAAAGCTCTATCTAGACCAAACAGGTGATTTAAGCATTTTGCTAAAAGAGGTTGAATACTTCAAAGATAAGCAAGTCTCCAGAGGTGAAAAAATAGATTTTGAATTTGTAGAGGGCAAAGAACCAGTACAGGAGGATGGCCGAGGTCAAGTTTACTTTGGAACCATATTAGAGCACTTATTAATTCAAAATATCACTTGCTTTTATGAGGTAGGACAGCACAATCATATGAAGCTTCGTGGAGCAGACTGGAACGATGCTTTGGATATGGCAAAGGAGCAGGGAGAATCTGTAGCTTTTAGTGCAGCTTATGCAGGGAATCTAGAGGATCTTGCAGAGGTAATTGAGGCCCTAGCCGGGGAAAAGAATATGCAATATGTTGAAGTTGCAGCAGAAATGGAAGAGATACTGACTGGGAAAGTCAATTATGAAAGCGTGAAAGAGAAAAATGAATTGCTCCAAAAATACTGTGACAGGTGTGAGCACACAGTTCGTGGAGATAAGGTATACATACCAATTGATAAGGTAATAAATAGCCTACGTGAAAAGGCGCAGTGGCTAAAGGAACACATTCGTAAGACGGAGTGGGTTGGTGATGGTAAAAATGGTTGGTTTAACAGCTACTATGACAATTCAGGAAATGCCGTAGAGGGCGTCTTCAATGATAAGGTACGAATGATGCTAACAGGCCAAGTATTTACCATAATGTCAGGCACAGCCAGCAAGGAGCAG
>JAVBUZ010000207.1:0-5758 GCA_031554725.1 Lachnospiraceae bacterium | reverse complement strand
CTGAACTCATGTCCCTGACCACTGATGCTGCCAAGTGCTGTTCTACAAACACCATCTTCACTATCAAAATAGTGAATAGTCAAGTAACTATCTCTTATTTCATCATGTATTTTTTCAACACAATCACCATTTACACCCCATATAGGGTTTATCCATTTATCTTTCTCCTCGTAAGTCAGATGAAACCGCTCTTTACACTTATTTACCTCAGCCAAATACTGTATTCTATCCAGCCCATCTTCAGAGTGGAAAGGTAGTTCTGGTAAATGAGAGTTTTCTCCACCTGTATAAAAAATCGGTACGGGAACAGTTTTATTAATATCATCACTTAGAGACATTCCAAAAGGATTATTCTTTATTGGGAACAAAGCACTTGCTGGGGCTAGGCCTGCAAAAACTTGTGGATACTCATGGAACATATCCCATGTTTTTCCACTTCCCATTGAAAATCCAGTTGCATAAATCCGATGCTCATCTATATTGTATCGTTTCTTTAAATTTTCAATAACTTCTATAGCCTCTGTAGCAGTAACATCCAGATGATTATCAATTGAAACATATAAGAATCCATACTTATGAGCCACCTCATACCAACCTGAAACAAAGGTTAAGAACATGGAAGAGTCACCACCTCCATGAAAGCCTAAAAGTAGTGGTGCCGGTCCGTTGTCAAATGTATCGTTATTGTAGTATGCAAAATATCCAACCTTATGTTCTTTCGTATCCTTAAATGCTCCACGGTTATCAGGAGACGTTTTTACAAGCACACTTCCAGCTTCCTCTGTCATGTTCATAGCTTCAAAGTCTGGTTCTATTTCCATATTGCCACACCACATTTTAAACTTACGTACAAAGGACTTGAAATCGTCCTCATAATCTGGCTCATCCTTCACTAATAGATTCTTACAATCCTGTAGCGCATCATTCACCTCATTTGAATTACAAACACTAAGTATACCGATATCCTTACGTTCTGGTTTTGGAATCACGCTTAGGTTTTGCATAGAACACATAGCTGGTGTGATTTCACCTGGCCCCCAAAGGTATTCTCCCGTTACTGTTTTCAATAGATTTTTTGCCACATAATCTGCTGATGCACCAAAGCTATAAATATCTGCTCTAAATATGGCGCCTCTAACAAAATATCCCTTAAACTCCTGAGTAAAGAAGTCTGTTATTTGAACGATTCCATCCTCATAATCGGGATTCATTTTCACTTCTGCAATCACTGCCTGATACAACTCTTCTGTTGCATTTTCCCATCCGCCATCATTGGTTGGATAAATAAATAGTACACTAGAATCTACCGCCGCAGCAATATTACTTAAACCACTTTTTTTTGCAAAAGCAATTGCTTCTTCCTTGCTTAGTCTGGTTTCTTCGAAAACAAGTAAAAGTGGCGCTCTAAAGGTATAATTGTTTGTTTTTCCATCCAAATTATTAGCAGGTACATATGCCTTTAAATAAAATTTCTCAAACTCATGTTCAAAATATTTTCCACCATCAACTTCGGTGCTAACTATCGGTCTTTCAAGCATTGCCATCCCCTCCCCTCCTATATTTCTTCTACACCATCGCACTTACTAATCGTATTAATAGAACCATCTTCATTATATTGAAATTCTGCTACACATACAGATCTGTGGAACAAGCTTCCACCTTCTAGCTGCGCCGTATGATAAAATAGGTATGAATGTCCTTTAAAATCTGCAATGCCAGGATGATTTGTAAAGGTTCCGCCTTCTTCTGTCATCAGTACACCTCCATAAACCCAAGGGCCTGTAGGTGATGTAGATGTGGAATATGCAAGATGCTCATCTTTTTTATCTAGTCCAAAGGCAGCATATACCATATAATAAAGGTCATTTTTCTTGTAAAACCATGGTCCCTCTGCATATGTGGTTCCAGTCATATGACTTCCTTTTGCAAAAGATTCTTCGGTCATAGGAATTTTTACTATGCCAACTGTCTTATCATACGAAACCATGTCTTCATTTAATAGTACATAACGAAGCTCAGGATTACCAAAATAGAGATATGCCTGTTCGTCATCATCTATAAAGACTGTTGGGTCAATATCGTTCCAATCCCCCTCATCCACAAGTGGTTCACCTAAATCTTTAAATGGACCTACTGGGCTGTCTGAAACCCCTACAGAGATTGCCATACCGCCATCTTTTTTATGTACAGGACAATAAAGATAGTATTTTCCGTTCCTTGCCACAGCCTGAGGGGCCCATGCTCTGTCATCTGCCCACTCAATATCATCTAATGAAAAAATCACTCCATGGTCGGTCCAGTTCACCATATCCTTGGTTGAAAAGCATCGCCAATCTCTCATTGTGTAGAAATCGTTAACAAGCTCATCCTCATCATGAGTCGTATAAAGATATAAGGTATCTCCTTCTACCATTGGTGCTGGATCTGCAGTATAAATTGATGTAATAATTGGATTTTTCTTCTTTGTGCCCATAGTCTTCTCTCCTATACTTTAAAATGTTTGCTACCTTGCAATAAGTATCAATTTATTCCAATACTATCCATAAAAAATATACTGGTCAACCTTTTAAGCTGATCTTAGCTCTATATAATAAAAACATAGCAAAGCATGATAAAAAAACTGCACCAACCAATGGTCAGTGCAGTCTCAAAAAACATTATTTTATGTTATTTTATTAGAATTTCTTTGCGTCAGCAGCTTCTTCAATCGAAACAGCTACAGCAACTGTCATACCAACCATTGGGTTGTTACCAGCGCCGATAAGACCCATCATTTCTACGTGAGCAGGAACAGATGAAGAACCAGCAAACTGAGCATCAGAGTGCATACGTCCCATAGTATCTGTCATACCGTAAGAAGCAGGACCTGCAGCCATGTTATCAGGGTGAAGTGTACGTCCTGTACCACCGCCTGAAGCAACTGAGAAGTATTTCTTACCCTGTTCAAGACATTCTTTTTTGTATGTACCTGCAACTGGGTGCTGGAATCTTGTAGGGTTTGTAGAGTTACCTGTGATAGAAACGTCTACTGCTTCTTTGTGCATGATAGCAACGCCTTCGCAAACATCGTTTGCACCGTAGCAGTTAACTTTTGCACGAAGACCTTCAGAGTAAGATTTTCTGTAAACTTCTTTTACAGTGTTTGTATATGGATCATATTCTGTTTCAACGAAAGTAAATCCGTTGATACGAGAAATAACCTGTGCAGCATCTTTGCCAAGACCGTTTAAGATAACTCTTAAAGGTTTCTGACGAACTTTGTTTGCTTTTTCAGCAATACCGATAGCGCCTTCTGCAGCAGCAAAGGATTCGTGTCCAGCAAGGAAACAGAAACATTCTGTTTCTTCTTCTAATAACATTTTACCTAAGTTACCATGTCCAAGACCTACTAAACGAGTATCAGCAACAGAACCAGGAATACAGAAAGCCTGAAGTCCTTCTCCGATTGCTGCAGCAGCGTCAGCAGCTTTTCTACAGTCTTTTTTGATTGCGATTGCAGCACCTACAATGTAAGCCCAACAAGCATTTTCGAAACAGATTGGCTGAATGCCTTTAACCTGTTCGTACACGTCAAGACCAGCGTCTTTTGTGATTTTTTCTGCTTCTTCAATAGAAGCGATACCGTATGTATTTAATACAGCATTAATTTTATCTATACGTCTTTCATATGATTCAAATAAAGCCATCTTCCGCTACCTCCTATTCGTGTCTTGGGTCAATAATCTTAACTGCGTCAGCTACACGGCCATACTGACCTTTGGATTTTTCCCAAGCTGTGTTAGGATCATCACCTTTTTTGATGAAGTCTGTCATTTTTCCAAGGCTTACAAACTGGTAACCAATAATTTGGTCTTCTGCATCAAGTGCGATACCTGTTACATAACCTTCAGCCATTTCTAAGTAACGAGGACCTTTTGCTAAAGTTCCGTACATAGTACCAACCTGGCTTCTTAAACCTTTTCCTAAGTCTTCAAGACCTGCACCTACAGGAAGACCATCTTCTGAGAAAGCACTCTGTGTACGTCCGTAAACGATCTGTAGGAATAATTCTCTCATAGCTGTGTTAATAGCATCACAAACAAGGTCAGTGTTCAAAGCTTCTAAAACAGTTCTGCCTGGTAAAATTTCAGCTGCCATAGCTGCTGAGTGAGTCATACCTGAACAACCGATAGTCTCTACTAATGCTTCCTGAACAATACCTTCTTTAACGTTAAGGGTTAACTTACAAGCGCCCTGCTGTGGAGCACACCAGCCTACGCCGTGTGTTAAACCAGAAATATCTTTAACTTCTTTTGATTTTACCCATTTTGCTTCTTCTGGGATAGGAGCACAGCCGTGATTAACGCCCTGAGCTACTGAACACATTTCTTCAACTTCTTTTGAATAAATCATGTGAAAACTCCTTTCAAATATGTAATTATATAAGCAATAAAAATATTGATATATTTTTATCATTTATCATCTCGTACATTCTCTCACATTTGCTATGAAAAATCCAGCTATTTTTTTAACATTTTGCGACAATATCGCCACTCTTTTTAAAAATAGAATGTTCAGGTACAAAACCTCTTACACAAGACGTTGGATAAATATTGCTTTCTCTTCCAACTACTGTTCCTGGATTAAGTACACTATTACAACCAACTTCTACATCATCACCAAGCATGGCACCAAATTTTTTTAAGCCCGTTTCAATTTTTCCATCCTTCGTTTTAACTACTACTAATTTCTTATCACTCTTAACATTTGAGGTTATGGAACCGGCCCCCATATGAGCCTTGTAGCCTAAAATACTATCGCCAACATAATTATAATGCGGAACCTGTACTTTATTAAATAGGATAACATTTTTAAGCTCTGTAGAATTACCAACTACGGCACCCTTTCCAACAATTGCATTTCCTCTGATATAAGCACAGTGACGAATTTCAGCTTCTTCATCTACAATAAGTGGTCCGTTTAGGCTAGCGCTTGGAGCTACTGTTGCACTCTTTGCTACCCAAATATTTTCCCCTCTTTTTTCAAACTTCTCTGCTGGTAAGGTTTCCCCAAGCTTTAGAATATAGTCATGAATGGCGCCAAGTGCTTCCCATGGATATTCATATTCTGCAAGAAAATCGCTGGCAATGGTTTCTTTCAGGTTGTACAAGTTTTGAATAGATAAAGCTTTCATTTTTAATCCTCGATTCGCATTTCTTATTTTTTATAATTCACAGCATCTGCTTCAAAACATTTATATAAAGCCGATTGGTTGTTTAACTGTTTTACAATATTAGTACGTCTAGAAACAAAATCATCTAACTTTGCCATATAGTCTTTTTCTGTGATAGTACCTTCTGATACTAGGGTTAATCCTTTTTCCCAGCTGGCTGTCAACGCCGGATCTAAAAGTGGCTTTATAGAGCTTTCTACCACATCATAAATCATTTCACCCATTAATGTAGGCGTGAGAATCTGCGTCTTTTTATTTAGAGCAAGATATTCGATATTTACTAGCTTCTTTAAGATTTCGGCTCGTGTTGCAGAGGTTCCAATACCAGACCCCTTCATTTGTGCCCGAAGCTCTTCATCTTCAATAAATTGTCCCGCATTTTCCATGGTCAAAATAATGGTACCAGAACTATATCTTTTGGGTGGTGAGGTTTCACCTTCTTTTATATCAATTCCTAAAATAGGTAACGAATCACCTTTTTTAAGTCCCTCCAGAAGCTTCATGAATTCCTCATCATTGGTTTCATCTTCTTCATTTTCTTCTTTA
>JAVBUZ010000223.1:0-4081 GCA_031554725.1 Lachnospiraceae bacterium | reverse complement strand
TAATAACTAGTAGTAAAACAATTTTTCCTTTCATCTGTCGTCTCCTTTTACTTTGATTCTCCTTTTACTTTGATTCCCTTTGTAACCATCACTTCAAAAATCCGCGTATTCAATTTTCAATGTTCCCCAATATAACACTTATAACATTTTGTTTTTCCCCATATTTCTACCTATTATAGTAGCAAACATCTATATTTTTCGCAATTCTTTTGGCAAAAAACTCCACAAAAAAACATCCTGCTTCTCATCGCATAACTTACTACGATAAAAAACAGGATATTCAAAAATCAATAATCTTTTATTATATTTAGTAATTTTCCTTTCTTACTTCAAAATAGCTCTTTGGGTGTGCACATACTGGACAAACATCAGGTGCTTTTTTCCCAACTACTAGGTGACCACAGTTTCTACATTCCCACATTACTTCTTCTGATTTTTCAAATACTGCTTGCATTTCAATATTTTTAAGTAGGGCACGATATCTTTCTTCATGTGCCTTTTCAATCAAAGCCACACCTCTAAACTGCTCAGCTAACTGTGTAAAGCCTTCTTCCTCAGCTTCTTTCGCGAAGGTTTCATACATATCTGTCCATTCGTAATTTTCGCCTTCTGCAGCATGTAAAAGGTTAGTAGCGGTGTCATTTAGTGCACCCAAAGCTTTAAACCAAAGCTTTGCATGCTCCTTTTCATTTTCCGCTGTATCCAAAAATATGGATGCTAGTTGCTCATACCCTTCTTTTTTAGCAACAGAAGCAAAATATGTGTATTTGTTTCTAGCCTGACTTTCACCTGCAAAAGCCTCCATTAAGTTCTTTTCTGTCTTTGTACCCGCGTATTTGTTCATTTGAAACCCTCCTGTTTTATTTTATAATTCACCTTAAGTAATATTAGTAATTATTACTGTTTTAATATATCACAAATATTTTACTTCGTCAATCTGTCCTACCATAAAATTAATCATTAATCCAAACAGAAAGCTCCTCACATACATGCTCTGTCGAAGCAAAATAGTCTCTTTCCCAATTATTTTCCTTTAATATACAAGAATCTCCAAATGACAATGGAATATTCCAAGCTTGCCCGTCAGTTCTCACAACTAGGTATAAAATACCCGATGTGCATGGAGCATTTGTATCATTTTCTATTTCCAACATTGTATATGAAATAAGCATTGCTGCATCCTTTGCCAATTGCTTCCTATCACTTCCATCAGATACGAGACATACTTGATATATACCATTCTCAAATGTTTGATAGCCGCGGTCGCTTTCTATTCCTAGTTCTTTATATAGTCGTGCAAATATGCTTCCAATGTATCTTTCGCAAAAATCGTCAATTAATTCTTCGTCGAAATATGCTTTTACACTTAAATTCGGGTATGTATCAGTGACATATCTTATCTGGTGTAATTCAAGATGCGAAGAGGTTTTGTCAATTTCAAATTTAAAACCATACTTTTCCTCTAGCTGTTTCATTTCTTCCAAGCCATAAGCAGGCTTTCTTCCCCAAACAGAAATTCGTTCATATGGATACAAATAGCTTTCCGACAGCATAAGCCCATAGGCTACTTCTAGCGTTCCATCTTCCGTTATATATTCTTCATGCATAACACATAAACCATATGCACCAGCAATGCAAAGAATCATGCAGGCCAAAATACCATATAAAGTTAAGGGAAGTTTTCTATCTTCTTTTTGATTATATAAATCTATGCCTTGTCCCAATAATATGCATGGGGTTACAGCACTAATAATATTGCCAATCACTGACAGCCACAAACGATATTCTATTGAAAATAGGGAAAGTAATGCTTTTCCCCCAAAAAACAATACTAGCCATATTATATATAAGAGCATTAATTTTCTAAGTTTTTGATATTCTTTCTTCATTTTTTCCCTTTTTAAGAATTGTAGTCTTGTTTATAAATTATAATATTTATATATCTAAACTTCAATCATAAACCTATATTATAAAAAAACTGCTACAAAAAGGTATCTCCTTTTCATAGCAGTTTCTATAAATTTATTCAACCATAAAACATTCTACCCCAATATTACTTAACGTAACATTTGGTTTACATCTAAAGGTTTTACAGCAATTACCAGCTAATCTTACTTTTAAAATATATAGCCCCTCAAAAGGAACTTTAAATTCAAAATCTCCATAACCATTAATCTGTATACAATCAATTAAAGTATCTTCTTCGCTATACCTCTCATATAATTTTACATCCCAGCAGTGTACATTACCACAGTAGCAACCCCAAAGGCATCCACTAATGATACCCGCTTTAACTAGGCACTCCTGACAGATTGGACAGGCTTCTTGCTCTGGACACTTTGTAGAAACAGGTATTGGAATGGGAATATATACTTTTTCTGGTTCCGGGCACACTGGGCATGGTGGACACTTCGGACATGGTGCTGGCACTGGACACACGGGACAGGTCGGGCATGGTCGCGGTTCCGGACAAGTCGGACATGGTGCTGGTACTGGACACACGGGACAGGTCGGGCATGGTGGTGGTACTGGGCACGTCGGGCATGGTTCTGGCATTGGACACGGTGGTGGTACTGGGCACGTTGGACATGGTGCTGGTACCGGACACGTTGGGCATTCTGGACATACTAGAGTCTCTTCCTGAGCTGGTGAAACTTGTGTTGGCGCCGGCACAGAAACAATGGGCGCTGGAATAGCTGGGGTCGGGATCACAGGCGTTGGAGCCACTGGCATTGGCATCACAGGCGTTGGTAGCACTGGCGTTGGTGCGGCTGATATTGCTTGACACATTACCCCACCAACAAAAGGGAAGTCATGAAATTCAAAACCACTGTTCGCATTTACCGCAAAATTACCCAATGCAGCATTACCACTTACATGACCACCTGTAGGATGGGCATGGAACATAGCCTGGGGTGCAAGTATACTTCCCCATATATCGGAGGATTTTTCCATATAAATATTTGACGCATCCTCAAACACATACAAGGTCTGATTCGCTTTATTTCTTTCCCCATAAACGCCATATTGTAAATGAGCACTAGGGCCTGTTCTTAGTCTTACAATAACAGTGCTTCCTTGCGGAACTTCTGTACGTATTCCTTTGTTAATTAAACCATTTGGTCTTACATCAATAACAAATACATTCTGTGTAGGGTTATTTCCCCTCAAAATCCATTCATAATTATTATCTACTACTGTTCCATTTGGTGTTAATGTTTCAATACAACTCTTGTAATCTCCGATGCTTTCTTTGGCATCGCTAAAGAATCTAGGTATGTTAGCCCCTACCCTACTTGCAGGTATATATCTTGGCACGTCATAGCTGGGAACCACATAGTGATCGCCTTTATCTGTTGGTGTCCAATACTGGCTACCGCCATTTACTTGATATAAAAACTTTAATTCAGGTATACTCATACCGTCTTTTCCAATTAAATAAGTACTTCCATTGGCTGCACGGAAACCGCCACCACCAACCACATGACCAATAACCACTAATGGTCCGGTCATAGCCACATTACCACCCACTAAAAAACGAACCAAATCTGGTGAGTAATTAACTGCTTGATTACCTCCGCTGGCAAAGCCAACACTAAGCCCCCTTGGACTATAAAAACTTCCACCGATTGCTACGGGGCCTTCAACATCTACAATATTATTGGCATCATTAAATACAATCACATTAAATCCAGAGGCAGCACCAAAGGGCTGCCCCTCAATATTATACCAATTAATATTATCATAAGGTAATCCTGCACTTGCCACTGCTTCATCGCGATAACTGATATTGTCCATATAAACTCCTGCAAGCTGCTAAAGTAGCAACGCATTTGTATTCTCAATTCAGTTTATTCGGTTGGAAATGGATGTGTGCGGGTTTTTTAGGAATTATTCATCTATCATCTGCAACAACAACCATGATGCTGGATAATACTTCTCCAATTCTGCATCGCTGTACTGCTCCGCTAAGCTATACGCATTGTCTTTGAATGCATTAAACCACTCTTCGCCTGTAGCAAAGGAAGCGCTATCTATCGTCAACTCTTCTCCCAAGTTTTTAGCAATCTCTTGGCAAACT
>JAVBUZ010000114.1:0-20151 GCA_031554725.1 Lachnospiraceae bacterium | reverse complement strand
TACTATAATAATCAAAGAATTAAGCAGAAACTATCTTGGATGAGCCCTGTAGAATACAGACTTAGCCAGGTGGCATAAAAATAGCGAAGCAGTAAAAATACTACTTCGCTATAAAGTCTAACTTATTGGGGTCACATCAGATAAAGTCTCTTTTTCATCTACTCTTCTATTTCTTCATATATTATTTTGTATCCATCACCAGCTTCAATTACCATTGCCCCTACAAATTCATTGTCTCGATAAGCAGTGTAGATACCTGTAGAAGTCGGTGCATCATTACCGTCTGCAACTACCAAACAATATACAATAACATCCTCCACTATTGCTCGTACCTGAACTTCATAGTAATAATTCTTTTCTCCCCATCCTTCCACAAAACGGTCCGCATATTCCATGGCTTTTTCTAGTTCCTCTTTGCCAAAATGCACCTCTTTTGTTTTGATGTTTATAGAGGTTATTCCATTAAATCCCTGATAAACGTAGTCTCCCACAAGATACGTTGCCGCAAACCACTCCGCGCCTCCAAAATCGTCACTAGAAAATTCATAAATAGAGTAATCTTCCAAGTTATTCGCGGGGGCCTCTATCCATAACGCATAAAAATAAGGTGTCTCGGTTGAATTAGCAATCAGGTAGAGGCAATCTGTCTCGGCTGAATAATATGGTCCCGAGCACATATCCATACTCACATCATATCCAGTAATATCAAATTCTACATTTTGATACTCTCTGTCTCCTGGGAGCTTTATCCGTTCATAAACTCGTTTATTCTCATCACTATAAGAAAGTTCATAATCATTATATTTTATATGCGAACCTACTAGAGTAGAATGGCTGTCTAGTATTCTATCATTTTCTAATAATACTTGCCTAAAGTAAGCTGGATATTCTCCATAAGGTAGTTCCTCTTCTGGTTCCTCCTGGGATTCTACAATAGGCTCTATCTGTGTATCTTCTATTGGTGGAACAACATTCTCCTCCAAGTTTGTAGGTTTCGTCTCTTCTGCACCCTTTTTAGCACCGGTAAATGTACAACCTATAGTCGCAATAATAATCAGCACCACCGACAAGAGTGTTGTCACTATCATGTGTGGTTTTTCAGCAATTAGCTTAATTCGTTCCTTCATGCTTCTTTTGGTATCATTCATTGTTGTGGCACTGCAAAGAAATTCCATAGGATTTGGTTTTACTGCAATCATATCAACTAATGTCTTTCCATATGCCAGTCGCTTTTCCTCACCTAGCTTAAGAATAGATGCTTCGTCACATGCTAACTCGCAATCCCTCTTAGATAAAATAGCCGCAATCCAAACTAGGGGATGAAACCAATAGATAACCAAACACAAGCTTCTTACATATGCCCAAATATGATCACAGTGCCTTTTATGGGTGAGTTCATGGGTAAGAATGTGTTCCAAGCGTTCTTCACTCTCAAGGCTTTCTGGTGTTAAATAAACAGTTGGCCGAAATATTCCATATAGGTAAGGAGACGATAAGTCTCTTACGCAGTACACCGAAAGTGGATAATCTGAAACAGCAATAGGTTTAGCGCTCTTTTTTAACTTTCTGTAAAAGTGGATATTTGATAATAGAAAACACAATATACAAATTCCCATGCCTGCATACCAAATTGCATAAAGCACATCTTTAAAGGTTACTGTCTCTTTCTTCGCAATTGCAGACTCTACGCCAGATGTTTTTATTGCTTCCTGATTATTCTGCGCAAGTGTATTTAAAGGATCTTTCTCATTTAATGGGTGTGAATCACTGTCATCTATTATTGGCTCTGCCCATGAATTACTAATCTCCGTAGCAACATTCATTACACTAATAGGACTTGAAAATAATGAGATTGGTACAAGTAATCTCAGTGCTACCAATGCCCATAAAGCATATTGTAGGCGCAGGCTCATTTTTCCTTTAAAAACAAAGCGTAGCATTGTAATTACTAAAATCAAAATTGAGGATGTAATGATAATTTCAAGCATTATGCTCACCTCCCTCAGCTTTCTTTAAAATGCCATAGAGCTCGTCAATTTCTTCCTTGCTAAGTTCCTCCTTTTCCACCAAGGTATTTAGCATCATTCCTACACTTCCACGATAAACGCGGTGTATTAAAGACTTTGTTTCCGATATTGCAACCTCATCACGGGTGACGAGAGGGTAATATTCTTTCGCTTTGCGTCCCTCCTCATATCGAATCAGCTCTTTATCAAGCATACGCCCAAGTAAGGTATTTACTGTACTTTTTGACCAGCCTGTTTCATCCTCAACTGCATGCCAAATCCCAACGATGGTCATGGGGCTATTCTCCCAAAGGCTCTCCATAATGCTCCATTCACTTGGATAAAGTGTAATACTTCTTTTTTCCCTCATACAAAACCTCCTCACAAACAAAACTGTAATCTTTCATTAGTGCTACTGCTGTCATACCTTTATGATATTCTTTCGTGCGACACTTGTCAACCTTTTTTTCATTATTATATTCTATTCACATAAATCCCTTGACCTTTAGACCACATCGGTCTAATATATCTATATAAGCGGTCTAACAATAATTTTACGGAGGTGATATTTTGCCCGAATGGAAATCCGGCAGTAACTTTGATGCCTTTTACTCTCTTGAATCCGCAAAACAAACTCGAATTATAAATGCTGCTCTTGTTGAGTTTGCCACAAAGGGATATAAACGCGCATCTACAAACGTAATTGCTCAAAATGCTGAGATAGGAAAAGGTATGCTGTTCTACTATTTTGGCAGCAAAGATGAATTATTCGAATTTCTTTGCCAATATACCATTGAGTTTGCGAAAAACAACTATATTAATGGTTTTAATTGTACCTCTGGTGACTTTATTGAGCGATACAACGAGCTTAGCAATATTAAGCGCCGTTCTATGAGCGAATCACCTGAAGTTATGAGCTTCTTCGAGAGCTTCTATAGGGATGAAAATGCCGTGTATCTCGAAAAGTTCTCTACGGAGACTGCCGCACTTCGGCAAATGGTTTATAGCAAAATTTATGACGGAATTGATTATTCACTTTTTAGAGAGGATATGGATGGTAGAACCGTTGTTAAGTACCTAAAATGGCTTTTTAGTTCCTATGAAGCGGAAACCACCGAACGTTTCAAGCACATGGACTTTCATGTGAACGACCCCCAGACCCTTGCCGCTGAATGGGAAAAGTTTTATGCGTTTATTGATGATTTACGGAAAACATTCTATAAGGAGGATATAGCAAATGCAAATCATTGAAATTAATAACCTAGTAAAAAATTTTGGCAAATTTACTGCACTAGACGGGGTAGATTTGTCCGTAAAGAAAGGAGAAGTTCATGCCTTTCTTGGACCAAACGGCGCTGGAAAAAGTACCACCATTCGTTGTCTCCTTGGCATTTTACGCTGCACCTCTGGTTCTGTACAGATGTTTGGACAGGACGCCTTTGAAAACTCCGTGGAGCTTCACAAAAAAGTGGCATTTGTACCTGGTGATGTCAATCTATGGAATAACTTAACTGGTGGTGAGGTTATTGACTTATTCCTGTCCCTTGGTGGTAGTAAAATTGATGTAGAGAAAAAGGAAAAATATCTATCTTTATTTGAGCTTGATCCCACAAAAAAATGCGGCACCTATAGTAAGGGAAATCGCCAAAAGGTTGCCCTTGTAGCTGCCTTTGCCTCAGATGCAGAGTTATTTATTCTAGATGAGCCTACTAGCGGACTTGACCCTCTAATGGAAAAGGTATTTCAAGATATTATTAGCGAACTTAGAAAGCAAGGCAAAACCGTACTTCTATCCTCACATATTATGAGCGAGGTGGAAAAGCTTGCCGACAGTGTAAGTATTATTCGTGAAGGAAAAATTGTAAAAAGCGGCTCCATGGCAGATATTGCAGCAAAAGCAAAGGGGCAGACTCTTGAAGAATTTTTTATTTCAGAGTACGAAGGACGGTGAGCATATGAAAAATAATTTTGCCAAGCTTGGTACCTATCTGCGTTTTATTTGTCGTAGAGAACGTATCATGACTATAGTATGGATTATTAGCATTGCAAGCTTTGCCGGATTAGTCGCCGCCATATATCCAAGTCTTTTACCTACTCAGGCAGAGACTATGCAAATGGCTGCATCCATGGCCAATCCCGCTATGGTTGCTATGATGGGGCCAATTTATGGCATGGAAAGTCTGACACAAGCAAGTGTTATGACACAGGAATGCCTTATCTGGCTTATTATTACCGCCTCAATAATGAATATTTTCCTTGTAAATCGTCACACCCGTGGAGATGAAGAGTTAGGACGTCTTGAAATGTTTCGCGCCTTACCTGTAGGAAGACTTACAGGTGGTTTCGCAACCATCCTTTTTGCTTTTCTTGCTAATGTCATTATTTCATTACTAATAGCCTTTCTCCTCATTGTGCTAAACATAGAAGGAACCACCATTATGGGCGCCCTTGTGTATGGATTTTCTATTGGCATGGTTGGCTTTGTTTTTGCAAGCCTAACCCTGCTTTTAGCTCAGATACTATCCACCGCTCAAGGTGTAAGCGGTATGAGCTTCGCACTACTTGGTCTATTTTATATTTTGCGCGCGGTTGGCGACGTAGAAAACAACATCCTTTCTTTCATTTCCCCCATTGGTCTTGGAATGAAGGTAGAAGCATTCTATAGTAACCTTATTTGGCCTATTATTACTTTAATAATTGAGGGGATTGTTATTTCAGCAATCGCACTAATAATATCTGCTATTCGTGACCATGGCACTGGCCTAGTTCCTGCAAGCAAAGGCAGAGCCAAAGCCTCTCGTTTTCTTTGCTGCCCCTTTGGTTTTGCCTTTAAGCTTTCACAAAGTACCATACTTGGTTGGGGCCTTGGACTTTTTATACTAGGAATTTCTTATGGAAGTATTTGTCCTAGTATTAATGACTTTGTAGATAGTAATGAAATGATGCAAAAGGTACTTCAGGCAAGAGGCTCTAGTGTCCTACTTGATAGCTATGTTTCTATGATTTTTTCTATGATGTCTATGCTGGCAAGTGTTCCTGTAGTTTTGTCCGCCATGAAAATTTATAGTGAGGAAAAGCGCGGTAGACTAGACCAAATTTTATCGAGAGCTGTTCCTCGTCTAAAGCTATATTGCAGTTATATCATCATTGCCATCATAGAAAGTGTAATCATGCAGTTTCTTCTTGCCGCAGGAATGTTTCTAGCTTCTAGTGGTGAGCTTGACCTTTCTAAAGTTTTAAAAGCAAGCTTTAATCATCTCCCTGCACTTTGGGTTATGATTGGCCTTACCGTTTTCCTCGTAGGCGTCCTACCAAAGCTGACCTCTCTTATTTGGCTGGTATTTGGGTATTCTTTCATCGTAGTGTACATTGGAAGTATTATTGATTTCCCTAAGTGGATGGCGAAGGTTACTCCTTTTGGCAACATTCCACTACTGCCAGTAGAAGATTTTGCCCCTCTACCACTGATTATATTAACTCTTATTGCTGCTGCCTTTACCTTGATTGGTCTGTGGCAATATAAGCGCAGAGATATTATGTAGGCTCGGGATTTAAAAACCAATTGATGCAATTTAAAATGCTCCTTCCTAGGTAGACAAGAAAAACTTGTTACTTAGGAGGGAGCATGTTTTATTTCGGACGCCCTAAAAAAATTGTATTGCATCTACAATCCTCTAACTATATTCAGATAATCTTGTCTTTGATCAATAACTGCATAGATAATCACTTCTTTTTTACTTTCATTTACCTTGTAAAATATTAGGTCTTTGTCTAGTATAAGCACCTTATATCCCTGTCGCTTCAACACAGGATATCTGGGTTCTATTCCCATATTTGGGTTCTCTCCCAATGCCAAAATGTTTTTTTCCAAAGCACCTAGTTTCTCTAAGGCGACATCTTTTCCAAATTTTTCAGCGACAAACAAAATTATATTTCTAATGTGTGCATCAGCTACATCCGTTCGAATTACACTATATTTCAAATCTAACCCTCCTGTAGCATTTTTCTTAAGTCATCAAAGGTTTCACTAACTGGCGCAACCCTTCCGTTTTTTACATCATCCTCTGCTTCAGAAAGAATCTCCAACAATTCAATCCTTGCCTTCATCCTCTTATATTCTTCATAGGCCAACGAAACGGTGTCACCTCTTCCATTTACTGTAATGATAACAACTTCCTTATCTTCTCTGCACTGTTTCGATATTTCATTGTAGTGGTTTCTCAAATCCGCCGATGGTCTTATTGTTTCCTGTAAATCCAGCATGTCAACTCCTCCATTCTTTTAATAGGCATATTATATCATCATTTGTCTACGTCCTCAAGATGAATAATTTTCCACTCCGTAAAGTGACATCTACTTTCTAAAGACTTAACTCACTTATAAAAATATTCTCCCGCTTCATTATTTTCATCTATCATTGGATGTAGCTTACCCCATTCTGTAATAAGAACTTCGTCTACATTTTTCAATTCAAGTAGCACATCGCCTTCGTTATATGCAAAACTATTATTTTCTTGTTCTGCATAATAGCCACAAAATTCGAAAATAATTATATCTTCCTCTTCTCGCACCCTTGCCTTCAACCTCATTAATGTTTGAAAACCATCTACTTTTATGTTTGCGAACAAACCATCTTCCTCGTATATAGAAATAGAATATACCATACTCAAATTCGGCGACAAAAATTCTTCAAATTTGTACTCTCCAACCCAAGACTCCAACTCTACAAGTTCTACTTTGCCTTCATACACGTCAAATGAATTTTTTTCAGAATTAATTTTTGTATAACATAAAAAAACAAATAAACATATCACAGCAAATGCACACAGGGATATTATTCTTTTTCTCATACTACGCCCTCATATTAACTTTCTATCCTCTTCTTAAAACAACATATCCATCAAGAGATTCTATTCCTTACAATGCGAACACGTCATATTTTCCGTCATAGAGCAATTCGGTTCCATTCCCTGCTCCTTTAAGAGCCCTGTTCCCCAATCATACATAGATTTCAGTATGGGTTGCAGGCTACTTCCTTTTTCTGTTAACGAATATTCTACCTTTGGTGGCACCACAGGATATACTGTTCGAATCAGTAAATTATCACCTTCTAATTCTCTTAGTTGCTGCGTAAGCATTTTGGGTGTTGCCTCTGGTACAAGGCTTTTTAGCTCTGAAAAACGTAAGGTTTTTCCTGTTAAATGCCAAAGAATAAGGGCTTTATATTTTCCTCCAATGAGCCCTAGCGTAGCGGATACGGGGCACATTTTATTATTTATTTGTTCCATAAGTAATCTTCCTTTCCATAGTATCTTTTAGGGTACTATATTACCAAATAGTACGTTCTTGTTATTTTTATATTATGCACTATAATAATATCAAGGTCAATAAGTCGGATTAATCCGCCCTATTGTGGGAAGAATAAGCTTCTCACATAGTTTTCAAGTATTAGAAAGGTATGGTTGTTATCATGGAAAAAGCAAATTTCGACATTACTGGGATGACATGCTCTGCATGCTCAGCTCGTATTGAAAAAAACATATCAAAAATAGATGGTGTATCTGATGTTACTGTAAATCTACTTACAAATAGCATGTCCGTTTCCTTTGATAAGGAGAAGCTAGATGAAGAAAATATTATTCACAAGGTAGAGGACATCGGCTATGGTGCTTTCTCAAAGAAAAGCTCAGAAAAAAAAGAAAAGTCTAAAGGCGATGAAAATGTAGAAGTAAAGTCTATGCGTAGCAGGCTATTTATTTCCTTTATTTTTACCCTTCCCCTATTTTATATATCCATGGGTGAAATGCTAAGCTGGCCTATTCCCACCTTCTTAGGGGGAATGGAAAATGCTTTAGTCTATGCTTTTACTCTATTTTTGTTAACACTTCCAGTTATATTTGTAAACCGAAAATATTTTAAACACGGAATTATGAATCTATATAGACTCTCTCCAAATATGGATTCTCTCATTGCTCTTGGCTCTGGCGCCGCCTTTGTATATGGAATTTATGCTATTTATAAGATTGGCTGGGGCTTTGGTCACGGTGATATGGAAATGGTTCATGCCTTTTCTATGAATTTATATTTTGAATCTGCTGCCATGATTTTGACCCTGATTACCTTAGGTAAGTTTTTTGAACTTCGGGCAAAGGGTCGCACCACCCAGGCTATATCCAAATTAATGAACCTAGCTCCTAAGACCGCCCTTGTTATACGAGGTGACGTTACTTTGGAAATTAGTGTAGATGATTTAGTCGTAGGGGATGTGATTGTTGTAAAGGAAGGCACCTCGGTTCCTGTGGATGGCATTATTCTAGAAGGTCACGCCGCATTAGATGAATCTGTAATTACAGGCGAAAGCTTACCTGTTGAAAAGCACGTTGGAGACACTATAACTGGCGGTACATTAAATCAATCTGGTTATTTTAAAATGGAAGCAAAGGCTGTTGGTAGTGATACTGCCCTTGCCAAAATCATTCAGCTAGTGGAGGATGCCACCTCCAGTAAGGCCCCTATTGCAAAGCTTGCAGATAAAATAAGTGGTATCTTTGTTCCTACGGTTATGCTTATTTCTCTTTTGGCTTTTATTACTTGGCTCCTTCTTGGACAAAGCATTGACTTTGCTTTAACTGTTGCTATCTCCGTTCTTGTTATTTCCTGTCCATGCGCTCTTGGCTTAGCAACGCCAACAGCTATTATGGTAGGAACCGGAAAAGGAGCTTCCAACGGTATTTTAATTAAATCCGCAGAATCACTTGAAGTCTTACACAGTATTAATGTGGTTGTCCTTGATAAAACAGGAACCGTTACCGAGGGTAAGCCTGTCGTAACAGATATTATTCCTAGCAGCATTAGCCAAGAGGAATTACTTCATTTCGCAGCATCTCTTGAAAGCATGTCTGCTCACCCCCTTGCACTACCAATTGTTCAAAAAGCCCTTTCTGCCGGAATGACCTTAGAAAAGGTAACCGATTATCAGCTTATTCCTGGACAAGGAATTGTGGGTTCAATGAATAATATACGTATCTATGGTGGTAATAAACGTTTAATGCAGGCAAACGAGATAGATATAACTAGTTTCGCTCCATTGGAAACCCAAATTGCCAAGGAAGGAAAAACTCTTCTCTATTTTGCCAAGGATGCAAATCTACTAGGTGCTATTGCTGTTGCAGACACAGTAAAGCCTACCAGTAAAGATGCCATCTCAAAATTACAACAAATGGGGCTTGAAGTCATTATGTTAACCGGCGACAACAAGCAAACCGCAGAAGCGATTCGAAGCCAAATTGGACTTACCCATGTCATTGCAGAGGTTCTTCCCGCAGACAAAGAAAAAGAAATAAGAAAGCTTCAAGAGCAAGGCAAAAAGGTTGCTATGGTAGGTGATGGCATCAATGATGCACCGGCACTTGCTCGCGCTGATGTGGGTATTGCTATCGGAGCTGGAACAGACATTGCAATTGAATCTGCTGACATTGTTCTGATGAAAAGCGACCTTTTTGACGTTGTAACCGCTATCCGTCTAAGCAAGGCAACCATGCGTAACATTAAGCAAAACTTATTCTGGGCCTTTATCTATAATATTATTGGCATCCCTATTGCCGCTGGTGTTTTTTACAATGCTTTCGGCTGGCAATTAAGCCCCATGGTCGCTGCCGCCGCCATGAGCTTTAGTTCTGTATCTGTCGTTACGAATGCGCTGCGTTTGAACTTCTTCAAATCCCAGAGCACTATAATAAATAATAATCCTAAGGAGATAAAAAAAATGACAAAAACAATTAAAATTGAAGGAATGAGTTGTATGCACTGCGTTGGTGCTGTTACAAAGGAATTGAATAAGATTGAAGGTGTAGAAGCTACCGTAGATCTTGCAAGCAAAACTGCAACCGTACAGGTTTCTGATGAAAGCGTAACCGATGACATGTTACAGGGTGCTGTAGAAGAAGCTGGATTTGAAGTAGTTGGAATAGAGTAGGTTAAACTATTTATATTTATTATCTAAAAAGGAATTTAGTTGTCTTTCATTCGTAGGTTCTATGAATAGGCAATAACAAAAATATCATTCCTTTGAGCAGTCACTCTCGTTTGAAGAACAACGCAGTGGTACGTAAAATCTGACAATACCAGATTTAAGTACCAGCGTTGTTCTACACTGCTCCTACGGAAATGTATTTTTGTTATTGTAATTCAGACTTCACTTACTAAAAGACAATTAAATTCCTTTTTTAAATAGCTAGTATAATATATAACCAAACTTACTCTATTCCACTAAATAAAACACCAACCCTGTCTATACAGCAACATTAATAATCTTGCTAATTTCTATTTTTAGCTCAGAGATATCTCTTTTCTCATCATCAAAAAGTATTGTATTAATACCCATTTTAGATGGTACGACAAGGTTTTTAGCTGTATTATCAATAAATACGCACTCCTTGGGTGCTAAGTTACATTTGCCTAAAACACTTTCAAATATCTTACTCTCCGTCTTTTGTGCATGCTCACTAGCCGATATTGCTACAACATCAAATAAAGAATCCATATTCATCTTAGATAAAATGTGATGAATCCTATCCGTTTTATTATCTGTGATTAGCCCAACAATATAGTCTTTTTTTAATTCTCTAATATACTCAATCATTCCACTATCTATTGTTATGTTTAAAAATGAATTAACTAAGACACTATAATCAATTTTCATATTTAGCTCTTGGCAAAAGGGAAGCCACATATCCTCATGGGTAATCTCTCCTTTTAAAAGCTCTCTATTATATTTGTAATAAGCTGTTTTTACATCTTCATATAATGCTCCTGTTTCTTTTGCTATAAATTCAATAATTGTTGGTGATCCTGTCTTCTCTACTGTAATCACTCCATCAAAATCAAAGAAAATTCCCTTAATCATACTATCCACCCTTCTCTTTGCTGCCCCTTTTATACAAAAGTAATTATTTGCAATATAACAAGTGCTATGTCTTATTTTATTTGATTTATGATGGCATTTCAAGTATGCTTATACGTACAAGATAAACTATAGTTTCAGATTATGGTAGGAGGAAATTGATATGTTTAGGATAGCAAAGAATTACATAATGGTACCTACATCTCTATATTATACATTGTTTTTCGGTGGTGGATTATTGGCATTAGTATCTGTTGGAATGCTTTTACATAGTCTCTTAAAGAAAAAAAGCAAAAAATATATTATATGTTGGTTAATTGCGCTAATTGTTGGAGCACTTTTGGTTACACTAACGTCGACAGGGCGAATTGCTGGACATACGATGTTCGGTGGATGATTTTCATATTATATATAATGCAAGGAAAGTTCCCAATTTGACTAAGAAGCTAGGAGTTATATTAAAAAAATTACTATCCGTATCATTCTATACTATATTTGCTTTTTATATTTTTCTGATGTTGCTGTTATTTTTTAGTATAAATGCAATCTTTGATATTGATATATATGGCTCAAGAAGCGTTAATCTAATTCCCTTCTATACTATTTGGGAATACATATCAGGAAGTAATTTGGTTTCATCTTCCATTGCCGTAAAAAATGTGTTTGGGAATATTTTAGTTTTTATTCCATATGGACTATATATTCAGATTCTTCGCAAAGACAAACATTTGGGTAAAGGCTTTTTACAAATAATGATCACCTCCATTAGCATCGAAATCATACAATTTCTTCAAAAAAATTTTAGGAGGATGCCTAACTATGAAGTTTATGGAACTGGAATCTGAGCGTTTATTATTTCGTAAGTTTAAGCACGATGATTTTGACGTGATTTTTGATATGTTCAGTAATGCAGAAAATATGAAATATCGTTCTGGGGAGCCTAAAAATGAGGCGCAGGTGCGTGAATATATTGATTGGGCTATTTTTAATGCCGAGGCTGAAGAATGTGAAAACTTTAAATATGCAGTGGTTCTAAAGGAAGATAATTCACTAATTGGCTCTTGCGAAATATATCATATTACTGGAGATGCGGAGCTTGCCTGGGAGCTTCATCGGGATTATTGGCAAAAGGGTTATGGCACAGAAGTTGGCAGGACTTTACTGAAATTCGGTTTTGAAACCCTTAAGCTTCATCGTATTATCGCTGATTGCAATGCACTAAACCGCGGTTCTTACCGAATTATGGAGCGAATTGGAATGCGCCGCGAAGCTCATTTTATAAAAGCCAAGCGTGGCAATAGTATGCTTAACCACAAGTGGTGCGATAGATACCAATATGGTATTTTAGAGGAAGAATGGGCACTTTTAAAATAAATTATTACAAAAGGGAGCTTACTACTAATTATGAAATACAAACTAGCTATATTTGACATGGATGGAACTATTTTAAACACGCTGGATGATTTATCAATTAGCCTAAATCACGCACTTCGCGCCTCCGGCTTTCCCGAAAGAACAATTGCCGAGGTAAAAAGCTTTGTAGGTAATGGAATCCGTAGATTAATTGAACTTGGCGTTCCAACCGGTACCTCGCCAGAGGAAACCGAAAAAGTATATGAGCTTTTTATAGAACACTACTCTGTGCACTGTGCAGACAATACAAGACCTTATGATGGTATTCAAAAAGCATTAAGGGATATTAAGGGCAAAGGTTTTTTGACTGCAGTTGTATCTAATAAGGCCGATTATGCCGTGCAGGACTTATGCCGAGAATTTTTTGATGGACTCTTTGATTATGCAATTGGCGAAAAAGAAGGCCTCAGAAAGAAGCCTTCTCCAGATTCTGTGGATGAAGTTTTAGATAACTTAAAAATCAACAAGGCCGACGCTGTATATATTGGAGATTCTGAGGTGGATATTCAAACAGCTCAAAACTCAGATCTTGATTGCATCACCGTAGCTTGGGGCTTTAGAGAACCAAGTTTCTTACTAGAAGCTGGTGCAACCACCATTATCTCAAGCCCTAGTGAACTTCTTGCAAATATTTTGTAGTTTTTGGATATTATTCCACCACCAACTCTTTTACTTCCACCTTTTTGATTTTTCTTGCCGCCAAATATGCAAACAAGAAGAAACAAACACATATAAGTCCAATTGGCACCATAAATGTTAATGGCGTATATGCCGTGGTAAAGCTTGAAATTCCTACCATTCTAAGTATATATCCCAAGACCTTGCCACTAAAAAGCACACAAAGAATACTTCCTATTGCCGAGCCTATTAATGCAACCACTAAGAACCGTATCGCAAACTGCAATCTTAAGTTATTAGGAGTAAAACCTAATGCTTTGTAGATTCCTATATCTATTTTCTCTCGCATAAAGGTTTTTGAGCAAACCATCTGCACCACTACCAGGGCAAAGATAACAGAAAGGGAATATATAACGACCTTCACAAGGTCGATAGCCATTGTATAAACACCAACACCATTCTCTTCCTCAGCAGTTGCCTCTATAATGTGACCAAACTCCTCATTTAACGCGCTTGCTACCTTTTCCGCTTGGGAAGTGTCGGCTAAACTATAACCACCCCAACTAATATTTTTAACGCCTATCTTTCTTGCACCTTCTAGCGACATTGAAAAACACATGCCAGTATCGTTCATGGCTTGATAAAGGCCTGAAATAATATACTCTTCTTTTTTATCCTTATTTGAAACAGTTACCTTATCTCCCATCTTTAATCCAAGTTCTTCCGCTACAATTTCTGTAATTATTATTTCATTGTCATAAAGCGGTGCTCTTCCTTTGGGGGTTACCGCAGCTTCTGGGTTCTGATAAACAAAGCAGTATAGCTCTTCACCGTTAATTGAAAGATATAATGTATTGATATAATACTTCTTCTCAATTGCAGAGTACTCCTCAACTGTTTTTTCAAATTTCTTCAACATACTATCCTGAACTGGCTCTTTAAGTTTCACATCAACCTCTATACAAAGTTCGCCCATTGACTCCATCGCTGATTTTGAGTTGATAGAATCTCCTAATATCATAACCGTTGCCATAAAAAACATAAGTATTGTCACAATTAATATGGTCCCCATATACTGGCGCTTATTCGAGGTAAACTGTCTCAAAGCAAGACTCACTGCCAATGCCTTTTTACGAATAGGCATTTTTATTCTACTATCAAAATAAACTTCTTCCCTGCCACCAGATAATGCTCTGACTGGAGAAATTTCACCAATTTTTCTTGTTACAAAAACTATAAATAGTCCTGAAATTAGCAAAACAACTATCAATATTGCCAAGCTATTAGCTATGGAAATATTATTTTCTACTAAAATAGCTGTAATTGGCTGAAATACGCCTCCCAAAATTTGCGTTAGCGGAATAGCCAGAAGCAGGCCAATTCCAGTGCCAATTATTTGTGCTAGAATATATTGAATCATAAAGATAATTTGTATTTTATTTTTTGTGAACCCTTGAGACTTTAGTACTCCTAAATTTACATAATCCATCTCAATTCCCGTTGTGATACTGTGCCCCATAACAATTAACACTACCAGCATTAAAAATCCCACAAAAACCACAAGTACCGAACAAATAATGTCTGGAAATAAGCATGCATAATGAATAATAAGCTCTTTTGTTAATGATCCAGTGGCGTAATCCACAATTCCTGTTTCAAGATTAAGATTACGCTTGAATGCCGCATCAGAAAGTGTGCAAGTTTCATCCTTATATATTTGCAAGATATAAAAATCTGCGGACACTTGGTCTGTTTCATTCTTTTTGCATTCTTCGTAAATCTTATCAAAGTCCTCATCACTAATAAAAACCTGCTTCCAACCCATTACTGAGGAACCATTGGAAGGCTCGATAATAATACCTGTAATTTTTACTTCAAAGTTTCCACCTATGGTATATAGCTTAATAGTATCGCCCACATCACAGCTTAATCTGGTACAAATACCCTGTGTAATATAAATCTCACCACTATCTAATTCTGGCACCGCACTTTCGTACCCATCTAAATTGCTATTTAAAAGCTTAATTTCAGGTCGCATTTTTTGCAGGAACCATGCATTTCCGTCCGTTTGTCCATTTGTTGTTTGTGTTTTTATCTCTTGTTTATCACAAACAATCGCCGGAAATGTTTTAATGCCCTTTACCATCTCATTACCTAAAACAGATTCCGTTAACTCCTCCGTCATATTCTGTCTTTTAATAAACAGATTCAGGTTTCCTGTATCTACTTCCACCAATGCATTTTCAAGTGCACTTTTACAATTGTCCTGAACACTTAAAATTGCTGTAAGTGCCATTGAAATAAGTAGCATCAAAATGATAATGCTAACAAAAGACCCTTTTTTGTGACGTATATTTGCTTTGACTAAGCTCCATATTTCCATACCGCCACCTACCACTTCATTGACGCAAGCCATGCATTTACTTGTGTCTCACGACTTTTTTCTTCATCGGGATTATATGGTGGAAGTGGTAACTCGCCAATTATTTTTCCATCCTCAATATACAGAAGTCTTGTTGCGCGTAGTGCTGCACGCATATCATGGGTTACCATAAGAATACTTTGTCCTGATTGGTTAATATCTGTCAGCAAATTCAATACTTCAATGGTGTTCTTACGATTCAGCGCCCCTGTAGGCTCATCTGCAAACAGCAATTTAGGCGTATTAATTACCGCCCTTGCAATAGCACATCTTTGTTGTTCTCCCCCTGATGCTTGTGAGGGAAGATGGGTCTTTATATTGGTGAGCCCCATTTTTTCAAGTAACTCATCCGCTCTTGCTTTTACCTCTGCGGCATTTTTTTCTTTATTTAAGTATCCTGGCACTGCAACATTTTCAAATAAAGTTAGGTTGCTGATAAGGTGCATCTGTTGAAATACAAATCCAAAGTCACCATGACGAAGTGACGCAAGCTTTTTTTCATTCACGCTCACTAAGTCCACATTATCGTACATTACCTTTCCTGCTGTTGCCCGATCCATGCCACTTAGCGCATATAGTAGGGTCGACTTTCCAGAACCAGAGGCTCCCATAATTACTGTAAAGTCCCCTTCGTATAGTTCAACATCAATGTTGGAAAGTATATGATTTTGCCCACCATTATGAGCATAGCTTTTACATAAGCCTTTTGCCGATAGAATTGTTTTTTTCATTTAATAATATCCTCTCATTTCTTGATGTCCTCACTCTATCAGAAAAGTTATTAAGAAGTCATTAAGACACTTTAGAAATAATTGGCAGGCTAATTATTGCCTCAAGCCCATCTGAATGATTGTGTAGTAAAACCTCACCTTGCATCTGTGTCATTATATATTTTACAATATAAAGTCCAAGTCCCGAGCCCTGCTCATTTCCCGAATTTTTACCACGATAGAATTTGTCATAAATAAATGGCATATCTTCGTCTGGTATTCCCTCGCCAAAGTCACGAAAGTGAATCAGCACAGCATCCTCATCTATCTTAAGCCAAATATTAACTTGCGACTTTGCATATTTTCTTGCGTTGTTAATCAAGTTCTCTGCAATCTGTGTCAACCTATTCGCATCTGCTTGTACCCATGCAACAAATTCTGGTTTTTCAAAATGTATATCTTTTTGCTCAGCAGATATTTCTGAGACTACCTTTTCAAAGAATCCACAAACTTCCATTTTTTCGGCCGTTACTTTTAATTTATCTAAATCAGATATGGAATGTAAAAACAAATCATTTGTTAGTCTTGAAACCTCATCACATTTTTTCATAATTACATCTAAGTATTTTGCCCGCTTCTCAGGTGTTCCATCAAGACTAGCTTCCAGCCCTTCCGCATAAGCTCTGATGGAAGCAATCGGGGTTTTGATATCATGAGAAAGTGTCGCAATAACCGTCTTATTGTTTTCAATTGCTTCTTTCTCACAGGAACGTGCACTGGTAATTTCTTTTCTCATACTGTCAAATGCCCAAGTAAAGTCTCCAAAATAGTTGGAACGTTCATATTCTAAAGCTTCATCAAAGTTTCCCTCTGAAATCTTCTGAGCAAACTTCTTCATCTTCTCAAAGGGGTGCAGTATTGCCACGTACACATATCCAAATACCAAAATAAGAAAGCAAATGCAAATGGCACACACCATAATGCTCCCATTTACTTTTATCTGGTTCGTCTCTACTACCTGTATATTCTTTTGTAGCAGCAAGACTTTTTCAGTCATTTCATCAATTTCCCCTAGCTTTGCAAGCTGTTCAATTTCATTCAGCGCAACTATCTGTTCCCCTTTTATGTCTTGATAATTAACTTGCTTTTGCAAAAAGTACAATGCTACTGTGGCAATTATAATTATTGCAGAAAATAATATCGTTAAGCCTATAAGTCTTTTTTTCATTTAATACTCTCCCCTTCTCCAAAGGCTGGCGACTTTGAGTGCAAGCTCAAACCTCCAATGAATACCCTACCTTATATACCGTTTTAATATACTTTGGCATTGCAGGATCTTCTTCAAGTTTTTCTCTAAGCCAGCGGATATGCACCGTTAATGTGGCAGGTTCCACCATAGAAAACGCTCCCCACACCTCAGCTAGAAGCTTTTCTTTTGTTATTGCTACATTTTTATGTTCACACAAATATGCAAGCAAATCAAATTCACGCAACGAAAGGGGTATCGCTTTCCCTGCTTTAGTAACAGTTCTTGCAGTAATATTTACTGTAACATCACCAAAGGTTAGTAGCTTTTCTTCCTCAGTAAAGCCATATGTTCTACGCATCAGGGCATTCACTCTTGCTAAAAGCTCCTTCATGGAATATGGCTTGGGCAGATAGTCATCACCCCCGATATCATAGCCAGTAATTCGGTCACTTTCACTTGTTCTCGCACTAGCAAAAATAACTGGTACCGTGGATATTTTTCGAAGCTCTTTGCATATTTCAAAGCCTGTTGTCTCAGGAAGATTGATATCAAGAAGTATTAACTGATATGTATTTTTTGAAAGTAAGTCAAAAGCTTCCTCACTATTTTTTGCGCAGGTTACACTATATTCATAATTTTCCAACATTTCAGAAATGATAAAGGATAAATCTTCATCGTCATCTATAATTAATACTCGTCTTTCTGACATTAGTACACTCCTTTTTATTGCTTTTATAGCAATTCTACCTTAAAATGGATGGTAAATACAATAGCATTTATATAGGAGGGTAAAATATGGGAGCAGAAATTATTAAGGTTTACAAAGAGCATTTACCATCTCTTCGTTTTATTGGAAAATGCTACACAAATGCTGACAGGATTGGTGGCTTTGGACACAAATGGGGTGAATGGTTTCAGAATGGGTGGTTTGATACACTAGAGAAACTAGGCGAGCTGAAAGAAGTTGAAAATGGTTATATTGGTCTTATGCGTTATAATGTGGCTAGCTGCGAGGATTCTTTTGAATACTGGATTGGTATGTTCTTTCCAGTTAACACTACCGTTCCAGAAGGCTATGGCTACATCGACCTTGATGAAAGTGACTTAGCCGTTTGCTGGATTAAAGGCAAAGAGGATGATGGGCTATATGCTATGCATGACGCATGCATAGACAAATATAAAGAAAATGGTATGGATAGCTTTAAAGTTGATAACAAAAACTACCTCTGTTTCTTTGAACGTTATAATTGCCCTCGTTTTACATCTCCTGACGAGAATGGAGATATTATTTTAGATTATGGAATGTATATTAAATAAGCTCACTTTTGGAGGTCCCATGCTTAAATTAGTAAAGCTAGAAGAACAATATATTCCACAGCTAACTGATATGATGGACGAATGGACCGCTACAGGCGAAAGTATCGTTCCCTATGCCATAAGAAAAACAGATTATCATAATTATGAGGAATATATTAATAGTCTTGAAGTTCGCGATGACGGGGGACCTCTTGTTCCTGATTCCACATACTTCTGTCTTGATGAAGATAGAAACATATTTGTAGGCGCAGTCAATATAAGACATTACCTTAATGAGCGCCTGCTATTAAATGGTGGGCATATTGGCGATGGCATTCGTCCCTGCGAAAGAAGAAAAGGCTTTGCCACGCAGATGATTTCACTTGCCCTAGAAGAATGTAAAGCTTTAGGAATTGAAAAGGTACTTATGGTCTGCGACAAAGAAAACATTGCTTCTGCCAAAAGTATTATTAATAATGGTGGTGTACTTGAAAATGAAATTGAAGTGGATGGCGTTATTGAACAACGGTACTGGATTGTAAATAACATTTAAAATTATCGGTATTTTATTGTGGAATCATTTGGTATTACGTGTTATAATGTATGAAATCAGATAAGAGCAAATGAGGATAGTCTGCGGTTGTCCTTTCTGGAAACGGAAAGGAGGTCAGTATGAATACAATGGAAGTTCTTACACTTTTATTGGTGGTGCTTGCCGCCTTGACATACATAGACAAGAGAAACAACCGCAAGTAAACGGAAAAGGCTATCCTCTATTGACCGTAGAGGATAGCCTATAATCCGTTAGTTACTTTTTATTAACACTTATAAGTTTCCGATTGCAACCGTAGGACACACCAATATCCATCGGTTTCTAAGCTGATTATAAACCCAAATTGCATATTTTGCAAGAGGTTTAGGAGATGGAGGTGCCAAAGCACCTCCATTTTTATGGTCTACATAACTACTCGCTGAGTATCTGTCCATCTGTAGAAATGGTCACTACCTGCCAAGGAATCATTTTACCACTATTTAGAAGTGCTGATTTTACTGCATACTCAATACCTCCACAGCAAGGTACTTCCATACGAACCACAGTGACTGACTTGATTTCATTATTTTTAAGAATAGCAGTCAGTTTTTCTGCGTAATCACCTTCATCTAGCTTTGGACAGCCAATAACCGTAATCCTATTTTTTATAAATTTTTCATGGAAATTTCCGTAGGCGTAAGCAGTACAGTCTGCTGCCACCAGTAGGTTTGCATTATCAAAATATGGCGCATTAATAGGAACTAGCTTAATCTGTACTGGCCACTGATTTAACCTAGATACTGTTTCTTTTGCTGGCACTTCTATCTGGCAATTACTATCTTCTCTTTTTATTGCTTTCGCATGTGTTCCAGGGCAACCACAAGCAAGATTTTCTTGCTTCACTTCCTGTTTTTCTTTTGCTTCCATATTTCTTTTCACTTCTTCCTCGTTGTATTCTAGCGTATCACGCTCTTCAAAGGTAATCGCTCCCGTAGGGCAAACT
>JAVBUZ010000174.1:0-12281 GCA_031554725.1 Lachnospiraceae bacterium | reverse complement strand
TTTCATAATCCCCCACTAAATTGTCTGTTATATCATAAAGTTTTTTTTCATTTGATGATATAACTATTTCTGCTCTTTCTAATTTGATTTCGCTTTCTAGTTGTACAGAGAAAATGCATACACAGAAACAAACCATTAGCTGAATTATAAAAACAAAAAAAATAAAATAGTTCTTTTTAATATCAAAAAGCATTTCTCTAATAATCTTTTTCATTCCATTCTCCTCTCTCTTTAAGCCTTATTTCACAAGAAAGAATAATCAGCATAATAGTTGAAATCAAAATAAATGTAGCTATGCTTGTTGAAATCGACTTGATTTTTTGACAGAAAAGAGCAATAAAATATCCAAGTAATATTATTAAAAGGAATCTTAAATATATTTCTTTTTCAAGACCTCTTTTTCCTATCAAATTATATACATAGTGAAACTCATCAAATTGTCCTAACCAGAAGAAGTTTAAAAGAAGTATAGATGTACAATTAAATATGATTACTAAAATAACGATACTAAGACTTTTTTCATTAGTATCATATACATCTTTAACTTTTGTTGTCTTTATATCAATGCGATTAACAGCATATTTTACATCTCTCAATTTATCTGTAATTACCATGAAAATCTTTTCAATGTCTTTTTGTTTTATACCTACTAATATAAGCTCTGTTCTCGCTAATATTCTATCAATATCGCCGTTTGTATAAAATACTGCATATTTTGACTCTAAAACATTTTTATCACTTAGCGTACCTATTGTCGTATATTCATTCTCCCGAAACACAAACGGTTCAGTCTGCAATATATCTCCTGCTCTTGCACCGCAAATTACATTGTTTATACTTTTATTAAAATCACTTTTTTCAAAACTTCTTCCGCTGCTTACTTCAAAATACGCATTTGAACAAATCACTTTGTATATTGGCATCGATTGTGATTGTCTTTGTAGTAATGCAAAGGTATCTTCTATTTCTTCTAAAAAAGAAAAGTCTATTTCATAATAGGTATCAACTATAAAATGTATTGATGTATTATTTATAGTATCTGACGATTGATTCTGGGTTTGATATATATTTTCATATTTGCTTACTATCATCATAAAAAATAAAGACATAAGGAAAACATTACATAGTAAAACTAAGTCCCAACCATACCTTTTTAGTAATCCCTTCATATATGCTCCTTTTGCAAGCGGGTATCCTCATAAAAGAAGATACCCGCATTTATATTTTATATCGTTCCACAATACGTATGTGCTACACCGCTCCAGCCTCCTGATGCTACATTATCTGGAGTCTCAGCAAATGTCCCATAGTAAGAAATTTTTCTATCACTATCCGAGCCCGCTATAACTTCTCCAAATAATGTTTCAAATCTAGCCCTTACATAACCTTGAAAACTAGTAGAATGTGTTGTCACCCCTCTACATAGTTTTGTATCATTTAATAGTGTCATCACAAATGACCTCAAATAAATTGTACCATAATTTACAGCAACTGCTTTATAATCAGTTTCCTTCCAACTGGGTTCTGCACTTACTGCGAATACTCTTGTTTGTAAGGTTTCTTTATTTTCTACTTTTTCTTCCCAACCATAGGCAGCCCCACTTTCGTCGTTACTACTCTGCGCATAAACCATCGTACCAGTGTTCCCCACCATTATAATAGCAATTGCTAATGCCGTCATTCTCTTTTTTAAATTATTCTTTAATCTCATATTTTGTCCCTCCTATGTGTTATTTTTTTATTTTGTACATAACCTACTACTAAAGAAATTGCTTCTAAAATTATTGTTGACATAATTGCATAGCATATAGCATTTGCATTAAATAACATAGAAATAAAAAAACATATACTCTCGACAAGAAGTATCTTTCTTGTAATACTTTTATAAGCTCTTATTTCCATAGCATCTAAGCTTTTATTACTATTTGAAACCGGTGCTAGTAAACCGATGATTACGATGCAAGGAATTAACCCACAAATTACATATTCAATTGCCACTTTACCAGCGATAATATTAATGAGCTGAAAGCAACATGAAATGCTTAAAATGGAGATAAGCGTACAGCGAAATGAGGTTTTCGCATGATACCCTCCGGCATATTTTCTTAATGGTATAAAACTAAGTAAGAAAAATGCAGCAATTAGTGGAATACCAAAAACAAATCCCAATATCAAGGTACCTATAACACTTAAAATAAACCTTTCCCCTTGTTTAATTCCATAGGCTATAACATCTCTTTCCTCATCCAAAAAGCATCCTTCCTTTTGCAATGCATCAACTATGCCATAACTCATTTTTCTCAAAACTTACGCAATTTCTTTACGCCTTCCGGCAACTTTTGCTGATATCCTAACCAAGCACACGCTGAATTTGCATCAACTACTGCAACCTTGCGCGCCATGTTAGTTACCAGCTTTCCCGCAATACTTTGAAACGCTTTCTTCTTCATTGCTTTCCCCCTTCCCATTTATAAAAAACAATAAGTAACAAATTGATTTTACATCATTTTCCTACTTATCCTTCTTTATATACCGAAATTGGGAGTAATTTTGTCGAAATTGGTATATTTATCTATCGCTAAGACCTAACCTTATTCATATATAGCATAATATCCACTTCAAATAATTTATCTTCATAGGTAATATCCATAACACCATTATAGTTATCTACAATTTTTTTTACGTTTCTTAGCCCAATTCCATGGTCATTGGGTTTCTTTTTTGTCGAATATAAGACACCTTTTTTTACTTCAACATTTCCATCAAAGGTGTTTGAAATATTAATAAATAAAATATTCTTTTCCAAGGTAATGCACACACTCATTATCTTTTCGTCCGATTTCTTTGATGCTTCAATTGCATTTTCTAGGAGGTTTCCCAAAATCACATTCAAATCAAACATTGGTATTTCTAAATCTTCAGGTATACTTATTTTTACATTGACTTCATTCAAGACTCTATTTGCTGTTTCAAGTAAATAATTTAAAACTCCATCTACCTCTTTATTTCCCGAATACACACATTCGTCTGGATTGTCCATAAATGACATCATTCTTTGTATGTAATCCTCTATCTCGAGGTTTTCCTTTTGCTTTGCAAGAGTATATATCTCCTTTGCATGGTGTTTCATGTCGTGCTGCAAAGAACGTACCCTCTCTTGGGTATGCATAATTACTTCTAACTGGTTTGAATATATCTTTACCTTTTTTTCCAAATCTTCCTTTTCAATCATCTTGGCATAGCTATCTAAAAGCCTATTATACAAGTAAAAGACAATTATATTAATGACCAAAACACTAAGACTCTCCACCACGATAAAAAATCTATCCTGCAAATTCCTATATAGCATAAAAAACAGCATTACAATACTGCATAAAGGAATCAAAAATAGAATCCACCAATATTTTGCCGAAAACTCCAACTGTTTTTTCCTATCTACCAATTTTTCTATAAAAAGTACGCATACCAATAATAGTAGTGCAGAGAATATTTCAAAAATATGGCTATTCTCCCCGCCAATTATATAGCTTGCAAGTGAAAAAGCTGCTATGGTATCACAAATCATATTAATGCTATATATGGCCAACACTCCAAAAACCTTCTTTTTAATGCTTCCTGAATAAATACTTGTTACTATAAACAAGCAGATAAAATTTGACATTAAATTAATAATAGGAAGATTAAATACAAGAAAAAGAGTAAGTGTAGCAAAATACAACAAAGAATAGACCACTTGCTCCCATCTATAGTCTATCGCCTTTTTTACAAAAAACAATTTCATAAATTTTCTAATTAACAATACACGAAATAAATTTGAAATCACACTAATTAGAATATCATACATTTTACTCTCGACGCCCCCTTTGATATTCTTTTATGCTTTTTCTAACCTCACTTCTATATCGCTTACTTATTGTCAGTAATTCTCCATTCATCATCTTTACTGTTTCATATGTACACTCGCATATATAGTCTTGGTTTATGATATAAGACTGATGTATAAATATAAAGTTTTTAGGTAAAACCATCTGCAACTCTTTTAGCTTTCCATAAAAGTAAAAAGTCTTAAGCCGCGTAAGCAACTGTATTTTTTTATCCATGCTAGAAAAATGTATAATATTTTCATATGGAACTTTAAAAAGTTTTCCTCCATACTTAAAGTCAAAACATAAATCCCCTTTTTTTCGTATTCTAAACGCCCTATCTAATAATGCCTCTATTTTTTCTTCTTCAATAGGTTTTATCAAAAAATCAAAGGGTTGGTTCTGAAATAGCTGCATTGCATAATTAGTTTTGGAGGATATATACACTATCATAAGCTTATAATCTTCAAGCTCATTTCTAATAAACTCTCCAACCCTCACTCCGTCCATTTTATCTAATTCAATATCTAAAAAAAGTAAGTCATATTGCTCATTTTTCTTTAAATCTTCACACAAACTTTCCCCACTGTACCAAACGTCTACATTAATCTTTTGATTTCTCTTTTGAGCATAATCCAAAATGATTTTTTCAAGCTCAGCGCATGTCCCTTTTGCATCGTCACAAATCCCCAAATTGTACATTTGAATCCTCCTTTTTACACCCTTTTATGGTATCATTTACTGCATATTTATACAACCGCAAATTTGGTGAAAATTGCATCAAAAAACCGCCAGCTAACTAGTAGCTGACGGCCCAAATTAAGTCTCCAACATCTGCAATCTTTGTGCCCAAGGCACAAAATTGCGTGTGAAAAATTTATTTTTCACACTGTGATCCATTTCAAATATGCATTGATAAAGCTATCAAGTGCTCCATCTAAAACTGCATCTGCATTTCCGCTTTCTGCATTTGTTCTATGATCCTTTACCATGGTATAGGGCTGTAAAACATAGGAGCGAATCTGATTTCCCCAGCCAATATCCTTTACCTCGCCACGAATATCAGACAGCTTTTCTGCATTGGCTTCCTTCTGTAATAAAAACAGCTTGGCCTTTAACATCTGCATTGCCTTGTCCTTGTTTTGGAACTGAGAGCGCTCGTTTTGACACTGTACCACGGTTCCCGTAGGAATATGGGTAATACGGATAGCTGAAGAGGTTTTGTTGATGTGCTGTCCACCAGCGCCACTGCTTCGGTAGGTATCAATACGAAGGTCATCGTTATCGATTTCCACATCCACGTCTTCATCAATTTCTGGCATAACATCCAAGGATACAAAGGAGGTTTGTCTCTTTCCTTGTGCATTAAAAGGCGAAATACGAACCAATCTATGCACACCCTTTTCTGATTTTAAATATCCATAAGCATTCACACCATTTACCTGAAAGGTAACGGATTTCGTTCCTGCTTCTTCACCATCTAGATAGTCAAGTACATCAATGGTAAAGCCCTTGCGCTCTGCCCATCTTGTATACATACGGTAAAGCATGGCACACCAGTCACAGCTTTCTGTACCTCCTGCACCAGCATTTAGCTTTAAGATAGCGTTATTTCTATCATACTCCGCTGAAAGTAGCGTACTAATACGAATATCCTCAAACTCCTCTACAAAGGAATCAAACTCTGCCTGAATATCTGCTACAAGGCTTTCATCATTTTCTTCATATGCCATTTCAATAAGGCCAAGAAGATCCTCTTGCTGACATTCTAGATTTTGATAGGTCTGACGAATATCTTTCAGGTTCTTTAGTTCTTTCATTTGTTTATTGGAGCGTTCTGGATCATCCCAAAAACCTGGGGCTTCCATTTCCATTTCTAGCTCTTCAATTCTCTTTGACTTATTAGCTAGGTCAAAGTGAATCCCTCACTTCCGCTAATGGTGTTTCATATGTCAGCAATTTTGCTTTCATTTGGTCTAATTCAACCACTTACGTCACCTACTTTCATACAGCCCTTGATAAAAATTATGCTTTTCTACCACAACACTGTTTATATTTCTTTCCACTACCACATGGGCATGGATCGTTTGGATATACTTTTTCTGTTTCTCTTTTTTGTGGAGCTCTTGGGCCACTATCATCCTTGTTGGTTCCAGTAACCTTTGCTACCTGCTCTCTTTCAACCTTCTGCTGAATCTGAACATGGAATAAGAGTCTAACGGTTTCTTCTTTGATATTCTGTGTCATATCGTCGAACATGTCATAACCGCTCATACGATATTCTACAACTGGATCTCTTTGTCCATAAGCCTGTAAACCAATACCCTGACGTAGCTGGTCCATATCGTCGATATGATCCATCCATTTACGGTCAATTACCTTAAGTAAAATAACGCGCTCTAGCTCACGCATCATTTCAAGCTCTGGGAACTCTGCTTCCTTGCTTTCGTATAGCTTAACTGCTTCTTCCTTTAGCTGCTGTTTTAGGCTATTTTTCTTATTAGCTTTAATTCTTGGTGTTTTAAGAGGCAAAATAGGAACGGTAGGAAGTAGTAGGGTATTAAGCTCATTTAAATCCCATTCTTCTGTTGGAACATCATCACCAATTGCTATATCTACCGCATTTTCTGTAATATCCTGAATCATCTTAATGATAACTTCTCTCATGCTTTCGCCATCAAGAACACGGCGACGCTCACCGTAGATAATCTCACGCTGTTCACTCATAACGTTATCATATTCTAATAAGTTTTTACGAATACCGTAGTTATTATTTTCAATCTTTTTCTGTGCAGATTCAATGGCATTTGAAAGGGTTTTGTGTTCAATTTCCTGATTTTCTGGAATACCTAAGGTATTGAACATGCTAATAAGCCTTTCAGAACCGAATAAACGCATCAAATCATCCTGTAATGAAATATAGAACTTAGATTCACCTGCATCTCCTTGACGTCCTGCACGACCACGTAGCTGATTATCAATACGTCTAGATTCATGTCTTTCTGTACCAATAATCTTAAGTCCGCCTGCTGCTTTTGCTTCTTCATCAAGCTTAATATCGGTACCACGACCTGCCATATTGGTTGCTATGGTTACTGCGCCATGAATACCTGCATCTGCTACAATTTCCGCTTCCATTTCATGGAATTTTGCATTAAGTACCTTATGAGGAATACCACGTTTACGTAGTAAATTACTTATTTCTTCTGAAGCTTCAATAGTTATCGTACCTACTAAGACTGGCTGTTTCTTTGCATATGCCTTTTCTACTTCATCAAGAATTGCATTTATTTTTTCTTTTTTGGTCTTATAAACGGCATCCTGATGGTCAATTCTGGCAATTGGTTTATTGGTAGGAATTTCGATAACGTCCATTCCATAGATATCACGGAATTCTCGCTCTTCTGTTAATGCAGTACCTGTCATACCAGATTTCTTCTCAAATAAGTTGAAGAAGTTCTGGAATGTAACGTTTGCTAAGGTCTTGCTTTCTCTTTTTACCTTTACGTGCTCTTTGGCTTCAATTGCCTGATGTAAACCGTCTGAGTAACGACGGCCTGGCATAATACGTCCTGTAAATTCATCTACGATTAGAACCTGATCATCCTTTACTACATAATCCTGATCTCTAAACATAAGGTTGTGTGCACGCAGTGCTAAAATAATATTATGCTGAATTTCCAAATTTTCTGGATCTGCTAAGTTTTCAATTTGGAAAAATCTTTCTACCTTTTCAATACCCTGGGCTGTTAGGTTTACTACTTTATCCTTTTCGTTAACAATAAAGTCCCCTGTTTCTTCCTGGGAAACGCCCATAATGGCGTCCATTTTCGATAAATCTGCCATGTCCTCACCACGTCTAAGCTGACGAGCAAGAATATCACACATTTCGTATAGCTTGGTTGATTTACCACTTTGTCCTGAAATAATAAGTGGTGTTCTTGCTTCGTCTACAAGAACAGAGTCAACCTCATCGATAATCGCATAATGAAGGTCACGTAGAACCAATTGCTTTTTATATACCACCATGTTATCTCTTAGGTAATCAAAGCCAAGTTCATTGTTTGTTACATAAGTGATATCACAATTATATGCATCTCTTCTTTCCTCAGGTGTCATACTGTTTAATACAATACCCACCTTCAGACCTAAAAATTCATGTACCTGCCCCATCCACTCAGCATCACGATGAGCAAGATAGTCGTTGACCGTAACAACATGTACACCTTTTCCTTCTAGGGCATTTAAATAAGCAGGTAATGTAGAAACTAATGTTTTACCTTCACCTGTTTTCATTTCCGCAATACGTCCTTGGTGAAGAATAATTCCACCAATTAACTGAACTGGGTAATGCTCCATATTAAGAGCACGAGAAGCCGCCTCTCTTACGGTTGCATATGCTTCTGGAAGCAAATCATCCAAAGTCTCTCCACCAGCCAGACGTTTCTTAAATTCCTTAGTTTTGTCTTTCAGTTGGTCGTCACTAAGTGCTTGCATTTCTGGTCTTAGTGATTCAATTTTATCTACCAAGGGCATTATTCTTTTTAATTCTCGTTGGCTATGTGTCCCAAATACATTATCAATTAACTTCATGCTTTTTCCACCTACACGCTGCGTGGCGTGTTCCTTTTATTGCTGAACCGCATTTTTGTTCAGCTTTTATAAGCTTTTGCGTAAAAACCTAAAGCCTATTGTAACAGATTTAGCACTCAGATTCAACTAAAAGCACGCCCATACATATAAACATTTTGTTAATAAAATGTTAAAATTGACAGCATGATAGAAAAAACTTATAATAGTCATATGTTTAAAGTAGTCTCTTGGTGCCTTAAATCGGGGTCTTATGACCTTGTAAGAATGGAGCTTTTATGAAAAAATTACTTACGACTCAGCTTATGCCTGGTATGGTCACCGCCGAAAATCTTTTTAGCTTTGGCGGACAGCTCCTTGTTACAAAAGGAGGCATTTTAACTGATAGTATTATTTCCATGCTAATAACCCATGGAATTTATAATGTAAAGGTAGAAGATGCCTTGGCACATCTACCATCCACAGATTTTTCGTTATCCTATTACACGAAGTTAAAAAACAGCCCTATATTTCAAGAATTTAAAGAGGTTTATGATTCGACCATTGACTCCTTTGAAAAGGGGTTTCAGTCCGTCCTTGATAAAGATGTTCCTTTTGATTTAAGGCCCATGTATCAAGGTACTCTTCGCGTCTTGGAAGCTGCTACCACTGGGACTAGTGTTATTGACATGCTACAAAATGTACGAGAATACGACGATTCAACCTACGTACATTGTTTAAATGTAGCTCTTATTAGCAACGTTCTAGCCAAATGGTTAAAGATGAGTGAGGACGAAATCGAGATTGCTACCATTTGTGGAATGCTACATGACATAGGAAAATTATGTGTTCCTAAAGAAATTATCGGAAAACCTACTAAGCTTTCTTCAGACGAATTTTCCATTATAAAGAAACACCCGTCTACAGGGTATCAGCTTTTAAAAGATAAGGACATGGAGTTACAAATTTGCAACTCTGCTCTAATGCATCACGAAAGATGCGACGGCTCTGGATATCCTCTAGGTCTTTCTGGCAATGACATTGATAAGTTTGCCAAGCTTGTATCGATTGCTGATGTTTATGATGCAATGACAGCTTCAAGAGTTTATCGCGGCCCTATGTGTCCATTTAAGGTAATCGAAATCTTTGAAGATGAAGGGCTACAAAAATATGAACCTCAGTACATTATGACCTTCTTAGAAAACCTTGTGCATGGCTATGTATCAAATGCTTGTCGTTTGAGCAATGGACAAGAGGGTACAATTATCTACATTAATAAGGATAAGCTTTCCAGGCCTATGGTGAAATGCGAAGATGGGTATGTGAATTTGGTGGAGAAGCCGTCATTATATATTGCGTCGTTGATTTAAATTATTAAAACATATTTGGTTCTTCATTATCTATAATTAATAGCTTCATTCTTAAAGAAAGGGCAGAAAAAATGAGTACAATTGATATTTATGTTAATTATCCAAGTATGTCTCCAAATTTTACAAGTGTAAATGAAGCGTTAGCTTCTCTTTCTATTTATGAGGAGGAGGTTTGTTATCCAGCTCCGAATAAGCCTGATAATTTAGCTTCTGTGGTGGTTCACATTGCGCCTGGCGTATATGAGGAGCAGGTTGTAGTATCTCGTCCTTTTGTTACTTTTTTAGGTGAGGATGCTGAAAATACTGTATTAACTTATGGTTTGGGTGCTTTTGAAGTTTTAGCAGATGGCGTAAAGAGAGGTACCTTCCGCACCGCTTCTGTGCGAATTGATACCCATGATTTTTTAGCAAAAAATATTACTTTTAGAAATAGTGCTGGTTTTGGTCACACAGTTGGACAAGCTCTTGCCCTATATGTGGATGGTGATAGAAATATCTTTGAGGATTGTATTTTGCTTGGTAGTCAGGATACTCTTTTTACCGCACCACTACCTCCTACCGCGGCTGCACCTGGTGGTTTTACAGGACCTGGTGAGTTTAAGCCCCGCACAATGGGAAGGCAGTTTTATAAAAATTGTTTTATCCGCGGCGATGTGGATTTTATTTTTGGTAGCGCGATTGCATATTTTGACAATTGTACTATTTTTTCTCAAAAGCCCGGTGATAGAAAGCCACCCGAAAGCCCCGATGAAGAAGTTATTTATGGGTATATCACAGCAGCCTCCACTCCTATCGAGGAGGAATATGGCTATGTTTTCCGTAACTGCAAGCTAGTAAGTGACTGTCCTCCAAAAAGCGTATATTTGGGTCGTCCTTGGCGTGAATATGCAAAGACTGTCTTTATCTCCTGTGAGCTTGGAGAGCACATCCATCCCCTTGGCTGGAATGACTGGAAAAAGCCTCACGGTCACTTTTATTATGGAGAATATAATTCCTACGGTCCTGGCGCTCTAGTAAAAGAAAGAGCAGACTTCTCTCATCAGTTAACCAAGGAAGAGGCCGAGGTGCTTACGCCTGAAATTGTTTTGGGTGGACCTGATGGTTGGAATCCTTGTAAATAAATCAATTGAATATGGCAATAAAAAATACTATACCTTACGAGCAGTGTAGAAAACGCCTGCTCGAAGGAATAGTATTTTTATTGTTATCCATATACTTGCTTAATTTATTAGGGTTGCCACCACAAGCAGCACCACTGCAAACACCACATTCATCCCAGTAAAGTAGGCAATATACTTACCCTTTTTTGCCTGTTCTTCCTGTGCATAGAACTTATAGGAAATAAGACTTGCTAGTGATGCTATGAGTGTTCCTAGGCCTCCAATATTTACGCCTTGCAGTAGAGCCTTGAAGTTATCTGTAAATCCAGATAGCAAGATAGCCGCTGGAACGTTGCTAATTACTTGGCTTGTAATAAATCCAAATAGTAATTCTCTTCCTTGTATAACTTGTTCTAACCAATTCTTTACCACTTCGATTCTTCCCATATTCCCAATAAAAACAAAGAACATGGCAAAAGTAAGCAATAAACAATAATCCACTTTAGCAAGTACGCTTTTTCTAATTATAAAAGTTCCCGCTACTGCTATAATTAATGGTACACAATATGGTAGCAAGCGAAGTACCGAAAGTAAGCTAACAACAAATAAGACCATAAAAAAGACTACTACCTTTTTATTTATTTCATTATTTGTGGTTGTTTCCTCTTGCATTCCTTCAAGTTTTTGATTCTTTTGCAACATGCAAACTGCAAAAAGCATCGCGAATGACACGAGTGTCAACATCATCATGACACCTAAAAATTCAACAAGTGACATTCCTGATACTGCGTATAAATACAGGTTCTGTGGGTTTCCTAGAGGAGTTAACATGCTTCCCAAGTTGGCTGCTATGGTTTGAAAAACAACAACAGAGATAATTTTTTCCTTCATCCCTGCCATATTTAATAACATAATAGTAAATGGAACAAAGGTTATCAGTGCCACATCATTGGTAATAAACATGGCCGTAAAAAAACATATAAACACTAATAATAGAATTAATTGTCTATATGTTTGTGCTTTTTTAAGGAGATTCATTGCTATCCGCCTAAAAATCCCCATGTCCATAAATCCAGCCATAACTACCATTAATGAAAACAGCAGTGCCAACACTCGAAAATCAAAATACTCTATGTATCCTTTGTCTGGTATAACAATGAACATTGATATAATAGCCAATATGGTTGCCACACATAGCACAACCTCTTTTTGTATAAACGACTTTATTTTCTGCATCATATGCGAAATCCCTCATTTGGCTGTATTCCCAGATATTTAGCCAAATTCATGCAGTTTTGATAGTTCTTTTCATCTAACAGAGCTTTAGGATTATGTGCATCATATCCAATAATAATCTCATTGCCCACTTCTTTCGCAAT
>JAVBUZ010000261.1:0-8143 GCA_031554725.1 Lachnospiraceae bacterium | reverse complement strand
ATATTTATTGCCATAAAGAAAAGTGAGGGGTCAGAATGTCTTGTATTTATGTAGTAGAAGATGATAAAAACATTAAAGAAATTGAAACCTTTGCCTTACAGAATGTAGGCTATCAAGTAGAGGGCTTTGAATCGGCAAAAGATTTTTATGAAAGACTGGCAGAAAAAACTCCCGATTTGGTAGTGTTAGATGTTATGCTTCCAGACGAAGACGGTTTAGAAATTGTAAAGAAGCTACGTGCAAGGATGGAAACAAAGACGATTCCGATTATCATGGTAACCGCAAAGACTACGGAGCTTGATAAGGTAAAGGGATTAGATATTGGTGCAGATGATTACATGACTAAGCCCTTTGGCATTATGGAGCTGATTTCTCGTGTAAAGGCATTGCTTCGTAGAAGTGTTAGCCAGACAGCAACCGAAAAGTTTTTATCGATAGGAAATGTGTTCTTAGATACAGAAAGACATGCAGTTTTTGTAGATGATGTTCCATGCGAACTTACCTACAAGGAATACGAATTACTAAAATTACTTATGGCACATGCAGGGATTGTTACCACTAGAGAAATTATCCTTGATAAGGTTTGGGGAACTGATTTTGAAGGTGAGTCAAGAACCTTGGATATGCATATAAAAACACTTAGACATAAATTAAAAGAATCAGGTGGTATGATTAAGACGGTAAGAAACGTTGGTTATATCATGTCTGATGTGGAAGCGTAAACATGAAGAAAAAAATTAATTTTCAGTTGCTCGCGATAGCGGCAGTAGCCATTTGTGCAACGTTACTTTTGGTTAGTGCCGTTTTTTATGAATTATTTTGCGATCAAGTAATCGGTGATTTAAAGACCTATAGTAAGATTTTAGAAGAAGTGGATGTCTATGAAAAAATTACTCAAGACCCATTTTTTATGAAGGAAAATAATGTTCGCCTAACTCTAGTAGATGAAACGGGAGATGTTATTTATGATAATTATGTGGGCGAAGAAATCATGGACAATCATGCTGAAAGGCCTGAAATAAAGCAGGCAAAAGAAGTGGGTGAGGGAACCGCTGTGCGTAAATCCTCTACATTAGAAAAGAGTACCTTCTATTATGCCAAGAAGTTAGATAATGGTACCTACCTGCGAGTTGCCAAAGAAGCAGATAGCATATGGAGTATTTTTAAAAGTGCCGTACCTATAATGATAGTTATTTTGGTGCTGCTCTTAGCAAGCTGCATGTTTATGGCACATTTTTTAACGGAGAGCCTTATTAGTCCGATTGAGCAGTTGGCAAAAAGCTTAGATGATGTGGAAGAAATTGAAGCCTATGAAGAACTGTGGCCCTTCATTGCCATGATAAGAAAACAGCATGAGGATATTCTAAAGAGTGTAGGTATTCGTCAGGAATTTACAGCCAATGTGTCTCACGAGTTGAAAACTCCTTTAACGGCTATTTCAGGATATGCAGAATTGATTGAGACGGGTATGGCATCAGAAGAGGATGTTGCTAGATTTGCCAGAGGAATACACAAAAATGCCAACCGACTTTTAATATTGATAAATGATATTATTCGCTTGTCAGAATTAGATGGAACAGAAGGCGAAGAAGTATTTGAAAGAATAAATATATATCAGCTAGCTCAAAACTGTGTAGATATGCTACAGCTAAATGCTGAAAAGCATAATGTTACCTTGAAGCTAGAGGGAAATGAAAACTATGTGAATGGAAATCGTCAAATGCTAGAAGAACTACTCTATAATCTGTGTGATAATGCCATTAGATATAACAATGAAAACGGTAGGGTTCAGGTTCAAGTCTTTGCAAAAAATGGTAAGACAATGCTTGTTGTTCAGGATACCGGAATTGGAATTCCAGAGGATAGTCAGGAAAGAGTATTTGAAAGGTTCTATCGAGTAGATAAGAGTCGTTCTAAATTAACCGGTGGAACGGGACTAGGTCTTGCTATTGTAAAGCATATTATTGCTAAGCATCATGCAGTTATGGATTTGCAAAGCAAGGTTGGTGAAGGAACCAAGATATCAGTGACCTTTGAATAGCAAAAAAGAAAGAGGAAATTGCCAAGGCAATTTCCTCTTTCTTTTTTTAATCTTCGGAATCTAAAGAATCTTGTTCGTTGATATCTTTGACGTCTGGAAGAGTCATTAATACCTTCATGATTCGGTTTTGATCAATTCCTTGAACCTTTAAAACAATTCCGGTTTCTAAGGTTACCTCTTCTTCATCTTCAGGCAGACGGTCAAGTGATTCGATGATAATTCCGCCGATAGAGTCATAATCGTCAGATTCTAAAGCGGTATCTAAGGCATTATTGATGTCATCTAGCTTCATGCTACCTTCGACAAGATATACATTGTCTTCAAGCTCTTGAATGAGTTCTTCTTCGTCCTCATCATATTCGTCACGGATTTCACCAACAATTTCTTCTAGTAAATCTTCTAAGGTTATCATGCCCACGGTAGCACCGTATTCATTAAGGACAAAGGAAACATTTAAAGTTTTTTCTCGCATTTCAAACATAAGGTCTGAGGTTTTCTTATATTCATAGGTATAATAAGCATCTCTTAAAATGTTTGCTACGCTGAAATTATCTTTTGCGGAATTTAAAATAAAATCTTTTATATTTACAACACCTACAATGGTATCTTGATCATCTTTGTAAACAGGAATACGAGTGTACATGGATTCGCGGAAGATTTCCATAAGCTCGTCATAGGTGGAGTCCAAACTAGCCGTTACCATATTAATACGAGGAATCATGATGTCTTTGGCTAAAGCATCTGAAAAATCAAAGACATTATAAATAATTTCTCTTTCTTCTGATTCAATAACACCATCTTCGTGACTAACATCTACATAAGTCTTTAATTCGTTTTCGGTCATTAGATTTTTTGTGTCGGTATTGATATGTAGTAGCTTTATAAGCCCACTCGCCAATTTATCAACAATAAAAATAATTGGGGTTAGTAGCTTCATAAACCCATAAATAATACCAGCATAGGCAAGGGAAATCTTAGTTGAATTTGACATTGCCCAATTTTTAGGGGTAATCTCACCGAAAAGAAGAATTAAGATGGTTAGAATTCCGGTTGCAACTCCTACATAAACACTTCCAAATAAACGAATAACGAGAGAGGTCATAATAGAAGAAGCAGTAATATTGACAATGTTATTACCAATAAGAATACTACTAAGCATCTTCCCATAATTATCCATAATCTTGTTAACCGTTGCAGCGCGTTTGTTGCCCTCTTCCTCGAGAGCTCGCATACGTACTCTATTGACAGTAGTAAGAGCTGTTTCCGCTGAAGAAAAAAATGCGGATAAAATTAGTAAAATAAAAATAGTAATCGCTTGTATGACACCAGGGGTATCCAAAATTTTATCACTCCTTATGATATAAAATTTTACTACTTATATATAGTAGTAATTATAGCAAATATTACTATAAGTTAAATATCGTTGTCAAGTTAACTAAAGGGCTTACATATAATTTTACAAGAACTTAATAAAATATTTAGAAAGAAGGTACGTTATGGAACGAAATAGAAGATTTAATGGAGTAATTGGTGAGGTACCCATTTTATTTTTAGGCAAGTCACTCTTGTTTTCTTACATATTAACAGGTGGCTTTTTGATGCTACTTGCACTTTTGCTATATCGATTTGGACTGTCAGAAAAATTTGTTTCCATATGCATTATTGCAATCTATGTAATGGCATCCTTTTTTGCAGGCTTTATGGCGGGTAAAAAGATTGGAAAACGCAAATTTTTATGGGGACTTTGCATGGGAGTGGCGTATTTTATTGTATTGTTAGTTGTTTCCCTGGTGGTGAACCATTCCATAAGTGATGTGGCAAATAATTTCTTTTCAGTTATGATTCTATGTGCTGGTAGTGGAATGCTGGGAGGCATGCTGGGATAAAATAACATTAGAGGGTGATTCTTGCAAAAAAACCTTTTACAAATGCAAAATATGTGTTATACTAGCTACGTATTAGCGGAAAGTAAGCAAAAGTTCGCAAACATGGAGGATCTTTATGAAGCATATTAAAACATTAAACACTAGAGATTTTAAAGAATCTATGAAAAAAGGTGGATGTGGTGAATGCCAGACATCTTGCCAGTCAGCTTGCAAGACATCTTGCACAGTAGGCAATCAGAGTTGTGAAAAGATTAAATAATTTATACAGAAAATCAAAGATGTGATAGTTTGTAAGCAGCGATTTGCGTCGCTGCTTATTTGCGCACAAAATGAATTAGAGGAGAAGACCGTGATACATCAATATAAGAGCAATGGTTATAACATTGTTATGGATATTAATAGTGGTGCAGTTCATGTAGTAGATGATATTGTTTATGATATGATATTTATGATTGAGCCACTTGTTAATGAAGGAATCAAAGAGCCTGAAATGATTAAGGCAGCGGTGCTTAACTGTGCCAATCTAAAATATCCAGAGGCAGAAATTGTGGAAGCAGTGGATGAAGTTCTGGAATTAGAGAAAGCCGGACAGCTTTTTACAAAGGACTTATATGAACAATACATATTCGACTTTAAAAACAGGCAAACTGTGGTAAAAGCACTTTGTCTTCACATTGCACATGACTGTAATTTGGCTTGTCAGTATTGTTTTGCAGAGGAAGGCGAATATCATGGAAGAAGAGCTCTTATGAGCTTTGAGGTTGGAAAGAAAGCGTTAGACTTTTTAGTGGCAAATTCTGGAAATAGAATAAATCTAGAGGTAGATTTCTTTGGCGGTGAGCCACTCATGAACTTTCAGGTAGTCAAAGACCTAGTGGCATATGGAAGAAGTCTGGAAGAGCCAAATAATAAGAAATTTCGTTTTACCCTTACGACCAATGGAATTTTATTAAATGATGACATTATGGAATTTGCCAATAAAGAAATGTCCAATGTGGTTCTAAGCATTGATGGACGAAAAGAAGTAAATGACAAAATGCGTCCTTTTAGAAGCGGCCAAGGAAGCTATGATATGATAGTTCCAAAGTTTCAAAAGGTGGCTGAAAGTCGTGAACAGATGAATTATTATGTAAGAGGTACCTTTACCCATAATAATCTGGACTTTTCTAAGGATGTAGCGCAGCTGGCAGATTTAGGCTTTAAACAAATTTCTGTAGAGCCTGTAGTTGCCAAGCCAGAAGATTGGTATGCCATTCGTGAAGAAGATTTACCAAGGCTAAAGGAAGAATATGACAAGCTAGCGCTTGATCTGTTAGATAGAAGAAAAAGGGGAGAGCCAGTTAATTTCTTCCATTTTATGATAGATTTAGAAGGTGGCCCCTGTGTGGCTAAAAGACTCTCTGGTTGTGGGTCAGGTACAGAGTATTTAGCTGTGACACCTTGGGGAGATTTCTATCCTTGTCACCAGTTTGTTGGACAAGAAGATTTCCTAATGGGAAATGTCGACGAAGGTATTACCAGAGACGATATCAAAGAAGAATTTAAGTGTTGTAATGTTTATGCTAAGGAAAAGTGTAAAAAATGCTTTGCAAAATTTTACTGTAGCGGAGGCTGCGCTGCCAATGCTTACAATTTCCACGGTAACATTAATGATGCTTATGATATAGGCTGTGAATTACAGCGTAAGCGCGTTGAATGCGCAATTATGATGAAGGCTGCCCAGGCAGATATGGAGGAAGAGTAAAATGAAAAACATGGGAAAAGGCAAGGGCTTAGTAGTCCTACTTATCATGCTTTTAGTATTAGCAGGAGTAACTTATATTGATTTTTTTGGAGTAGATGCCAATGGCTCACAGTCAGCATCTGATATTACACTAGGTCTTGACCTTGCAGGCGGTGTTAGTATTACCTATCAGGTAGTTGGTGAAGGTACACCAAGTGACACTGATATGAAGGACACAATTAGTAAATTACAGCAGCGTGTATATAAATATAGTACAGAAGCATTAGTGTATAAAGAAGGTACTGATAGAATCAGCATTGAAATCCCAGGTGTTTCTGATGCCAATGCTATTTTACAGGAATTAGGAAAACCAGGTGCACTATATTTCATTTCTCAGTATGGAAGTGATGGAACACAAAACTATTCTCAAAGCTATGGGACGGATGCAGATGGCAATTATGTAGTTAATTATCAGCTAAATAAAACCATTGAAGAATTAGATGCAGATGGTTCTATAAAGCTTTTGGGAACAGATGTAAAGGACGCGCAAGCAATTACCTATTCTGATAGTATGGGAAATGCTACAATTGGTGTAGAATTAATCCTAACAGAAGATGGAAAAGGTAAATTTGCAACGGCAACAACAGAAGCGATTGGAAAAACCTTGGCTATTTACTATGACGGAACCTTCGTATGTGTACCAACAGTTCAACAGGCTTTAACAGATGGTAAAGCTGAGATTTCTGGTAACTATACATGGGAAGAAGCTGAGAGTCTAGCATCTACCATTCGTATTGGTGGACTTAAATTGCAGCTAGAAGAACTTCATTCAAAAGTTGTAGGAGCACAGCTTGGTTCAGAAGCAATCAGTACCAGCTTAAAAGCAGGTGCAATTGGTCTTATCGTATTAGCAGTATTTATGGTGGTTATCTACCTATTAAGTGGTGTGGCAGCGACTATTGCCTTACTATTATATACATCCTTAGTTGTTTTACTTCTAAACGGATTTGATTTAACCCTGACACTTTCAGGTATTGCAGGTATTATACTTTCAATTGGTATGGCAGTAGATGCAAACGTAATTATCTTTGCGCGTATCAGAGAAGAAATTGCAACTGGAAAGACAGTAAAATCTTCTATAGAAATTGGATTTAAAAAGGCACTTTCTGCGATTGTGGATGGTAATATAACAACACTTATTGCAGCAGCAGTTTTATGGATTTTCGGCTCAGGCTCTATTAGAGGCTTTGCTCAGACATTGGTACTTGGTATTGCCTTATCGATGTTTACAGCTTTAACGATAACAAGATTACTTATGAATGCTCTTTACGCAATTGGTTTTAAAAGCGAAAAATTATATGGCGCAGCTAGAGAACATAAGGTAGTTGATTTTATCTCTAAAAAAGGCATCTTCTTTGCAATATCTGGAGCATTAATTATTGGCGGCTTTGTAATGATGGGTGTAAATAAAGCAAATACTGGTGAAGTTCTAAACTTTAGCCTTGATTTTAAAGGTGGAACAGCAACAACAGTAACCTTTGAACAAGAGTACACAATTAACGAGATTGAAACTGAGATTATTCCACTAATGGAAGAAATCACAGGAAGTTCTGTTCAGCCACAGCCGGTACAAGGAACTACCGAAATCGTATTTAAGAGTAACTCACTTGACATTGAACAACGTGATGAAATAGAACAAATGTTAATGAATACCTTTGGTGTTTCAACGGATAACATTACTTCAGAAACTATTAGTTCAACGATTAGTGATGAAATGAAAACAGATACCATCCTTGCAGTAGCAATTGCAATACTCTGCATGTTAATTTATATTAGAATTCGTTTTAAAGATATTCGTTTTGGCGCAGCTGGTGTATTTGCCCTTTTACATGACGTATTAGTAGTTGTTGCCTTTTATGCAGTAGCGCAGGTTTCTGTAGGAAGTACCTTCATTGCTTGTATTTTAACCATTGTTGGTTACTCCATTAATGCTACCATCGTAATTTTTGACCGAATTCGTGAGAACATGGCAGTACAAGCTAAGAATGAAGATATAAAAGATGTTATTAATAAGAGTATTACTCAGACCTTATCAAGAAGCTTATTTACTTCCTTAACAACATTAGTAATGGTAACAGCTCTTTATGTATTAGGCGTTACCGCAATCCGTGAGTTTGCATTACCACTAATCGTAGGTATCACTTGCGGTGCCTATTCTTCTGTTTGTTTAGCCGGTAGCTTATGGTATATAATGCGTAAGAAAAAATAAGTAAGAATTTTATCAAGGCGTCGAGACTAGAGTTTCGATGCCTTCTTACTTAAATAGGAGTTAAAATGGAAAAATGGTATGTAGCTGCCAAGAAGGCAGATTTTGATGCATGGAGTGAAAAATTTCATATTACCCCCGTAACAGCTCGTATCATAAGAAATCGTGACATCGTAACAGATGCCCAGGTGGAGCGCTATTTGCATGGTAGTATGAAGGACATGTAT
>JAVBUZ010000070.1:0-6497 GCA_031554725.1 Lachnospiraceae bacterium | reverse complement strand
GGTATTCTTCGTGCAGTTGGGGATTCAAAGCGCCCTTTATACTTTCTTATGATAAGCTGTGTGGTCAATATAATTTTAGATATTGTTTTTGTATTAGTTCTTCGTATGGGTGTGGCAGGAGCAGCTCTTGCTACGATACTTTCCCAAGCCTTAAGTGCAATTATGGTTATTTGGGTGCTTATGCGCGCAAAAGATATACATCGCTTGGAATTAAAGAAGATAAAAATTGATAGTAGAATGTTTGTCCGAATTATTAAGATTGGCTTTCCAGCAGGACTACAGTCTGTTATGTATACCTCTTCTAATGTGATCATTCAAGCAGCGGTAAACTCTCTGGGAACAGACACCGTTGCCGCGTGGACAGCCTATAGTAAAATAGATGGACTTTTCTGGATGACAATTAGTGCTTTTGGTATTGCAGTTACAACCTTTGTCGGTCAAAACTATGGAGCAAATAAAATGGATCGTGTACGCAAGGGAATTAGAAGCTGTATGGGGATGAGCGTTGGAACCACCGTTGTGGTGTCATTTATTCTATATAATTGGGGAGTCTACTGCTGTCGCTTATTTACCTCAGATGCAGCAGTAGTTGAGATTGGTATTAATATGATGAGATACCTTGTGCCTGTTTACATTACCTATGTGGCAATTGAGATTTTATCAGGTGCACTTAGAGGTGTGGGTGATACATGGATTCCTATGTTGATTTGTTGCCTGGGCATCTGCGTAGTGAGGGTATTTTGGATAATGATAGCTGTTCCCCATAAAAGAGACATGTACACCATTATGTTTAGCTACCCACTAACTTGGGTAATTACCACCACTATGTTTACTATATATTATCTGCTTTTTAGCAAACTTAAGCTTAAGAAACGTGTGGCATAATATACTTTTGAGAAAAATGTGCGCATAGTCCAGTAAATAAACCAGTAAGCACACCGCTGATTACTAATATAGGAAAGTATGCCCATAGCCCCCAAACCTTTGTGACCGCTAAGGCTATAAGAATTTGCCCTAAATTGTGAAAACAGCTCCCTACAATACTTGTTAGGAAAATATAATGACCTTTTAGAAAGCTACTTACTGCTGCCATAGCGAGGAAACAAAGAATACCCCCTGCTAGGCTATAAAGCACATAAAGTGCTTGACCTGTAAAAATGCCGGATAACAAAATACGAGCCAAAAGAACCAAAAAGGTTTCTTTTTTACTATAGTTTAAAAGCAGAACTAAAGTTACCACATTCGAAAGCCCAAGCTTTATACCAGGAATAGGCGCAAGAGGTGGTAAAAATGATTCTACAATATATATAATTAAAGCCAGGGCAGTAAATACACCTAATAACGTTATTTTTTTTGTTTTCATATATGCAAAGAGGCCTTTCATACGTAAAAAATTTATAATAAGATGAAAAACTGTATATCATTACCAGTGATTTGCAGTTTTTGTAATAAATACTAACCACGTAGCACGACCATTCACCTCGCCCACGTTCTCACTCTGATAAATACGTAATGGTACTAAAATTTCAACAGCGGCTTCGCCTTGTTGAAAATAAGTGCCAACGTATTTATAAGGGGCTCGTTAGAATGGTGGTTGCTACTTTGGTTATGATTAAAACAGAAAAACAGGAATTAATAGCTATATGTATATAGGTTTTTCTTGATTAAGAAGGTTTTATTAAAGAAAGTTCTTTGTAGATATAATAACAAAAATACAATTCCGTAAGAGCAGTGTAGAAAAACGTTGGTGCTTAGAACCTGTAGTTTGGGTTCTTATGCACCATTACGTTTTTCTTCAAACGAGAGTGACTGCTCAGAGGAATGTGATTTTTGTTATTGCCATTTGCAATGGATACCTTATTTAAAATGTTAATATATTATTAAACTAAGTACAAGTATAACAAACTTCTTTACATTTGCCTACAACCGAGCGTAAAATATAACCCGAAAATAAAATGAGAAATTAGGCACAGAATATGAAAAAATTAGTCCTTGAAGAAACAAAAGTAATCATAGAAAAGTTTATAGTAAAGATGAAACACTTGTTAAAGTGGACCATGATTTCCTTGGTAATGGGTGTGATAGCAGGTATTTTGGGAACAGCCTTTTACCATGGAATTGCATGGGCAACAAGAACAAGAGAAAGTCAGCCTCTTATTATACTAGGGCTACCGATTGCGGGTATGGTAATTGTTGGCTTATACCATCTTGCTAGGCGAGATAAGGATAAGGGGACGAATACAGTAATAGAGGCAGTACGTACCGAAGAGGAAATTCCAATAACAGTGGCACCGCTTATTTTTGTTAGTACGATTTTAACCCATTTATTTGGTGGATCCTCTGGCCGTGAAGGTGGAGCACTTCAAATGGGGGGAAGCCTTGGTAATTGGTTTGGCAAGCTACTAAAGCTAGATACCAAAGATACCACGATTGTGATTATGTGTGGAATGAGTGCGGCCTTTGCGGCAGTATTTGGTACGCCTATGGCAGCAGTTTTCTTTTCCATGGAGGTTGTAAGTGTGGGCGTTATGTACTATGCAGCCCTAGTTCCATGTGTTTTTGCAAGCTTAATTGCTGTAAATATTGCGAAGCTTTTACAGGTGCACCCTGAGCATTTTACCATTTTAAATATGCCAGAGATTTCAGCACTTCCAGCCATAAAAATCATTATTCTAGCAGCTTTATGCGCAGGCGTAAGCATTGTGTTTTGCATTTTTTTAAGTCTTGTGGCAAAGAAGCAAAAAGAGTGGTTTAAAAATCCTTACTTACGCATCGCAGTATCAGGTGTTTGTGTTATTGTGCTGACAGTGTTATTTCAGACAACAGATTATCTTGGCGCAGGAATGGATGTGATTGAAAGAAGTATGGAAGGAATGGTTAGGCCAGAAGCCTTTTTGCTAAAAATGCTATTTACGGCAATTACACTTGGGGCGGGATATAAGGGTGGAGAAATTGTACCAACCTTTTTCATTGGAGCAACCTTTGGATGTCTCTTTGGACAGCTACTTGGTATATCACCATCCCTTTGTGCGGCAGTTGGCATGATTGCCCTTTTTTGCGGTGTGACTAATAGCCCGATTACCTCACTACTTATTTCCTTAGAGCTTTTTGGCATGGAAGCCCTTCCTTATTTTATGATAGGAGTGGCAGTAAGCTATATGTTATCAGGCTACTATGGTCTGTATAGGAGTCAAAAGATTGTTTATTCTAAGTTTAAGACAGAGTTTGTTAATACAAAAACCAAAAAAATATAAAAATGAAAAAGTGTGACTTTGTCACAGAAAGAATATTTTTGTTTGCTATAATAAGAGCATAACACGAAAACATTTTTGAAAGAAAAGAGGATAAATATGGCAGCATTACACATAACAAAGGACAATTTTGAAAAAGAAGTTTTAAATTCTGAAATACCAGTATTAGTTGATTTCTGGGCACCATGGTGCGGACCATGTAGGATGCTTTTACCTACAGTGGAAGAGCTTGCAGAGGAAGTAACAGATGCAAAGATTTGCAAGATAAACGTGGATGAACAACCAGAGCTTGCAGATAAATATGGAGTAATGACAATTCCAACATTGATTGTCATAAAGGGTGGAAATGTGGTAAAATCTTCAGTAGGAGTTAAGCCGAAAAATCTCATCCTTGAAATGATTCAAAATAGTTAAATAAAAATGAAGGGAGTACGGCTACCATGAAGGAACATTTAGAAGCTTATTTGGGAGACGTACTCCCTTTTTGGAAAAAAATAGAAGGCAGGCAAAGAGAGCTTATTTTACATACAATTCGTGAAAACAAGTTTGAAGCAGGGCAGATTATGCATGCTGGTGCAGAAGAGTGCGCAGGCATGTTCTTAGTGGTGTCTGGCCAGGTGAGAGCGTTTATCGAATCAAAAGAGGGCAAAGAAATTACTCTTTATCGTTTGCAGGAAAGAGATTTGTGTATTTTCTCAGCCTCCTGTGTGCTAAGAAATATTAATTTCGAAGTGTTTTTACAAGCAGAAAAGGAAACGACATGCTACCTGATACCAACAAAGGTTTTTAAAGAATTATCTCAGGAATCATTGGCAGTTTCTAATTATGCCAATGATTTATTGGCGTCTAGGTTTTCGGATGTTATGTGGATGGTAGAGCAGGTTCTATTTGTAAGCTTTGATAAGCGCTTAGCACAATTTTTATTAGAACAGGCGGTATTTGAAGGTAGTGACGAGTTTCAGATAACGCAGGAGAATATTGCGAGACATTTAGGCTCAGCTAGAGAAGTGGTATCAAGAATGCTAAATTATTTTGCGCAGGAAGGATATGTGGTTGTTGGTAGGGGTAAAATATCCATTGTAAATAGAAAGGCCTTAGAGGAGTTAGTAGATTTTTGAAAAAGCAACGGGAGAATACGCATGATACGAATTGCCATTGTGGAAGATGAAGCAACATATGTTCAGCAAATGAAAGGATTTTTAGAAACATATAAAAAAGAAAAAAAAGAAGACTTTCAAATCACGGTTTTTTCAGATGGAACAGAAATTGTGAAGGAATACCATGCAGAATTTGATTTGATTTTTCTAGATATTCAGATGAAAACCATGAATGGAATGACAACAGCAGAGTGGATTCGCGGCGTGGATGAAAACGTGGCGATTATTTTCGTTACCAATATGGCGCAGTATGCCATCAAGGGCTATTCTGTCAATGCCTTAGATTTTATTTTAAAGCCGTTATCCTATTTTGCTTTTTCACAAAAGTTAAAAAGGGCCTTGGAACATATAAAACCACAGAGTAAAAAGCTTTTGAACTTAAGAATAGACGGCGGACTTGTGAGAGTTGATCTTGAGCAGGTAACCTTTGTGGAAAGTATGAAACACCGTATTATGGTGCACACTCCAAAGGAAAATTATGTATTAACAGGTACCATGAAAGAGATGGAAGAAAAACTAACAGGTGAGAGCTTCTTTCGCTGCAATAACTGTTATTTAGTGAATCTTTCCTATGTAGAAAAAATAGTGGGAAATGATGTAGTAGTTGCAGGAGAAAGCTTGCAGATTAGTAGGCCAAAGAAAAAGGCGTTTATGGCGGCCTTAACAGATTATATAGGGGGGCTAGTGTGAAAGACTTATTATATGAAATTCCAAAGCTTTATACAGCTCTAGCCCAGTGGTTAGCTTGCTTAATCTACATAATTCCTTTAAAGAAGAGGATAAAAAAAGAATGGCTTGTGACGGTACTAGCTGTAGGCCTTTTGGTGCAGATAGGTATTAATTATGTGGCCGGTATTATGCACCCTAGGATTTGGCTAGGGTTTATGTTCTTGGCCTTTTTAGGAATGTGCTTGCTTCTTTTTACCTGCCTAGAGGTATCACTAACTGAAATGGGGTTTTTGGTAATTCGCGCGTTTATAGTGGCAGAGTTTGCTGCCTCTCTAGAGTGGCAGATTTTTTTCTTTTTAGCAGAGATGGGCTTGGCAACAAGAGCATCTGCAAACTTATGTCTGGTTCTTATTTATAGTTTTGTTTTTATAAGTCTCTTTTTTATAGAAAAGAGACATTTACCGACCACAGAGCGTTTGCGGGTACGTCCAAAAGAATTATGGAATTCCGCTTTAATTGGTGGCGCTGTTTTTCTAATGAGTAATCTTAGTTTTTTACATGGGAATACACCCTTTAGTAGCACCATGGAAAGAGAAATTTTCTATATTAGAACCTTGGTGGATTTTGTTGGTGTGGTTATGCTGTATGCGCAGCTAGAGATGCGACGTGAGGCAGATCTTAGGCATGAGCTTGCGGCGATGGATAGTGTGCTACATAAGCAGTATGAGATTTACCGTATTTCCAAGGAAAATGATGAGCTAATCAATCGCAAATATCATGACTTAAAGCATCAAATACAAGTAATTAGACAGGAAAGTGACCCAGAGAAAAGAGAAGCTTATTTAAAGGAAATGGATAGTGCAATTAGAAAGCATCAGGCTGAAAATCGTACCGGCAATAATGTGCTTGATACTATTTTATTTGGGAAAGCACTATATTGCGCTGAAAACGAGATAAACTTTACCTGTGTGGCAGATGGAAAGCTATTAAACTTCATGGAGGTAATGGATATTTGTACTATTTTCGGCAATGCACTTGATAATGCAATTGAAAGTGTAGAGAAGATAAAGGACACAGATAAAAGATTAATTAGCATGAATGTATCTGCTCAAAACAGCTTTGTGCTAATTCGATTTGATAACTACTTTGAAAGTAAGATAAAGATGGAAGAGGGAATGCCTCTTACCACAAAAAAAGATGCAAAGAACCATGGATATGGTATAAAAAGTATCAGGCTTACGGCAGAAAAATATGGTGGCTCTGCAACTGTTCATACACAGGATAAGTGGTTTAGCTTGCTTGTGCTGCTGCCACTACCAGAAACTCAATAGAGAACATTGGGGGGAGAATGGGATGCAGAAACAAAAAGGTGCAAAAAAATATATTCTTATGGAACTACTTCTCTTTTTTCTAGTAGCAA
>JAVBUZ010000010.1:0-12514 GCA_031554725.1 Lachnospiraceae bacterium | reverse complement strand
AGTATTGAAATACCAGAAGGGGTAACAGAAATTGGATATGGGGCTTTTTACCACTGTGATGATTTGCGTGATGTTAAAATCCCCAAAACGGTTTCAAAAATTGCTCCAAAAGCCTTTGATAAATCTTTATGGATGGAAAATTGGCTTGCTGGCGGAAAAGAGGAATATCTAATCGTAGGTGATGGCATTCTTCTTGCATACAGAGGAAGTGGTGGCGTTATTACAATACCAAATAATGTAAAGCAGATTGCGCCAGAAGTATTTAAAAACAATATAAGAATAGGCAGCGTTAACTTACCGGATTCCTTAAAACGTATTGGTGAGGATGCCTTTAGTGGCTGCAAAAATCTAAATTATATTTCGGGCGGAAAGTATGTAGAAGAAATTGCAGATGGCGCATTTGCGGGCTGTATACTTGAAACCTTTCATGTTACTTCAAGCATAAAGACGATAGGGTTAAAGACCATTGACTATAGTGATACCAATAGAAGTGTATCACAAAAGGTGGTAGTGTTTGAACATACAGAGAATTTGCCTGTTATTTCCTATGAAGAAACAGCAACAAGACTTTCAAGTGAAGAAAATAGAGGCTTGGTACTAGAGGATGTTCTGTTTGCAATCGTAGATAAGACAATGACAGTAGAAAAACTGGCAGGAACAGTGCTAGATAGCGAGGCATACGGATTTAGGGGGATTGTTGCCTATATCAGTTCGAAAGAAAATGGAATTGTAAAAGCACTATCTTCTAATTTAACAATGGAAGAACTTGAAAATACTTATATACCAGAATATATATACATTGACAAGAAGGCTTATAAGCTAGAAGGCGTTGATAAAATAGTTTCCTATGCAAAAGAGAGGGAAAACACCATTGTGCAAGGAGAAATCACTGTTATAAATGAGGCGGAGGTGCTTTCAAAGGATGCGAAGGTATCAGCGATACTTGAAGGTAATGATAGTTTTTACTATTTGAAGCTTATAGATAGTGAAGAAGCAAATGAGAGTATAAAAAGGGGATATCAAGCAGTCTATAAGGAAAAATTACCACAAGTAGCAATTAGCTTTGATATGATATTGGTAGATAAGTTATCAGGAGTTTCGCTTACAAAACTAGGAAATGCAAAATTGGCGGTAACGATGCAGCTTCCATTGGCAATGCAAAATCAAAGTGTTCGTGTTGTGACAGTGGATTCAAATGGACAATTAGAAAGTATATCCTTTAGATATGTAAAGGATGGATATATTACCTTTGAAACGAATCATGTATCTGCCGTTTCTGTTTATTTGGCAAGTGGACATGTTGTAGAAGGTGGAATGGATGCTTCGCCAGATACCGGTGAAAATATTCATCCAAAATGGTTTTGGGCAATCGGGTTATTTAGCTTGGCAGTCTTGGTTTTTTTTAGTAAACCAAGAAATTACAAAAGTAAAAAATAGAATAATGGGCTAAGTACAAAAAATAACACCTCGGCATATGATAAGAAAAAAGCCGGGGTGTTATTTGTTATGTTCAGGGTAAGGGGACAAATCGCTTGTGAGGAAGCATTTGTCATGAATGAGCCAAGACGAAGAGGGACAATAGCTGTATTAGATACAGGTGTAGGCAAACATCCTGATTTCACTGGACGTATATTAGACTTTAAGGATTTTGTTCATAATAGAAATATGATATATGACGATAGCGGGCACGGAACCCATGTTTGTGGAATTGCAGGAGGCAGTGGAAAACTATCAGATGGAAAGTTTAAGGGGATTTCACCTTATACAAATTTAATAGTAGGAAAAGTATTAGATGAGTACGGAAATGGTAGTGTAGAAGCAATGATAGCCGGAATTAGATGGGTTATTGAAAGCAGAAAAAAATATGATATAAGAATTTTAAACATTTCCATAGGAATTGGAGAGCTCCAAAATAAAGAAAAGGAAACAGCCATTCGAATGTGGCTGGAAAATGCATGGGATATGGGACTGCTTGTTGTGTGTGCAGCAGGAAATGGCGGGCCGGCATGGGATACAATTTCGCCGTTAGGAACTAGCCCTAGATTAATAACCGTAGGTTGTCATGATGGCGAATACTTTAAAAATATGGCAAATCGATGCGAAACGTATTCTGGCAGAGGCTCCTTAATGGATACAATAAGAAAGCCGGATATTGTAGCACCGGGAACAGAAATTGTATCCTGTGATGTTCGATGTAGAAAGACACTAAAGGGATACACAAATAGTTATGTGAAAAAGAGCGGAACATCAATGGCAACACCCATTGTTTCTGGTGCGCTTTCTTTGCTTTTGCAAAAGAATCCGGAAATAAATAATGAGTTGGCAAAAAAGAAAATATTGTATTCGGCCACAGATTTAGGAGACCCTTGGTATAAACAAGGGTATGGAATGGTTCATGTAGCAAGATTATTACAATAAAAATATATTCCCTATTGACACATCTCGTATGATTGTATACAATTATACGAGATGTATTATTGTGTACAATGTTAATGCATTAAATGATATAGAAATAGTAGATAAAGGAGCTAGAAGGATAAAATATGAAAAGAGAAGACGAAACATTTCAAAACCGCCCAGTTACGATGAATGATAGAAATAATCTATTAGAAATTGAGGAACATATGTATATATTGGACGATGTACAAAAGCCTAATGTATTCCGTAATATGTTTCCATATTCTGAAATTCCCAAAATTCCTTTTAATGATAGAATAGTACCTCATAACATGCCAAAGGAAATTTGGATTACAGATACTACCTTCCGTGATGGACAACAATCACGTGCACCATATACAACGCAGCAGATTGTTACAATTTTTGATTACCTACATAGATTAGGCGGACCAAATGGTATGGTTCGTGCATCAGAGTTTTTCTTATATAGTAAGAAGGATAGGGATGCAGTTTACAAATGTATGGAAAGAGGATACGAATTTCCAGAAGTTACTAGCTGGATTAGAGCTAGTAGAGAAGACTTTAAGCTTGTAAAAGAAATCGGGATGAAAGAAACCGGTATTTTAGTAAGTTGTTCTGATTATCATATTTTTATGAAGCTAAAAATGACAAGAAAGCAAGCGCTAGAGCACTATTTAAGTGTAATCAAAGAATGCTTAGACGAAGGCATTAGTCCTAGATGTCATTTGGAAGATATTACTAGAGCCGATATTTATGGTTTTGTTGTTCCATTTTGCTTGGAATTAATGAAGCTTATGGAAGAATATAAGATTCCAATTAAGATACGTGCTTGCGATACCATGGGATATGGTGTAAACTTTCCTGGTGCCGTAATTCCAAGAAGTGTTCAGGGAATCATTTATGCAATCCATACACATGCAGGCGTACCACATGCTCTTATTGAATGGCATGGACATAATGACTTTTATAAAGCAGTAGCGAACTCAACAACTGCTTGGTTATATGGCTGTGCAGGTATCAATACCTCTTTGTTCGGTATTGGTGAAAGAACAGGAAATACCCCATTAGAAGCTATGGTATTTGAATATGCTCAGATTCGTGGAGACTTAAATGGTATGGACACAACTGTTATTACAGAGCTTGCAGAATACTATGAAAAAGAGCTTGGATATAAGATACCAGAGAGAACACCATTTGTAGGAAAGAACTTTAATGTAACTAGAGCAGGAATTCATGCAGATGGCCTCTTGAAAAATGAAGAAATATATAATATCTTTGATACAGAGAAGTTTTTAAACAGACCTGTTCTTTGCTCTGTTTCAGACACCTCAGGTCTTGCAGGTATTGCACACTGGATTAACACTTACTACAAGCTAAAGGATGAAAAGCAAGTAGATAAAAACAGCGTATTAGTGCAAGAAATCAAGCAATGGGTGGATGAAGAATTTGCAGGAGGAAGAGTCACAGTTCTGACAGATGAAGAACTTGTTGAGTGCATAAAGAAAATATGTAATAGATTAGATATTACATTGGAGGATTAATCGTGGGCAGTTATGATGTGAAGCAGGAAGTGTCCGATAAGTATTCCTTAAGAGGACGTGTATTTCACAAATTAAGAGAAGATATTCTAAGTGGTAAATACGAAGAACACGAAGAATTAAAGGAAGTTGCAATTGGAGAAGAACTAGGAGTTAGTAGAACTCCTGTAAGGGAAGCATTTAGACAGTTAGAGCTAGAAGGACTAATTCAAATTATTCCAAATAAGGGTGCTTATGTAACTGGAATTACAGAAAATGACGTAAAGGACATCTATGTGATTCGTTCTTTGTTAGAAGGTTTGTGTGCTAGATGGGCAACGGAGCATATTACAAAAGAGCAGATGGAAGAGATGGAAGAGAATGTTTACTTAGCTAAATTCCATGCTGAAAAGGGCCATTTGGAGCAGCTTGCAGAGCTAGATAATCGTTTTCATGATATTATGTATGAAGCGTGCCATAGCAAGATGCTAGAGCATCAATTAAAGGACTTTCATCAATATGTACTTCGTGTACGAAAGAAGACACTAGCTACCATAAGTAGAGGTTCTGCTTCTAATCATGAACATGAGCTAATCTTAGACGCTATTAAGGATAAAAATCCAGATATGGCAGAAAAGTTAGCCAATGACCATATGATTAATGCATACCAAAACATGGTTAAAAGCGGATTATATGAAGCATATCATACTGAAAAAGAGTAAAGAAAAAAGTAAATAGAAACGAGGTTGAAAAATGGAAAAAATTAAAATGACGACTCCACTTGTGGAAATGGATGGCGACGAAATGACAAGAATTTTATGGAAGATGATAAAAGATGAACTAATTCTTCCATTTGTTGACCTAAAAACAGAGTATTATGACTTGGGATTAGAATACCGTAATGCAACAAATGATCAGGTAACTGTAGATTCTGCCAATGCAACATTAAAATACGGCGTTGCTGTAAAATGTGCAACCATTACACCTAATGCAGCAAGAATGACAGAATATGATTTAAAAGAAATGTGGAAGAGTCCAAATGGCACCATTCGTGCTATTTTAGATGGTACAGTATTCCGCGCACCTATTTTAGTTAAAGGAATTGTTCCTTATGTAAAAAACTGGAATAAGCCAATTACGATTGCGCGTCATGCTTATGGTGATGTATACAAAAACTCAGAAATCAAGGTTCCAGGTGCAGGAAAGGCAGAGTTAGTTTTTACCGCTTTAGATGGCACAGAAACCAGAGAATTAATACATAACTTTAATGGTGCTGGTATTTTACAAGGAATGCACAACACTGAAAAGTCAATCAGCAGCTTTGCAAGATCATGCTTTAGCTATGCAGTTGATACAAAGCAAGACCTATGGTTTTCAACAAAGGATACCATTTCTAAAAAATACGATCATACCTTTAAAGATATTTTTCAGGAAATATACGATAACGAATATAAGCAGAAATTCGAAGAACTGGGTATTGAATACTTCTACACCCTTATTGATGATGCAGTGGCAAGAGTTATTCGTTCAGAAGGCGGCTTTATTTGGGCATGTAAAAACTATGACGGAGATGTTATGTCAGACATGGTGGCAACTGCTTATGGTGATTTATCGATGATGACTTCCGTTCTTGTATCTCCAAGTGGTGTTTATGAATATGAAGCTGCTCATGGTACGGTACAACGTCATTACTATAAGCACTTAAAAGGAGAACAAACATCTACCAATTCTGTTGCAACAATTTTTGCATGGACAGGGGCGCTTAAAAAACGTGGTGAATTAGATGGCAACTCAGAATTAATTGCTTATGCAGACAAGATGGAAAAAGCATGTATTAAAACAATTGAAGATGGCAAAATGACAGGTAGCTTGGCTTTAATTTCTACTTGCGAAAATCCAGTGGTTTTAAATAGTTTGGACTTTATAAAGGCAATTAGAGATACTTACGAAACTTTATAATTGTGAAGTTATAATAAAAAATACTATTCCTTCAAGCAGACACTCTCGTTTGGAGAAAAACGTAATGGTGCATAAAAACCTAGACTACAGGTTCTAAGCACCAACGTTTTTCTACACTGCTTTTAAGGAATAGTATTTTTTATTATAATCTACAAAATGTAAACTATATTTCAACCACTAGTCGAGTGTAAATATCCTCAATATACAATAGACTAGGTGTAGGAGGTGTTGCAACATGAATAATGAAAAAACCGGAAGACTAATTTCGGAAATTAGACAACAAAAAAATATGACACAACAAAATATTGTTGCACGAGCAGATAAGGTATCATTACAAGTTTTGAAAAAGGAACAGAAAACAAAGCATAAATTTATAGTATTTATTGCTGTTTTTACAGTAATTATTTTGCTTCTCATACTTGTCAGTTATCAAAAAGTTATTTTTCAACGAGGAAATCCGATTCCGTATTTGATTGCTAGTACAAGCATAAATGAAGAAACGCCTTACGTGGCAGTTGGTAATAATACAGGAACATATATTAGCAAAAAAGGCGAATGTTCTGAACTATTTCGGTTTGTAGAGAGTAGTAAAAATGTTAACTTTGTTGAGCAAGCTGGAAGCAGTTATATTTTTACAAATGGGGTAGATAATATTGTAATTTCATCCGAAACCTATTGGAGATATTTTACAGTTTGGGAAGTACCACAACATACATTACAAGCAAGATAAGCAGAGAGGTATAATTTTAACGTAAAGAAATAAATATTTATTAAAGAGAGCTGTATGTAGATAGCAATAACAACAATACAATTCCGAAGAAGCAGTGTAGAAAAACGTCTGCTCGTAGGAATGCTATTGCTGTTATTGCCATCAAAAATATTTATCTTTATTAATCTTTATTCTACGCCAGTGTTTCCCACAGCTCATATAGTTCGTTAAGTTTACTTATAATCTGTTCTGATTCTCTACTTAGCTCCTGTAATTTCGCAACATTTGTAGCAATAGAAGGGTCGGTCATTAGCTCATCAATTTCCTTCTGTCTGGCTTCTAAGTCGGAAATCTGTTGTTCACATTTTTTTAGATCGTTTTCTCTTTTTCTTTGCTTTGCCTGTTCTTCCTTTTGAGATTTCCAATCTACTTTTACCTCAGATTCCAGTTCAGGCTCTAAAGTAGAAGGGGGAGTATTATTTACAAGAAAGGTAGCTTCCATGGTTTCTTTCTTTTCTAAGTAATAATCATAGTTTCCAATATAATTAATTAGAGTTTGGTTTGTAAGATCCAAAATACGAGAAGCAGTTCGATTAATAAAGTAACGGTCATGGGAAACATATAAAACGGTTCCTTCATAACTATTAATGGCATCCTCTAGTATTTCCTTGGACATAATATCAAGGTGGTTTGTAGGTTCATCCAAAATAAGCAGGTTGGCATTACCGAGCATTAGCTTAGCTAGGCTGACACGCCCTTTTTCACCACCACTTAAATCATTAATACGCTTAAAGACATCATCACCTGTAAATAAAAAGGCGGCTAAGACATTGCGGATTTCAGTATTGGTGAGTGTAGGATAGTCGTCTGAAATTTCATCAAACAATGTTTTATCAGAATGCAGTACATGGTGTTCCTGGTCGTAGTAGCCAATCTCCACATTTGAGCCTAAACGGAAGCTACCAGCATCAGCAGGTAAAATTCCATTTAAGATTTTTAGTATAGTGGTTTTCCCGGTACCATTATCTCCAATAATAGAAACATGCTCACCGCGCTTTATTTGAAAGTTTAGGTTTTCGAAAAGTTTTTGGTGACCAAAGGATTTCGCTAAATCGATTACATCTAGAACATCGTTTCCACTAACGCGTCTGGGTGTTAATTTTAAATGCATATCATCACGTGCTACAGTAGGCTTATCAATTACCTCCATTTTGTCGAGCATCTTTTCGCGGCTTTCAGCGCGCTTAATTGATTTTTCACGATTAAAGGAACGAAGCTTTTCAATCACCTCTTCTTGATGCTTAATTTCACGCTGCTGATTCATGTAGGCATGTAAGGCGGCAACCCTAAGCTGTTCTTTTTTTACTGCATAATCAGAATAATTTCCAATAAAAGAAGTAGCATTACTTTGATCAATTTCGATTACCTTTTGGGCAATTTTATCTAAGAAGTAACGGTCATGGGAAACAATAATAACAGCACCCTTGTAGTTTTGTAGATATGTTTCAAGCCAAGCAATAGAATTCATATCTAAATGGTTTGTAGGCTCATCTAGAATGATTAGATCTGGTTTTACCAGAAGAAGTTTACCAAGTGCAATTCGCGTTTTCTGACCACCAGAAAGGGTAGTAACATTTTTGGTGAATTCCTCTTCTAAAAAACCAAGTCCCTTTAGAACACCAACAAGCTCGCTTTTATAGGCATAACCATTATTGATTTCGAAGCTGTGGGTGAGATTGGTATATTTATTCATCAGTGCTTGAAGCTCAGCTTCACTAGCATGCTTCATTTGCTCTTCCGTTTGACGCATTTTTTGTTCAATATCAATTAAATCCTGCTTCACGGATAAAAGCTCATCATAAATCGTGTTGTTACCATTTACAACAGCATTTTGAGATAAGTAGCCAATGGTTTTATCCTTTGCTAAAACAACTTGACCCTCATCAGGAGACATTTCACCGACGATGATACGAAGTAGGGTAGTTTTGCCTGCACCATTTATTCCTACAATGGCTGCTTTTTCAGTATCTTCGATATGAAATGATATATTTTTAAGTACGCTTTTCTCAAGAAAAGCCTTGGATATATTCTGACAGGAAAGTATCATATTAATTTTACCTTTCTTTATTCACGTGTTCTTTGCCTTATATAGTTTACATGGGATAAATTCTTGTGTCAATTCATTGACATTATTTTAACGTTTATATATAATGTTTCTATATGATTGGAAATGAGAACGTGAATATATAGAAAAGATTTGGAGGAACCATTGTGGAAGAAAAAGAAATATCTCAAGCGGTTATAGGACGCCTGCCACGATATTTTAGATATCTGGGTGATTTAAAGGATGAAGGGGTAGAAAGAATCTCTTCTCAAGAGTTAAGTGAACTAATGAAAGTGACAGCATCACAAATCCGTCAGGATTTCAATAACTTTGGTGGGTTTGGTCAGCAGGGGTATGGATACAATGTTGAGTTCTTATACAAGGAAATTGGAAAGATTTTAGGCCTAGATAAAACCCATCATTTAATTATCATTGGTGCGGGTAATTTGGGTCAAGCCCTTGGAAACTATATGAATTTTGAAAAAAGAGGCTTCTTATTAAAAGGTATGTTTGATAAGAGCACAGAGCTACAGGGAAAAGAAATAAGGGGAATTCCAGTACAACCGATGGAAAACATTGAGTCCTTTGTAAGGGAGAATAATATCGACATTGCAGTTTTGACGATACCCAAAACGAGTGCCGTCGAGGTTGCTGAAGTTTTGGCCAATAATGGCATCAAGGCTATATGGAACTTTGCGCATGTTGACTTAAATGTACCAGAAGGAATTCAGGTTGAAAACGTACATTTATCAGATAGCTTAATGAAACTATCTTATAATCTAGAAAGATATACCAAAGAACAAAACAAGTAATTTGTGTGACTCTTGTATTAAATAAGGAGTGGGGAAATGGGGAAAAAAGAGGAAGTATATAAAACGGCCCTTATAGGTAAAAAGATTCCAATTCTTACTCTGGATAATAAGTGGCATAAATTATTTACACAAACAGGAAGCAATCCGGCAATTGCGAAGCTAGAGAAAGAATTAAATGATTTGCTTAAACGTCAGGGAAAGCTGAACACAGAATTAAAAGAGATTAAAAAAATTAAAAAGCGCCTTATGGATGAGATTGTTTCACTTCGAGATGAAATGGAACAGAAATCCGACTCCTCTATAGAGGAAAAGGTAGAAGAAAATAAACGCTTATTAAACGAATGCAATGAAAAGCTTGAAGAGTATCAGGATGAAGTTCTTGACTTGCCCAAGGAAATAGAAGCTACTAACTATGAGCTAATGCTAAGAACTATGGATGTTTGCTATGATAAGCTTCAGGACAATACCGAAGAAATTGTAGAAATTGCTAATTGGATAACAGAGGTTCGTATCGAACTTAAAAAGAAGCTGGTAAGAAAGCAAGAAAAAGAAATAAAAAATCACGAGTTATATTCTTATATGCATGATATATTTGGGGTGGATGTAATTGGTATTTTTGATTTAAAGTATAATCCAGAAGAACATAGACCCAAACCACCAATTAAGAATGTGGATGCGCAAAGCGAGGACACAGAAAAAAGTGCTAAATAAATTGGCAAAAAGAGCTGTTAACCATAACAGCTCTTTTTTTATATGGCATAACATGTTAAAATTGAAAATTAGCAAAGCACTATTTAAAGATTATACTGTATAATAATATAGAAAGGCTTGGTGTTAGAGTGAACATAGAAAGAGAAAGATATGCGAGAGGATATATTGAAGTCAATATCAAGAATATCGTTAATAATATAAATAGTATGAAGGAACATATACAACCAGAGACTAAGATAATAGCAGTTGTTAAAACCGACGGCTATGGACATGGGGCAATACCTATTGTCAAAGCAATAGAGCATCTAGAATGTATCTATGGTTTTGCTGTGGCAACAGAAGAAGAGGCAATTGAAATCGTAAAAACTGGCGTCAGTAAGCCTGTTATTATTTTGGGTTATACCTTTCCTTATGCTTATAAGGAGATGGCAGAAAAAGGAATTGAAACTACTGTTTTTCGCGAAGATATGCTAGAGGAAATGGGAAGGGCAGCAAATAGTGTTGGTAAAACCATGAAGGTTCATATCAAAGTGGATACTGGTATGGGTAGAATCGGAATATCTCCTGACGAAGAAGGTCTGGAATTTGTAAAAAAAGCTATAAATACAAAAGGAATAGAGGTTGTTGGTATTTTTACTCATTTTGCCAAGGCAGATGAGGAGGATGTTTCCAGTGCGAGAGAACAATTGGCAACCTACAATCAGTTTGTAATCCGCGTTGAACGGGAATTAGGTGTGAAAAATCTTTTAAAGCATTGTTCAAATAGTGCAGCTATACTACAAATGCCTGAGGCTGGACTTGATGCAGTAAGAGCTGGAATTGCTTTATACGGCTTAGAACCATCAAATGAGGTTCAAAAAAATGGTATTATGCTTCGCCCAGCTTTGTCTTTTTATAGTACAATTATTTTTGTAAAGGATATGCCGAAAGGCTCACCTATAAGCTATGGTGGCACCTATATTACCAATAAGTTAACTAAGGTTGCTACGGTGCCAGTAGGCTACGGCGATGGATATCCAAGAAGCTTATCTAATAAAGGCTATGTTCTAATAAGAGGTGAAAAGGCACCTATATTAGGAAGGGTGTGTATGGATCAAATGATGGTTGATGTTACTGACATCAAAGACGTTAAAGAAGGGGATAGGGTTACCCTTATTGGGAAAGATGGACAGTTAGAAATAAGTGCTAATTTCTTAGGAGAATTGTCTGGAAGATTTAATTATGAACTAGTTTGTGATTTAGGAAAAAGGATTCCAAGACTACATTACTTCGAATAAATTTTGAATACCTTCAGATAAACTGGCAATAATACTACCAGATTTATGTAGAAGGGAAGCATGTCATGAAAAGAGGAGATATTTATTACGCTGATTTAAGACCAGTCATTGGTTCTGAACAAGGAGGAATTAGACCAGTGTTAATTATACAAAATGATGTAGGAAACAAACATAGTCCAACTGTAATATGTGCAGCAATCACATCCAAGATGAATAAAGCAAAATTGCCAACACATATTGAACTTTCAGCAAAGGAATATGATATGGACAAAGATTCCGTTATATTGCTTGAACAACTTAGAACCATAGATAAAAAAAGATTAAAAGATAAGGTGTGCCATTTGGACAATGACATTATGCAAAAGATTAATAAGGCACTGCTGATAAGTCTGGAAATTAATACATAATGGTACATGGTGGTTTCTTGACGGATAAAGTAGGAAATGGTATATTTTAAGAGTTACGAATATTTTTATACAGATAAAAAGGAGTATATGTATGGAAGAGATTGGTCCGACTGCCAGTTTGATTTTGTTTTTTGTTTTACTGTTAGTTGATATGTTTTTTTACGGATTCGGAGCGGCTATTACGCAAATAAATGTAAAGGACGTTGAAAAAAGAGCAACAGAAAATCAAGATAAAAAATCAATAAGACTCGGGAAATTAATATCAAGTCCCGCTGAATACATTAATACATTACAGCTTATTGTAACAATTATTAATATGATTATGGGAGCCTTTTATTTAGGCATTTGGAGATCCGTTGCTATAACATTCTTTTTCTTAGTATACATACTACTTACGTTTGGAGTATTGCTTCCTAAAAAGCTTGCTTCTAGGACACCAGAAAAATGGGCATATGCGTGTATTAATTTAGTCTATTACATAACAATTGTAATAACCCCACTTACTTGGTTAGTTACTTTTTCAGTGAGATGTATTCTTAAAGTGTTTGGAATGAAGGATGATAAGAACACGGATGATGTAACAGAAGAAGAAATTATTTC
>JAVBUZ010000203.1:0-5893 GCA_031554725.1 Lachnospiraceae bacterium | reverse complement strand
GAAAGCCCAAATTCAAACTGGAGTCCTGAGCGGTTGTTACTATAGGTACACACAATATTGTAAAAAGAGATACCAACATGTTTCTTAATGATGCTACTTTACCTCTTATATTAGCAGGACTTTGTTTCTGTACCTTCGTATATAGTAGAATATTTGAAGTTGTTGTAGCAAAGCCAAGTGTGAAAGTCAGGACGACAGCAAATGTTTTTCCAAGTGTAGTGGCCATAAATATAAATGACAATAGTGAAAATGTAATCATCAAAATTTGAATGTTTTTCCTTTCAAACTTATAAGTTAGGTATGCCAAAATAACACCTGGCAAAAGCGAAGCAATGGCAAAACTCATTTCAAGTACTGATATCCAAAGAGAATTATTATTAAAGTATATACTAACTAAAGGTGCAATTGATAAATTAAAGAAGTTAACAAATAAATAATCACCTGTTGTAAGTAACAGCATTACCAAAAGGACCTTATCCGTAATCAATATTCTACCTGTAGCAATCCATTCTTCAATGAACTGTTTTACTGACATTTTTTTGCTCCTCTCCCCTGTTAGCTCCATTGCAAGAGATTTTGAATCTATTAATCCCACAAAAAATGCAGAAATAATGTAGAATATCCCATCAAATATTAGTATTGCAAATGGAGATATGAAGCGCAGCAATATTCCTACAAGAGTCAAGCCAATCAATTGGCCAGCTTGAATAACACTTGATTGAACAGAGTTAAATTTCTCAATTACTTGTCCGTCGCTACTCATTCTTGTGACTATTACAAATGACGCACTACGCGAAAAAGGTTTTACAATATTTATTAATATTGTCATTATCGTAACAAATAGAAATACCTTATTTGTTAGAAAGGCAAGCGCACAGCATAAAACTATGCATAACCCGCGAATGGAATCAGCAATTAACAGAATGCTTTTACTTTTGTAATTGTCAGTGGCTGAACCAGCAAACATTTGCAAAAAAATATTTACCGATGCTTCTAATATGTAAACCACTCCGAAACTAATCGATGAACCTGTATAGCTGTATAATAAACTTCCTAATGCCATTGTATGTAAACCATTTCCAATATTGGCAAGTAAATTAGCAGTGAGTATGTAATAGTGATTTTTATTGAGTTTTTTAATATTCATACATATCCTTTCCTAGCTGTAATCACTTTACACAAACAAAAAACTCATTAGCAGCTTTATATAACTTATACTCCAATGAACTAAAACTTTTATCTTCTATGACTATATGCCCACACCGTATGACTGTATTAAACTGATTAAATATTTCATCACCTATCTTCTTATCTATTTGAATATCATATAATCCGGCTATACTGCTAAAGTCTTTGGGTTCTGAAATCTTGGTAATGATCCCTTGCATTGAATCAAAACACATGAAGCCGGCAAAGTGATTTGAAGCATCTGGTATTTCAATTTTGCTTCCAAGATGTACATCAATAAATTTTTCATAAAGATCAATATTATAAATACTTTCTATGGTTGAAGATATAAGGGACCCACCACCTATTCTGGCTGCAACCTCACCGAAATAAATATCGCCATATGATGTAACAAAATATTCTGCGTGACAGATAGTATTATCTACCCCAAGTGCCTGAATAGCCTTTTGGTTAAGCTCGCACAGTTGCTTCATCAAAGGCGTTGACATATTTTTTGGAGGATATATAATTGAGGCCACCTTCCCCGAACCTTGCACACAATCTAAGCAGTTAGATAAATATCCGCCTACAGAGGCAAAAATGATTTGTCCATCTTGAATTATTGTGTCAATATGGTATTCTTTTCCCGAAATATACTCTTCAACCATATAGTTTGGTAAGTCATATTTTGAATAAATATCCTTTAACTCTTTGTCATCTTTCACCTTAAAGGTCATTTCTGTGGCTGCACCTGCTCGGCGTTTAAGTATAATTGGAAAGTCTACTTCCTGCAAGAAGGCTTGTGTGTCTTGCAACGAATTTGATTCACGGAAACGTGCAACAGGAATCTTTGCATTAGAGAGTACCGTCTTCATTTTAACTTTATCTCTCACATTGAGACTAGTTTCATAGCACAGACCTGATAGTGATAATCTATCTCGTAGATACCCTGCTACATCAACTGTCATTTCATATGAAGTAATTATTTGCACAACTTCATATTTTTTGTTTATGATATCAATCAAATTTTCCATTTCTTTTAGGTCATTAATTTCATCAACCTTGTAAATAGCATCAAATAATTCACTCTTTTCTTTTGTCTCAATAAATTTATTTTTTTGTACTATCAGTATTTTTGTATAATCTTTACATTTCTTTTCTATAGCTGGATTTAAAAATCTGAAATCTGATAAAAATACTAAAGCCTTTTTCATTCACATTCCCTCCCATAATTTTCAATAAAAATAAAAATCTTTGAAAAAATTCAATTTTAATTATCGTAACACATATTTACTTTTTTTTCCATTTATTTTTTTCCATTTTTTTCCATTATTTCTTTATTGTAGCTTTCACATTGCCGTCCTCGGAAGATTTTTTTGTATCAAAAAGCGGAAGCCCCCCCTAGCTTCCGTCAGTACCAGAATAGCTATCTGAAACCCTCTAAAACACTGGACTCCTATTGCCCCTAGTGTTTAACGCTGTCTCTGATCCCCTTAATTCAAAGTGACCATTCATATATATAGCCCCCCAAGAATAAACATGAAATATATCTATTTTCTATGCTCCTTTGGATCTGAATATGACGAATCAAGAATGGCATCATTAGACGTACGGAGGGAAACTTATGGCTGAAAATCAATGCCCGGTTGTCGTTTCCAGGAACCGGACTGCAAACACTTTTATTAGGGAAGCTGTAAAAACAAACAGGGACAAAGCAAGCCGAATCTCATTTGGCTTGAAACCAACGGATGCGCAGGCAACATCATCTCCCTGATGAACGGCGAACGGCCAGACCTTGCTTATCTCCTGAAGGATGTAATTAATATCACATATTCTAACAGCGTGATGGCCGCTGAAGGAGAGGCGGCCTTTGAGTCTTTTCTCAGCACTTTGAATACAAAATTCCTTTTGGTTGTGGAGGGTGCGGTTTCGCTCAGGGATAACGGCATGTACAACGTCATTGCCAATTACCAAAACAGACCGGTAACCGGGAAGGAGATGGTGCAAATGGCCGCTGAAAAAGCAAAGTATATCATCGCTGTGGGAACCTGTGCCTCGTATGGTGGCGTCTCCGCCGCCGCACCAAATGTTTCGGAATGCGTCCCTGTGGACGAGTTTTTAGCCAGAAGCGATATTATCAAAATACCGGGGTGTCCGGGTCATTCGGACTGGGTGGCAGGAGTCATTGCCAATGTCATTCTATATGGTATGCCGGAACTGGACGAAAAAAATAGACCAGTCATGTTTTACGGTATCAGCATTCACGACCGGTGTCCCAGACGATCATACTTCGACAAAGGGATTTTTGCCCAAAATCTCGGCGAGGAAGCGTGCCTGTATCATGTTGGCTGCAAGGGGCCACGCACAAGGACAGACTGCCCAGTTCGCCAGTGGAACAATCAGGCAAACTGGCCTATCGGCAACAACGCTTCCTGCATCGGCTGCGCGCACGAAGGCTTTCCCGATGATATGGAGCCGTTTCTATCCCGTCCAAAGGAGGGAACTCATACATGAGCACGAAAATCACCATCAACCCGTTGACGCGAATCAGCGGTTCTCTGCAAATCGAGATTGAGGTTTCCAACCATAAGGTCGTGGACGCACGCAGCGGCGGCATGATGTTCCGCGGCTTTGAAAAAATGCTGGAGGGCCGCCCACCGCAGGACGCTGTATACATTACCGAGCGAATTTGCGGAATTTGCTCCATCGCCCATGCCACAGCTTCGGCCTCCGCCTTGGAGGACGCCTATGGCGTGCCGCTCTCAGAAAACAGCCTGATGTTCCGGGATTTTATGCACGCTTTTGAGTATATACAAAACCATATTCGGCACTTTTATCAGTTCACTCTGCCAGATTACGTGAAAATCCCTGAAATAAGTTTGCGTGAAACGGATCAGGGCGACTACAGGCTGCCCGCCCAGCTCAACAAAAAACTGGCAGAACACTATATGGACTCTATTTCCTACAGCCGCCTTGCGCATGAATTACAAGCCGTGTTGGGAGGGAAAGCTCCTCACAGCCACGGAATATGTGTTGGCGGTACGACAAGCAGTTTGGACATAACCGATGCTTCAAAACTGCAATCATCGTTGACCGATATTCGGGCATTTGTTGACGGCGTTGTGCTGCCGGACACCGAAGTCATCGCAAAATATTATGCCGAGGGATTCCGATGCGGGGCCAGTTATGGGAATTTCATGACCTATGGCGCTTTTGACTCATATCATGACGGACGATTCTATGTGAAGCCCTCCGTTTATATGGATGGTAAACTGTTTCCGTTTTCTTCAGACTATATCACTGAAAACGTGCAGCACGCCTGGTATGTTGGCACATCTGAGGCAAGTCCCCCGGAAAACCCGCCATCTCAGGAAAACGTGCACAAGGCGAGCGGCTACAGCTTCATCAAAGCCCCCCGCTATTATGGGCGTCCGATGGAGGTCGGTCCACTTGCCCGTATGATCATCAGCGGCGAATATCGAGGCGGCATTTCCTATATGGCTCGAACTGTGGCCCGGATGCTGGAGCTGCGGAAAGTAATCGGGATTGCCGAAGAACTCCTGAAGCATATCGCACTTTCCCCGCCAGAAAACCGAACAGGGCTTGACACATACGGCTACAAAAGAGGTAAGGGATTGATAGACACCACCAGAGGCGCATTGGGTCATTGGCTCGCAATAACCGACGACCGGATACAAAACTACGGCATTATCAGCCCTAGCACATGGAACCTCTCCCCTGCGGATGAAAAAGGGCTTCGCGGCCCGGTGGAGCAGGCGCTGATTGGCACCTCCATCCAAAACGTCAACAAACCGGTGGAAATCGGGAGAATTGTCCGCTCCTTTGACCCCTGCGTTTCCTGCGCGACGCATATCATCAGCGACACAGTTGCTCCATTTGATATCAAGGTGCTGTGATATGGCAGTTAAATGTATTGGGCTGGGCAATCGGCTCATGGGCGATGATGCGGTGGGGATTGCTGTATTAGAAACACTTGCCTATAAACTGCGAGCAGTCGGTATTACTGTCATTTTTGGAGAAACGGATGCCTATTATGCTTTGAGCCAAATCGAGGATGGAGACCTGCTGTTTGTCCTTGATGCGGCATTACAGAGAAACCCAATTGGCACAGTTTCATTTATTCCCCTTGAGCAACTATTGCCGACCTCTACCGAACTATACCACCAGCACGAAGAGAGCCTGTTTCATTTGATAATCCGCCATAGATCCTATGTTTCAGGTTTTACAATTGCAATTGAAGCTGAGGCTCCCGTATTCAATATGGAAATCAGCGCTGAACTTGCGGCGCACATTCCCCGGATTGCGGACGAATCGTTGAATTTTATCTTGGAGAAAGCAAAGGAGTATCATCATGCATGACACATATCTGAATATGCGCGTTTACAAATTGTACCGTGTACATCCAGATTAATTACTTAAAATTGAAGAATAAATATTGTAAACCTTCCATTCTCTTGCTATACTCCCGTTTTCGACACTTGGGAATTAGTAAAGAGAAGAAACCATGCATAGATGCTGGGTTTTCTTCTCTTTTTGAATTTTAAAAATGTTGTATGGAAATATCATTTTAAAAGTTTTGTTATTTTCTTATTTAACTCTTTTGGCAGGTAATATTTCTTATCTAACCCTAAATCGAAGATACCATTTAGTGCGGTACATACCTGGCTGCCTTTATATGTTGATGTATAAAAGGCATCTTGTGTGT
>JAVBUZ010000160.1:0-3063 GCA_031554725.1 Lachnospiraceae bacterium | reverse complement strand
CTCTTCTTGATTATAATTAACAGCAAGCCCTGTACAGTTTGTTACTGCTTCATTTGCTGGCGCCTTCTGGACACCTCTTATATTGTCTGTTCTTGCATAAATACCTGCCATTGCTCCACTTGGTGGAAAATACATATTCTTCTTTAATAATGAATCATAGCTTTGAAGCCATGGATGATACATGGCCGCATAGCTGGTATCCACATTTTCTCTGAATTCTTGCAAATCTGCTACTGACTTAGCTTCAAAAGGCATATCTAATACCGCAAAACGATTTTTCATTTTTTCACAATGTGCAACTAGCTCTCTTTGCAAGGCTTTATCTGTAATACCTGGTATCGCCATAATATTTACGTCTGAAATAGACTCAAATGCTGCCAGTCCAGTTCTATTCTCTGGCGCTCCATCCTTGCCTATGTACAGATTAGCATCAAAAGTAACAGCTACTTCCCCTGCCACTTCCCCGGCTTCTACCAATTCCCCTGTTTCTTCCTCTGCTCCCTTTTGGCCTACTCGCATCACATAGCAAGTCTTTCCGCCATTTGCAAAAAACGCTTCTACGGCATAGGACAAAAATCGCATTTCTCCATATGTCTCTTCTGGCAAATGTCCTCCAAAATTTCTTTGATAATCTGCTATGCTAGTAATTCGTATCGGCAAGCCTTTCGTCGGCCCCTTTTGAGCCATACCAATAAAGCCAGCCGTGCTGGTTCCCACACCTTCCATTGCTTTGATTCCAAAATCAAAGTCTTCTACATAATTACCTGGTGATAAATATTCCGCCATATCAATCCCTCCTTTTATATAACCTTCCACTTTTCATTTTATCACATAATTTTACTCTCTTCAGCTTTTTTATCTTAATATATAGTAAATTAGTCCTAGTTGTTATATAATAGTTATTACAATTATGCACCCAAAGGAGCAAAAGAATCGGTTATGATAAACACGCTTTCTTACATTTTATTTGGTCTTGGTGTTATAACAGCCTTTTTAGGCTTTAAGGTATCTATAAGAGAACGGCAAAATCGCGAGGATCGCAGGCTGTTTTTCTATTTCAGTGTTGCCAGCACTTGGTGGAGCTTTTTCTTTAGCATGGTTTTAAATCAAACCTCTGAGATTAAGGCTTACTACTGGCGCTCGTTTGGTATGGTTGGCGTTTTTGCATACTTGATTCTCGGAACCTTTCTTATGGCTTCTTGGACCGAAATTCATGGCCCTTGGAAGCTCTATATTAAATATTTTTCTCTCCTTGGCATCTTTGTCTTTCCGCTTACCGTCAGACCAAATGCTATTACCTTTAAAATGGCAAGCTTTGGCATGTCTTATGAATTTAAGGGTGATTATGGAGACACCATTTATTCCCTATATGCTGTTATTATTGCCATCCATATGTTGCTGATGATTTGTATCATGTGGAAAAAAAGCAAGCGTAAACGCCAAAAGAAAATGGCAAGACAGCTCATCATTTGCGAACTGGTTATTGTTTTTGGTATGGCTCTAGACACCATTTTCCCTACCTTGGGCATCGGTGCCTTTCCTGGAAGCAGCTTAACACAAGCCGTTGGAGTCATTATGCTTTATCAGGTATTGAAATTCTTTGATCGCTCTCAGATGACTATGGATAATTTTTCTAGCTACATATATTATGTTTTAGATACTCCTGTTCTCTTATTTGACGTAGATGAAAAATTAAAAATTGTAAATACAAGTGCCACAAAGTTTTTGCATTTGCCATTAGAAAACTTTGAGAACTTTTACCTTGGCAAGCTATTTCATGTAAATAAGGATGCTTTAAGTAGCACCACTGATAGCTGTGAAATCGAGGCAAAATGTAACACCAACAACGCCTACTGCAAGTTAAATATCAATAGAATTGTGGATGAATATGGCGACACTATCGGTTACATTGTCGCCGTTCAAGATTTAACCGATAAAATGAACAGCATCACTCAGCTAGGTGAAGAAAGGCTACGTGCCGATGAAGCCAATAAGGCAAAAAGTATGTTTTTGGCCAAAATTAGCCACGAAATACGTACTCCTATCAATGCTGTTCTTGGTATGGATGAAATGATTATAAGAGAGGCGGACTCAGAAGCAATTTTAAAATATGCCATGGATATTAAAAGTGCCGGCAAGTCTCTCCTTTCTATTGTTAATGATATATTAGACTTTTCTAAGATTGAGTCCGGTAAAATGGAGCTTATCGAAGCACCATATGATTTAGGAAGCCTAATCAATGATTTGAAAAATATTATCAATGTAAAAGCAGAGGACAAAGGATTAGAATTATGTTTTTCGGTCTCTGAAACTGTTCCATTTCAGCTTTTTGGAGATGAGGTTCGTCTTCGCCAAATTATCAGTAACTTACTCGACAACGCTGTAAAGTATACCGAAAAAGGCTCCGTTACCCTTTCCCTCGATTGGGAAGCTGTTGATGATGATATTCTTACTCTTATTGTTCAGGTAAAAGATACGGGCATTGGTATTCGCGAAGAAGATATTGAACATTTATTTGAAGTCTTTCAGCGTCTTGATGAAAAGAAAAACCACTCCATTGTTGGCAGTGGACTTGGGTTAAGTATTGTTCAAAAGTTTGTGGAATTAATGCACGGCGAAATAACTGTACAAAGTCAGCATGGCGAAGGTTCCATTTTTGCTGTTCGCATAAAGCAAAAAGTATTAAACCGCAAGCCTCTTGGCCCATGTGAGCTAGTTTTTTCCCGTTTAAGCAGCCGAGAAATAAGCAAGGTTGCCTTTACCACCCCTAGTGCTAACATTATGGTTGTAGATGACAATTTCGTAAACCTTTCCGTTATCAAGGGACTTCTTAAACGAACCAAAGCCAATGTAGACACCCTCACCAGCGGTACGGCTTGTCTGGAAAGGGTAAAAGAAAAGCATTATGATCTTATCTTTTTAGACCATATGATGCCTGATATGGATGGCCTGGAAACCTTAACCCATTTAAAAGAAATGAATGGCGATTCTGATTATCTATGCCATGACGTTCCAGTTATCGCATTAACCGCTAACGCCATTTTGGGTGTGCGAGAAATGTAT
>JAVBUZ010000263.1:0-3247 GCA_031554725.1 Lachnospiraceae bacterium | reverse complement strand
CCCGTTCTACCGCCAACCTCAATAAAGGAAGCGAAACGAGAAAACATAACATTAATTTCTGACTGATAAAGTGTCCATGTATTAATAAGGGTATTCATACCATCGTTAGGTGTCTGGATCTGTAACTGTGAAAACTTGTTATTCCAGAACGCTTTTAAATCTTCATATACTTTGTCTACATTGCTTAAATTGCTGAACTTTTCACGTGCCTTAAGACCCTCTGCACGATTTCCTTCGCCAAGCATAAATACCAAACGAATTTCTTCTCCTGGCTGCAAAGTAATGTTTTTTTGTAAAGAACCACAGTGATTGTTTCCAAGCTCTTCTGAAGAAGAACATTGTCCATTTATAACTGCTACTGGATTGTCCTCTGTGTGATAAAGTCCTAAAAATTTATCTCTTAGGCAATCATATCCGTCGGGAGTAAAGTTAGAAGTAAAATACTGATAACCGAACTCTTCATAAAATAAATCATGTTCAATTACGCCGTCTCTATAGGAAGAGCCTGCGCAGTAAAGACTCATCTGGAAATTTTGATTATCCGACTGAATCATATGATAAGAAAATTCACAATAGCTAAAAGCACTCAAGTTTCTAGGCTTTGTGTCATTATTTTTAATTTTAACATCCCATAATTCTAGGGCTTCTCCTCTTGGAACTACCAAGGTTTGCTCTGCTTTAATATTGTTGTAGTCACATTCGTATGTAGTATATGACATACCGTGTCTACATGAATATTTTGCCTGGTCAAGTGGCTTAGCTACTGGTTGCCAAGAAACACTCCAGTAATCCTTGCTATCATTATCTCTTAAATATACATAGTGCCCTGGTCTATCCATTGGAACTGAATTAGCTCTAAATCTGGTCACACGATGATACTCTGGTGACTTATAAAACATATACCCGCCGGCTGTATGGTTTACTACCACACACATATCCTCTACACCTAGATAATTTGTCCACGATGTAGGTAAATCCACGCGATCAATTACATACTCTCTCTTTTCGTTGTCAAAATGTCCGTATTGCATTTTGTTAACCTCCCATTTGTCTACTAAAACATAGTATATCAACTTGTAACTAAATTATAAAAAAAGCCATGCCTAAATGAAATTGTTAGGTATGGCTTTTTTTGTATTTTATTGTTCTATAAATAATATCTCTTCAACAATTCGGGCTGCCTGCTCAACAAGTTCCTTGCAAGGTCTTTTTTGGTAATACTGCTTGGTTCTTTCTTCAGGTGCAGCACTTGCTTCCCTTGTTTCTAAACCTAACAGCTCACGGCATACAATACTTCCATTTTCTTCTTTAAACTTATCTGCCATAAGTCTAACGAGCTCATAGTTGGCTCTTTTTGCCTCTTGATCCTTGGGGTCAATATTTCCTTCCTTTAACCCTGCAAGTAGTGACATGCCCGAAACCGTACCGCATACTTCTCTCATGCGACCCATTCCGCCACCCATAGAGCAGGAAACCTTTAACGCTGTTTCTTTATCCATACCAAAAAGATCTGCATAAGTTGCAAACACCGCTTGGGCACAGTTATAGCCTTCTTCAAACATTGCTACTGCATCGTCTACTCGACTGATCATGCATTCTTACCGCAGCATTTTTTATATTTCTTGCCGCTACCACATGGACATGGATCATTTGGATAAATTCTATCACCCTTTACAATAGTAGTAGAAGATTTTTGTTCTTTGTAAAGAGCTTTTTTCTTATCTTCATCAAAGATAGCATCCCATTCTTCTAATTCATATAACCAGTCTGCTTCTGCTGCTACCATGTTCTTGTAAAGTAACTCTGTATCATATCCTAGACTTACTTCTGTGTCCTCTTCCATCTCTTCGATTGGATTTGGTTTCTTTAAGCTATCATTAATTCCATCTAAAAATCCTGTCATGGTCATAACGCTAACGTCAAATTTATCTGCTAAATCCTTTACCGTTCCTTTTACTGCCTTCTTAGGAGTTTTTAAGATTTCTGCATAAATCTCTTTTTCTTGCTGAAAATATGCTGACCATAGATTCTGTAATGCTGCTTTATCTGCTGTTTCTGAATAAGCCTTATCTCTCCACTGTTCTAATAATGCCATATTGATGTACCTTCCTAAACTTTATTATCTTTGCTGTTTCTAAATTACCTTGTTAGTATATACCAAAATAAAAAATAAGACAATATTAAGTTAGGGATTAGGGAGTAAGTTAGGGATTAGGAATTGCAATAACGAAAGTACGATTCCTCCGAGCAGGCGCTCACGCTTAGCGAAAAACGTAATAGTGCATAAGAACCTACACTACAGGTTCTAAGCACTAACGTTTTTCAAAACTGCTCTTTAGGAATCGTACTTTCGTTATTGCTATGTCCGTAGTGCCTTACTTAACCTTTACCTCTAAAGAATATGAATACCTGGAACAAATTGCTGACGAAAAAACTTGATTATTTTGCTTGACGCAATCAAATACTGCCTTTATACTTACTTTTGTAAGAAGTTGGTTTATACCGTAAGTGCTTGTCACTAAGGCGGGGTGCACGCTTCTTATTTTTTTGTTTAAATACTACTGTAGCAAGGTATCCTATTCTCTATAGATCAAATAACTCACTGCCTTCCTTTTTTACGTTTGTTACATCATATAAATATAGAATTCCGTTTTTATCAACTCTTACAATCAATGTTGCTAAATAAACATTATAATGAGAAATATTCTTTTCATCCATGATTATCGGCAATGCAAATCTCGTTAAATAGCGATACCATCCCCGACTCGCTTTCTTTTCATTCTTCTCTTTTTTATTCTCTGTTTGAGATAGTTTTCTGGAAATGTGTATCATTTTATTAATTCCCTGAACTGAATTTGCTTTTGACTTTGCATTTGCCCCCATCGCTCTCCTTGTATCTTCTGAGCCTTTAAAGTCATCGGGAAAGTCATTATCAATATGTACTTCCTCCTCTGTATCTGCTACCAGTATGATATCTCCAATATACCTTTTCAAATACTCTTCAACCTCATTCCACGAGATATTTTTCTTTCCATAAAACATAATATTATTAATTACCACTACCTTGTGCCCTTTTTCATCAAGCACAACCACAATATTGTCATTCTCCATTCAAATCCTCCTAATGTATTTTTTATATTTGTATACTTTTAGCGCATAAGTAGAAATAACCATTCTACGGTATTCACAGCATATGAAAAATTGACGTAAATAAAGTTAATAAAGTAATTGATAAGAAAGCGATGAA
>JAVBUZ010000195.1:0-9496 GCA_031554725.1 Lachnospiraceae bacterium | reverse complement strand
ATTGCTACAATTGGCATTTCTTCAGCACCTGGAATTCCACAGGCTCTAATTGCCCTGGTCGCGGAATATCCATCCAGAACTGGCATCTGTATATCCATAAAAATCAAATCATACTTCGTAGGGTTTTCCATATACATGTCCACAGCCATTTGACCATTTTCTGCTTCAATAATATTGGCATGAACCTCTTCTAAAATAAATCTAGCAATTTCTCTATTAATCTCGATATCTTCTACTAGAAGAATATTCTTTCCGGTAAAGTCAAAATCTTCCTGTTTTTGTGTCTCTTCCTGTTCCTGCACACTGCTTGTAATTTCAGATAATACCCCTTCTAGGGCAGTCTCAAGTACAGGCTTTTGCAAGAAGTATCTAATCCCTGCTTTTTTTGCCTTTTCAGCAACGCTAAGCATCTCACTCATAGACATAAGCACGGCCACTGGCGGATGCATAATCTCTTTTAAGATTCTTTCTGCCGTTTCAATTCCGTTGATTCCAGGAAGATTATAATCAATTAAAGCAACCTTAACTGGATCATCTTTGGGTTGACAATATAATAGGTCTAATGCTTCCTCCCCTGAAACTGCTGTTATGTTAGCTAGTCCATGTTCTTCCAACATATCTTTTACAAAGGTTCGTGTCAGCCTACTATCATCCACCACAATAATTTTTCCAGGGTTAGACCAAGCACCATCGCTTTCTACCATCGCATCCAGCCGACACGTAAAGTAAAAATTGCTTCCCTCACCTAATTTGCTTTCTACGCGAATGGTTCCACCCATTTTTTCTACAATAGCTCTAGATATCGATAGACCTAAACCGGTTCCACCATAACGCTTTGTGATGCTACTATCCGCCTGCCTAAAAAAATCAAAAATAAGATCTAATTTTTCTTCCTCAATACCGATTCCCTCATCTGCTACCGAAATTCTCAAAAACACTTCGTTCTCAATCTGCTCGATAAGTGAAATACTCATATATATTTTCTTCTGATTACCAGAAAACTTAATGGCATTTGATAATAAATTCATGATTACTTGAGAAAGTCTCATAGAATCTCCTATCAGCTTCCTAGGTACCTCTTTATCTACTTGGATTAAAATTTCTTGTTCCTTTTCATTGGCCTTGGTTCCTATAATAATCATAAGATCTGCTAACATCTTGTCCAAGTTAAAAGCATCCTTCACAACCTCAAAGTTACCGGATTCAATCTTAGACATATCTAAAATATCATTGAGCAAGCTGAGCATATGAAAAGAAGATGCCTGCATTTTGGTCAGGCAGCTCTTTATATGATCCATATCATTGGATTTTAACGCAATCTCAATTAATCCCATAACCGCCGTCATCGGAGTTCTAATCTCATGACTCATATTAGACAAAAAATTACTTTTTGCCTTATTAGCTCTTTCAGCCATAATCTTGGCTTGTTCAAGTTCTTCAAGAATCGTCTTATCATTCATATTCATGTAACCCTCTATTTTGAAAAGCACTTATAGCTTATTATATTATATTTCGTCAAATCCTTCAACTTCTTATTGTTGTTTGACTTCTCAAGTGATATAATTATTTTTTATTAATTTATGTGGCATAGTGTGTAAAGTTGAAAAACACTTTCAACATCCCCTATTTATATGCGTGTGGGGGAGCGCAGATAGGATATCGTCATGAAACAAAATTTAAAAATCTATGTTAACTATTTATGTATGATTATTGGCTTTATTTTGTTAGCTACATTAGCGATAAAGTATATGAACTTTCCACTTTCACTTAGTACCGATAGCATAGTTTCTTTAGAAACGCCATGGACCTTTGACATGGATGGTACTGAAGTTGAAATAGACCTTCCTATCACTTTGTCGATAGCACCCAGTGAGGATTGTGTTGTCCACAATACACTTCCTAGTACACTCGTAAACGATGCATCGCTTCTTATACGTACATCTCATCAATCCATTCGTGTCTATATTGAAGATGAATTAATATATGAACGTGGCATCGACCCAATTACTTTTCCCGGAAAAGCTCTAGGAAGTATTTGGAATTTAGTTGAATTATCAGACGCTTACGCTGGAAAAAACATTTCCATTGTATTAAATTCGCCCTATAAAAATTATGCTGGCCTTGTTAGAGAGATTTCCTACGCAAGCTGCATGGGAAATTTCCTTTCTATTTTCAAAGAACACGGTACCGTCTTTATTTTTGATATTTTCCTACTTAGCTTTGGCATTTTTCTTCTCATTTTAAGTGCTTCCCTCAAAAGAAGAAATTATGAGATTGATACATTACTCTATTTTTCCGAATTTTCTATTTTATTCTCCCTTTGGCTATTGGGCGAATCTAGAATGTTGCAATTTTTTATAAGCAATTTATCACTTGTAACCCTTACATACCTAATGGCACTTTGGCTATTTCCTATTCCTTTTGTATTATTCTTTGAACAAGCATGCAATTTCCACAGCACTATCTGCAAAAAGGTCGTTCATACTATTTTTTATATTCTCAGCTTTGATTTTATAGTCTGTACCTTAATGCATTTTTTAAACATTTACACCTATTCTCAGTCTCTATGGATTCATCACCTGACTTTAGCCTTCGGCATCATATCCTTAATTATTATAAGTCTCTATGAAGCCATTAAATTTAGAAGTAAGGACACCTTAAAAATTCTTCGTACCCTAGCTATTTTCTTTTTCTTTTCAGGAATGGAGATTTTAGAGTATAATCTTACCGCCTCTAGGTTTGTTGTTACTGGTTACTTGAGAATTGGCTATTTAATCGTAACTCTGATTATCTGTTTTGAATCGGTATCAAAGATTGAAAAAGTTTCCTCTCAAAAGAAGGAACAGCTTTATTACCAGCGTCTTGCTTATATTGATTTAGTTACCTTAGGAAAAAACCGAAATGCATATATGGAAGAGCTAAATGAGATTTATAAGAATAAAAAAGAGAAAAATACGGCTCTAATCCTTTTTGACCTTAATGATTTGAAAGAAATCAATGATAGTCTGGGGCACTTGGCTGGCGATGATGCCATAAAGTCTGCCTTTGATTGTATTCATTCGGTGTTTGGTAACTTTGGTACCTGCTACCGCATTGGTGGAGATGAGTTTGCTTGTATCCTTAGAGATACTAATCCTCCTCTTATTGAAACCCTTATTTTAGATTTTAGACAGTCCATAGCAGCTATGGACGCTAGTAAAAATTATCCTCTTGAGATAGCCTTAGGATATAGCTTTACTTCCGATCACCTTAATGAAAAAAATTACCTAGACCTATATGACTTTGCAGATAAAAATATGTATTTAGACAAGGAAAAATTAAAAGCAAGAGCCTAATACAAAAAAAGAGGTAGACCATTGGCCTACCTCTTTTCTTTATTGTGGATAATACATAAAGCTGCTATTGCCGAACATCCCTATGCATAGAGTTTTTTGAGAATAATGTACATCACTATATCGTGTTTAACCAGATACACTATCTCCCCCTTATTTAAACTACTTACTGACTAAATAGTTCTTTTGTATTAAAACATATTTAGTGCTACCAAAGTGCAACTTTAGTCGACTTTTTTTGACTATTTACATACAAATATGCATTTGTTTCCTCTGCCCATGAATAATCATACATATATTCACCTGTAAATTCATGACCTAGAGTTATTTTTCCATCTAAATAGTCAAAATAATCACAGGTCACTTCCTCTTTGTTGATATGACAAGCACCTCTGTTATTTTCAAAAATCTTAAACTCATTATATTCACGAAACAAAGAATTTAGATAAATAACAGCCTTTCTGTATAGACTCTTTACCTTGGCATCATACTCCCTATCTTCCCACAAAATACTAATTGCCCTTTCCATGGTAAGGGTTCCGCCCTGTATGTCTACACATAAGGCAAGAAGTTCCTTCGCCTTGGCATTGGTAAAATGAATAATTTGCCCTTTATAAAAAACATTAAAATGTCCAAAAGTTTGGATACTAAGTGCTTTTTTTTGTCTAGCACATAATAATGTGGCTCTGACCATTATCTCCTCAATGTCTTCCCGATTATATGGCTTTAAGATATAGTAATCCGCCTTTACTGATAAAATAGCTTCGTTTATGTACTCCGAATAGCCAGTTATATAGATAATAACAATTTCTGGCTGTAGTTCTTTTAATCTCCTACCAAGCTCAATTCCATTCATCTTAGGCATCTCTACATCCAAAAATGCCGCCTCAACACGGCTTTGCTTTACAAATTTTAAAGCCTCATTTGGATCGTCGAATTTACCAACCACATCCACATTGGGTATGCCTTGGCATTCTAGCTCGAACTGATCTATTGCCCATTTTTCATCATCCACTAATATAATATTCATCCCATTTACCTCATCTTGGGAAAAAACAAGGTTACGCAGGTTCCTTTACCTAATGCACTTTTTATTTCCATCCGCCCTTGTACAGACTTGTAAATTCTATAGCGCACTTGATTAATTCCTGACGTTAAGTCTTCCTCATCCCCTTGATATATTTCATCTTCCCCTAGCAATTTTGTTTCGAAACCTACTCCATTGTCCTCAATTTCTACCATGAACTCCCGCTCAAGTTCTCTACTTCTTATGGTAACGCAACCCGCATCCTTTCCCTTTCTAAGCCAATGGGTAATGGCATTTCCCACAAGTGGCTGAATAGACAGCGGTGGTACCAAAAAGCCGTCTACTTGTATATCAAATGCCACCTCTAAAGTATCTGCAAACCTTATTTTTTGAATGTTAGTGTATGCTTTTACATGCTTTATTTCTTCTGCGAAAAGAATTGCTTCTTCGTGCTCCAAAGAGTTCAAATTGGCCCTTAAGCACTTAGAAAAATCATAAATCATCGAATAGGCCATATCTGGATTGGTCTTTATCATGATTCGAATGGCTCCCAAGGTATTAAAAATAAAATGTGGTTGTATTTGGCTTAGCATCAGATGCATTCTTGTGCTTTGTAGCATTCTGCGCTTCTCTGCATTATCCTGCTCTGTCTTTTCATATTGAAGTACAATATCAAAACCTAATTGCATAAAGAATATTACAATTCCTGTTCTAGCATAAAAACCACTGGTTAACGCTGGCGAAAAATATGTATTGCAAAACTCAACAATCACCATAAAAACTAAAACAATGCTTCCCCATATATTTCTAATGCAGAGTCCCTTCCTATATTCTCTCATTACAATAAGGACTATTGTAACGCAGATTAACAGTAGTAGCGCTTGACTAAACCACACCATTTGTACTAGGTCCGCCACTCCTACAATCTGCAAAAGAAAGGAAAGAAACGCACTTATAATACACGCTACCCGGAGTTTTTTTAAGCAGCCGTAAAGATCTCCCAAATAAGACTCATAAAAAAGACTTAAGAATATAGGCATGCAATAAAATGCAATAAAAGAATAGGTCATAGCCCTGTAGTAATCAATCAGTATTATCTGATTGATGGTTCCTGTGCGAAGCCATATTCCGGTCATAATCGCCGTCAATCCCAAGAACAAGGAATTCTTGAAATTTTTTTCATTGTTTCTAAAGTGATAGGCTCCAACTAGTAAGAGCACTCCCAAGATGATTAACCATATGTCAATCAAATAACTATAGCGATAATATTCTTTATTCTCTATAAGCAAGGATGTCATCGTTCCCAGCTTTATACTGGGAAGTATACCTGTATATACCTTATATGGCGAGGATAAAATGATTTCTATTTCTTTTCCATAGGCATCCTGTGGAAGCTCCACAAAATTCCACCCACAAGTAGGTGCCTCTTCATGAGCGCCGGTGTTGTAGGTAGCAAGTTCATATACCATGGTTCCATCTACATTTACCTGCACTCTTTGATAAGTTGTCTGAAAAGCAATTCCAAGATTGCGTTCCTCTGCCCGAATAATATTCCTTAGAACTACCTTTTCATCCACATCAAGCTCTATATCTTCCGGAAGCTGTAAAATACCAGTCCTCCCACTTTCTGCTTCATAACTCCAGCCCTCATCCCATATTTGGACTGCCGCCCCGAAATATGATTTTGCCTGCGTGAACATGGTAAATATCCAAAATAAAGCCAAGACGATTGTTAGAATCCCCACTCCACAGACAAGCTGATTCTTCCTTTTACTTTTTCTTTTTTCCTTCACGCCTGATCACCTAAATACTTCCCTAGCACCTCATATAAATCCCGTTTACTTAATGGCTTTAGCAAAAAACCATCAATTACCTCATTATACATTTCCTGTGAACGATAAGAATCTATATAGCCACTAACGCCAACAATGGGAATTCTTGTAGTGCCTCTCTTTTCAAACTCACGTATTTTTTTTGCTGCTTCAAAGCCGCTTACTTCCTGCAAATTCATATCTAAAAAAATCATCTGATAGTATCCCTGCTGTGCCTGCGTAAAAATATCAATTACCTCATCTCCATCATAGGTTTTATCAGCTTCAATTCCTACTTCCTCTAAATGGTTCTTCATAAGCTCCATATAGACCTCATCATCCTCTGCTAGAAGGACCCTTTTGTTTTCATAGCATGGCCAGCAAGCTTCTGTCCCCGGTTCCTCCTTTATAGCCTCTTTTCGCTCCCAAAATTCATCTGCTCCATCCAGCTCTACCGAAAAGTTTATAATTGTTCCTTTCCACTCCTGACTCTTTACATCTAGGTTTCCACCTAATTTTTCTACTAAGAGCTTCACGATGGTTAATCCGAGTCCAGTTCCTTGCAATGGTACATCCTCACGTATCATAAAGGGGGAAAAAACCTCCTTTAGGAACTCTTCGCTCATTCCTACCCCATTGTCCTCAATTTCCAATTGTAAAAGTTCACGGTTTTCTTCAATAATGCGCTGATATACTCTTACTGCCACCCTTCCACCACTAGGCGTATATTTGACAGCGTTTGAAATTAGATTAAGTAAAATCTGAAGCAAACAGTTTTTATCGGTATATAAATAACGGTAACCCGCTCCGAAGTATTCCACCGAACATGCAATTCCCTTTTTTTTACACAAAGCCTCTTGCATTTTTAAAGACTGTTCTACTATTTCCTCTAACTTTAAAGCCTGGGTTTGCAAAATAATGTTATCTTGCTTTAATTTTAGAAGATGAAGCACATCTTCAATCACTCCCATGGTATAATTCAAGGTTTCTTGAACATGTCCCACCTCTTCTACATTGGTCATCTGTGCTTTTTTCTTTATCTGGTTTAGCATTTCATATGCACCTGCAATAGGCGCTTTTATCTCGTGCGAAATATATGCCAATATTCTTTCTTCCTTTTCCATGTCACGTTCCCCTTTCGCCACATCTTTTTTCGAAGTATATTTAGCTGAATAACACCATTTCCTAATTCTCATAGCCTTCTAAATTTGTTAAAAAATGGGCTACCTTATCCTCTGTAATAACAAGCATGTATTTATCAAAAAAGTGTACTTCTGTTCCACTATTTTCTCCCACAAGGACAACCCCCTGCTTTGCTTCCCCTAGTGCACAAAGAGCGGTCTCTGCATCTTTTTTATTCACACATTTCCAATTCTCGTCTTTTCTTTGCTTATAATAGGTATCGGCTTCCTGCGCACTCAAGATGCTTTTCTCACTAGCTCCTATAAAAAAGATAATATCATCAAGTAGCGCTGGTGATTCTTCTATAAAAGCATCATTTTCTTCTGTGAAAAATTCAATGTTTAAAGCTAATAGTAGCTCTATAGCTGCGCTGTCCCTATAGCATACTGCACCACTAAGATACTGCACCTGTATTTCTCCTTCAAATACATAGACCGTGGCATACTCCATTAGCTGCTTGTTCTCTTCATCATCCTGATAAATGTAGAAACTAAAGGCTGGCTCGTCCTCTTCAATCTTGTCTGCACTTTCATATGTATAGTTATTAAAAATAATTGCCATTATGCTTTCAATATACCCTGGTGCACTATCCACATTATCCCCTGTATAAGGATAACCTAGGGCTGGTATTAGTTCATGTGCATTAAACATTTCTATCATCTGCTTATGCTCAAGCAGTATATTTTCATTGATATTTTCCTTTACCGTTCTTGTAGAATGGAAGACCCTAATATATATGCTTCCTACCAAAATGAGAAGTAACAAGACCCCTAAAAGAATACACCATTTATATTTATCTATATATTTCAACTTAACTCTCCTTCAAGCAATAATGTATATAATACCATAATTTCTTCAAAAAGTCTTAATAAATTCCTTATGAAATAATAAAGAATCCTTCTTCGTAATTTCGTATAATGACTTCAGTTGAAAGGATGGATACATATGAGCAATCAAACTACAGCCCCCCAAGCAAGAAAGCGAAGACGAAAAAGAAAGCATCCCGTTCTGCATTTTATTAAAACCTGCATAAACACGTGTGTAACAATATTTTTCTTTTTTTATCTTGGTACTACAGCGTATAAATATGCGCCTTATATCTTTTCCTTTGTAAATGAGCATCGCACGGCAAACATTTCAGAGCAATTGGAGGTTCCACAAGAATATCCCAAAGAATTTTTAGAGCTTTTAGAAAAAAATGAAGAAGCAAAAGATTTTGTTCTTAATTATCAAAATCGTGAATCCTATATGTACGATGAGATTGATTTATCCACTGAATTAGCAGGTGAAAAAGTCCCCTTGCTAATGCAATGGGACAAACGCTGGGGGTATAATTCCTATGGCAAAAGCTGCATTGGTCTTTCCGGTTGCGGACCTACCTGCCTTACCATGGCCTATTTATATTTTACAGGCGACGATACCATGAATCCAAGAAGCATGGCGACCTTTTGCGAAAAGAATGGATATTATACCACAGGAGGCACTAGCTGGAGCCTCTGGACAGAAGGCGTCAGCCAGCTTGGTCTTACTGGTGCTACAATATCCCTAAGTGAATCTACTATGGAAAGTTACCTTGACGGCGGTAGCCTTATCATTTGCAGCATGAAACCTGGCGACTTTACCACCACCGGTCACTTTATTCTCATCTATGACTATGATGAAAATGGTTTTCTCGTCAATGACCCAAACCGCAAAAGTACAAGCAGTCAGCAGTGGGATTATAATACCTTGTCTCATCAGATTAAAAATTTATGGGCACTAAGTTATTAATTAAAATCAAAAAGCTGATTTGTTTTAATATATAGTTTTCACTTTAAAGGAAATTTAGTTGGTCTTTCATTTGGGGCACGCTCGCGCTTGGAAGAATCCGCAGTGGTGCATAAAATCTGAAACTACCAGATTAAGCACCAGCGGATTCTAACAGCCCCTCATCAAAAGACAACTAAATTTCCTTTAACGTGAGATACTATAGTGATTAAAAACAAATCAGCTTTTTATTTTATTCAATATCTTAATGGTACTGAAAACCAATAATCCATGCAACTAGCTTATATACTGGAGACTCGAAACGTTTTTTTACATTTTTAAGTTCCTTGCGGATTTCGATACCTTGTGGGCAATGCTGTTCACATTTACCACACTCT
>JAVBUZ010000112.1:0-7743 GCA_031554725.1 Lachnospiraceae bacterium | reverse complement strand
CCAATTTCATCATCACCTGCTGAAACTGCTGCTGCTCTTGCAATATGTTCTTTTCCATTTACCTTAGAGCTCATCTTTGCAATTGCTTCTACTGCACAATCAGTTGCTTTCTTCATACCTTTTCTTAAGATAATTGGATTTGCTCCTGCTGCCAAGTTTTTCATACCTGCAGTAATCATCGCCTGAGCTAAAACAGTAGCGGTTGTTGTACCATCACCCGCTACATCATTGGTCTTTGTAGCAACTTCCTTTACAAGCTGAGCTCCCATATTTTCAAATGCATCTTCTAATTCGATTTCCTTTGCAATTGTAACACCATCATTCGTAATAAGTGGTGCGCCAAAGGATTTATCTAATACTACATTTCTTCCCTTAGGTCCTAAGGTTACTCTAACGGTATCTGCTAATTGGTTTACACCTGATTCTAATGCTGCACGGGCTTCTGCGCCGTATTTAATTTCTTTTGCCATGTCAAAACGCCTCCAAGATTATTTTTATTTTTACTGTAAAATAGCGAGAATATCGCTTTGTTTTACAATGATAAATTCTTCTTCCTCAATCTTTACATCTGTTCCTGCATATTTGGAGTAAATAACCTGATCTCCTACTTTAACTTCCATTTTAATTTCTTTTCCATCTACGTTTCCGCCTGGTCCTACGGCAACCACTTCTGCTTGCTGTGGCTTTTCTTTATTTTGTCCTGGCAGTACGATCCCTGATTTTGTGGTTTCTTCTGCTACTAATTGTTTCAATACAACTCTGTCTCCTAAAGGTGCTAATTTCATTACAATTCCTCCTTGTTATGTTGCCGCTTTTTACATATTATTAGCACTCTTTTCATTTGAGTGCTAATCGCTAAAACCTATAATAATTTTATATGCAGGTGTTTGCAAACGCATTCACCCGCATACATTCTTTTATAGCTTTATTTATCTCTTTTTTTCTTTATTTATCTCTTTTTTTCTCATTTTTAGCCGTTTTGAAACATTTAATAATTATTTTATATCTACTTTTTATTTTTTTTACCTATCCAACAAAATAGCCAATATATCGCCGCAACACCACCTAACAAAGCACCAACAAGTACTCCTACAATACCAAGTGGTACGTTACTCTTCTTTTCTGACCTACATTAATATAGTAATTCCTTTGTCCCTTTTCCCCTCATCTCTTGATTCAACTTTGTAAATCCCCCTTCATTTATTGAAAAATGCGACGCTAAACGCGTCGCACCTTTTTATCTTGTATTTCTCAGCACTTAATTTCTAAGTAACCCAACAATTTACTCATATCATATTCTTCTAATACACCTAAGTTAGAATCATAGAACTTTCCATCAAAATGAACAAGGTAATGACAGAAACGTCCCATTTTCTCCATGAGAATACAACATTTTGGAAGCACTGCTGGTTCTCCTTCGGTATACATAATAATATCACTATGATCAAGTCCATAGTAATTTAACGCGGAAATCACTCTTCCCATAGTAGCTTGCCACTCTCTACAATCCATAACACTCATAACTTCTGCAATTGTTATACCTGCAAGCATAGCTACACATGTCTGTCCGCACAAACCATCTTCTGGTTGAATAATCACTTGTATGTCTTTAATCTTACGAATTGGTTTTTCGAAGCTGTATGGACTATTCTGATCCATTTTAATTAAGCTTCCATTTACGTGAAGAAGAATTTTATGCTTTTGTGTCAAATCCACCTGAATTGCATCTTCATCCTCTACATGAACTTCATAATTTCCTTTTTCCTTTGGCAACAATTCACATTCCACTATTTTATTGTCTAAAACCATGTCTGCCTTAATAACTTCTCTTTGTTTACAAACTTCCCAAACATTGAATGGTATCTGAACCATATAACCTTTTTCTTTTTTTTCAATCTTAGCATTAAAGAAATATCTCATTGCATATCCTCCAACAATCAACTATTATCATCATTAACTGATTTGATTGTAGCAAATTCTACTATCCTTGAAAACCACTTTTTACAGTTTTCTCGCTAAGTATCTAAAAAAAAACATGCTGACAAATTTATATCAAACTTTTACGCCTTATCTTGCTCTTTTTACCTGAGATGGAGAGATTCCAAATCGCTTTTTAAAGAGCTTACTGAAATGATAGGCGTCATCATAACCAACTGTCGCCGCTACCTCTTGAATACTTCCTACCCACCCTTGCTCTAGGAGTTCTTTTGCCTTATCCAAACGAATATTAATCAAATGCCTAATTGGCGCTTCTCCTGTTTCGCTTTTAAAAATCTTTGATATATAGAAAGGACTTAAATACATGTTTTCTGCTATCTGATCCAACGATATCTTTTCTTCGTAATGGTCTTCAAAGTAATTAACTATTTTTTCCACCACATATTTTTTATTAACCGATTCGAAGGAATAGCCTGTCTTTACTTCTACTGGCTCTACCTGCTCTCTAACAATAAGTAAAAGCATCTGTACCAAATATGCCTTAAGCATAAAATAACGTCCTGGCCTGCATACTGCATTTTCAGCTTCCATAGATGCACATATTTTAAACAATTTTTGTCGTAGCTCGCCTGTTGTGTGTAAAATAGGGCAGTCATTTGGCATCGGTACTTCATTTAAAGGTAAGCCTTTAAACTGAAGGTCAGAAAATCCCACAAAAAATTCTGTGGTCGGATTCTCTGCATCCACCAACAATGCTTGATGTTTTTGCCCTGGATTAATGACAATCAAATCCCCGTCAGAAACATCATATATTTTATCTGCGATTCGATACTTTCCTACTCCTGACAACACATATGCCAGTTCAGGATAATCATGGCTGTGATAATTCTTTTCATCTGCCATGCGCTTTCCCTTCCACGTAAAAAGAAACGTCGGATCTAATTCTTCAATTATGCAACTGTTTATTTCCATTTGTATTAATAACCATACCTCTCCAAAGCCTAATGACTTTGTACTTATTTTATTGTATCTGCATTTCCTACAAAAGTAAAACCCTTTTTTACAAAAAGATACATCAACCTTGCAAGATATTACATTTCTTTTTTATGAAAGCATGATTACTATTAAGGCAAGATGATATATGGAGGAAATATGTATGACCCCGATGAAATGGTTTTATTCCTTTCTAAAAAAATACCGTTTTCTATTATTTATAGGTATAGTAATTACCACAATAATTGCTGGCTTATCAATAATTAACCCTCGCATTTCAGGGATGATTGTCGATGATGTTATTCGTGCTGGCAATTACGACAAGCTGCTGCCCCTAGTTACCTGTCTTGTACTCGTTACAGTAGTAATCAGTATTTTGCGTTTTGCTTTTCAGGTTGCCTTTGAGTCTGCATCCCAAGGTATGCTATTTGATATGCGTGATAAGGTATATCGTAAATTACTACAGGAGGACTTTGCCTTCTATAATAAGAAAAGAACCGGTGATCTAATGAGCAGACAAACCGGTGATATGGATGCTATCAGACATTTTGTTGCCTATGTTATTTACATGATCTATCTCAATGTGCTACATTTCATTTTTGCACTTATTATGATATTTACTGTAAATACAAAGCTAGCACTATGCATGATGGCCGTTCTTCCTTTTACTGCTATAGCTACCTACGTACAGTCAAAGCAAGTGCGTCCTGCATTTAAAAGAAATCGTGAGCGTTTCTCTTCTTTAAATGCTTTCGTGCAGGAAAATGTTAGTGGAAATCGCGTGGTTAAGGCTTTTGCAAAGGAAGAATTTGAAAAAGAAAAATTTAATAAAGAAAACGATGGCTTCCGCGATGCACAGATTTTGGCTTCAAAGGTATGGATGAAATTTGTACCTATCTTTGAAATTCTAGCTTATGCACTAAATATTGTACTTATGCTTTATGGTGGGCATATGGTTATTACGCAAGAAATCACAATGGGTCAACTAGTTATGGTTAATGGATATCTTTGGATGCTCAATAACCCCCTACGTCTAGCTGGCTGGTTAGTCAATGATGTCGGTAACTTTATTACATCCGTAGAAAAGATTTATGCTACATATAGCGAGGAACCTAATGTTAAGTCTCCAGTTAGCGGAATCATAAAGAAACGTCTTAATGGCGGTGTAGAATTTAGAAATGTTTCCTATCGTGCCGATGACGAAGACATTGTAATGGGTATTAACTTTAAGGTTGAGCCTGGTCAAACCGTTGGTATCATTGGTTCTACAGGTGCCGGTAAGTCAACAATTATGAATCTGCTTTGTCGTTTTTATGACACCACCTCCGGTGATGTTTTAGTTGATGGCATCAATGTAAAGGACATGGATTTATATAACCTTAGAGATAACATCGGTATGGCTATGCAGGATGTATTCCTTTTCTCAGATACAATAGAAGGAAATATTGCCTACAGCCGTCCCAATTGCTCTTTTGAAGAAGTTAAGAAGGCTGCTATTATGGCAGATGCCAATCACTTTATTATGACCACCCCTGATGGCTACGACACCATGGTTGGCGAACGTGGCGTTGGACTTTCTGGTGGCCAAAAGCAACGAATTTCTTTGGCAAGAGCCTTACTAAAGGATCCTTCTATCCTTATTTTAGATGACACTACCTCCGCTGTAGATATGGAGACAGAAAGCTATATTCAAAAGCAGCTTAACTCCATTACTAGTGAATGTACCATATTTATTATTGCATACCGAATTTCTTCAATTAAAGATGCTGATTTAATTTTAGTCTTAGATAATGGTCAGATTATTGAGCAAGGTACTCATGACTCCTTACTTGCCAAGAATGGTTATTATGCTTCTGCTTTCCGCAATCAGTATGGAGAAATCCCCGAAGAAATATTAGCACAGAAAGGAGGGGAATAATATGGCACGTAATAGATATGACATGGATGAAGTCCTCGAGGACAGCTTTGATCTCTCACAGCTAAAGAGACTTGCAGGCTATATCTCTCCTTACAAAAAGAAAATGGCTAGTGTTATTCTTTTAATGCTATCCTCCTCAGCTCTTACAATGTTAGTTCCTATCTTTTTTCAAAAAATTATGGATGATTGTATTCCAACAGGAGATTTTGATTCCATTGTATTTTATAGCCTTTTAACACTTATTATCGCTTGCTTTTCAGCCCTAGCCATTGGTATAAAAATTCGTACTATGAGTATTGTAGGTCAAAATATAATTCACGACCTTCGCTCCGATATTTTTACACATTTGCAAGAGCTACCTTTTTCCTACTATGATGATAGACCTCACGGAAAGATTCAGGTTAGGGTGGTTAACTATGTAAACAGTCTTAGTGATTTGTTAAGCAATGGTATTGTTAATACATTTACTGATTTATGTAACTTACTTTTTATCATTATTTTTATGTTTATAGAGGATGTTAAGCTTACACTTGTTTGTCTATGTGGTCTTCCTGTTTTAGCACTTGTTATTGTATTTATTAAGAAAAAACAACGCCGTGCATGGCAGATTCAAAGCAACAAGCAGTCAAATCTGAATGCATACATAGCAGAAAGCATTAATGGTATTCGTGTAACCCAGTCCTTTGTTCGTGAGGAAGAAAATACAGGCATTTTCAATAATCTAAGCCAGAATTATAGAAAGTCTTGGATGAAGGCCGTCATGTACAACTTCACCATGTGGCCTAGTGTAGATATTATTTCTACGGTGACCTTATCCTTTGTTTATGTGCTTGGCGTTCGTATGATCTTTGCACCTACCTCTACATTAACTGTTGGTATTCTTATTGCATTTACCGCTTATATTGGTCGCTTCTGGGCACCAATAAATACCTTGGCAGGTTTTTATAACTCACTACTTACTGCTATTTCCTATTTAGAGCGTATTTTTGAAACCATCGATGAGCCTGTAAATGTAAAGGATTCACCAGATGCAGCCATTATGCCAGAAATTCATGGCATGATAGAGTTTAAGGATGTTTCCTTTAGCTACGAGGATGGACACAAGATTTTAAATGGTATTAATTTCACTGCAAATCAAGGTGACACCTATGCTATCGTTGGTCCTACTGGAGCTGGTAAAACTACTATTGTCAATTTAATCAGCCGTTTTTACAATGTAGATTCTGGCGAAATACTTATTGATGGCATTGATATTTCCAAGGTAACTCTACACTCCCTACGTACACAAATGGGTATTATGATGCAGGATAGCTTTATTTTCTCAGGAACCATCATGGATAATATTAGATATGGCAACATGGATGCTAGTGACGAGGATGTTATAAGAGCTGCCACTACTGTATGCGCTCATGATTTCATTATGGAAATGGAAAATGGATATTATACCGAGGTAAATGAACGAGGCAGCAGGCTCTCTGCTGGTCAAAGACAGCTGATTTCTTTTGCCAGAGCGCTTCTAGCCGACCCTAAGATACTTATTTTAGATGAAGCTACTTCAAGTATTGATACTGAAACAGAAATCATCTTGCAAAAGGGCTTAAATCGCCTACTTGAAGGACGTACTTCCTTTATCATTGCTCACCGTCTATCTACCATTAAAAATGCAACCTGCATTATGTATGTAGATAAGGGTGATATCTTAGAAAAAGGAAATCACGATGAGCTTATGGCACTTAAAGGTGAATACTACAAGCTGTATATGTCACAGTTTGATTTTTTACTCTAACAACAACCATAAGTTGGCTTACATAATAGCCTAACCAAAAAGGAGCCTCGCGGCTCCTTTTAAATTCCTAGAATTTGCTTTGCAATTTGAAAATACACAAGAAGTGATAATGCATCTACAATAGTGGTGATAAATGGACTCGCCATTACTGCTGGGTCAAAACCAATTTTCTTTGCTAGAATTGGTAAGGTACAACCGATTACTTTTGCAAGGAATACGGTTACTACTAGAGTCGCACATACTACAACCGTAACTTGTAATCCTACTTGGTCGAATAACATTAGCTTAGCAAAATTCGCTACTGCTAACGTAATACCACACATTAAAGATACGCGTGCTTCTTTCCATATAATAGATAAAATATCCTTGTTACTAATTTCACCCAAAGAAAGACCACGAATAATCGTAACACTGGATTGTCCACCGGCATTACCACCCGTATCCATAAGCATCGGAATAAATATGGTTAATACTGTACAAACACTAAGTGCATCCTGAAAGGTATTAATAATCTGACCTGTAAATGTAGCAGATACCATTAATAACAATAACCAAGGAATTCTATTTTTATAGGTTTCAATAATTCCAGTTTTCATGTACGGCTTATCCGATGGTGTAATCGCCGCCATCTTCTCAATATCTTCTGTTGCCTCTTCTTCCATGATATCCACAACGTCATCGACAGTGATAATACCAACTAGGCGGTTTTCATTGTCTACTACCGGCATAGAAGTAAAGTCATACTTTTTAAATTGTGCCGCTACTTCTTCCTGATCCATCAAGGTATGAATAGAGATAACATTCTCATGCATAATATCTCCAATTTTATCCTCTGGTTCACTTAAAAGTAAGTTGCGAAGAGCTACTGTACCGATTAGCTTTCGCTGCGCATCAAGTACATAGCAGATATTTATTGTTTCGCTATCAAGTCCTACCTTACGTATTCTTGCGATTGCTTCTTCAACAGTAAGCTTCTCTTTCAGGTCTACATATTCCACCGTCATAATACTTCCGGCAGACTCTTCTGGGTAACGAAGCAAGTGATTAATATCTCTTCTTGCCTCTGGGCTTGCATTGGCTAATAATTTCTTGACTATATTAGCAGGCA
>JAVBUZ010000023.1:0-37467 GCA_031554725.1 Lachnospiraceae bacterium | reverse complement strand
AAATGGCTAAGGCTAAAGGCATTCTTGAAGAGGTTAAGTTTCAAGAATTACTAAAAGATATTTGTAAGTTACCAGATCAGATAGAAATGCTTTTAGGACAGAAGGGCAAAATTCAGAAATTTGCAAACCGTTATGTTGGTGCAAAGGATATTTTCTTTATTGGAAGAGGCATCGATTATGCAATATCTCTAGAAGGTTCCCTAAAGCTCAAGGAAATTTCCTACGTACATTCAGAAGCCTACGCGGCTGGCGAATTAAAGCATGGAACCATTTCCCTTATTGAAGATGGTACCTTGGTTGTTGCTGTATCAACACAGCCTGAGCTATATAAAAAATCAATTAGCAATATGGTAGAGGTAAAAGCAAGAGGTGCTTTTGTTATGGCACTAACCTGTGAAGGAAATAAGGAAATTGAAAAGGTAGCTGATTATGTACTATACATACCAGAAACCAGCCCTTACTTTACCAATTCACTAGCAATTATACTTTTGCAGCTTTTTGGATATTACGTAGCAGTAGGCAAAGGCTGTGATGTTGATAAGCCAAGAAATTTGGCAAAATCCGTAACAGTAGAGTAGAAATAAATTACATCGTTTTATCATATTTTCTTCACAAAATATACACAAAAGGAGTATATACTCAAGCCATAACAAGCAAATAAAGGAGTATGGCTTTGGCATAATACTTCCCTATATACTATTTAAAAGTGAGGTAAAAGATATGTATGACAATGAAAATCAAACAAGTTTAAATGGTGTCTATGAAACATCAGTAACAGAGCCACAAATGAGATTAAACGAACCAGAAGAGGTAAAGGTAAAAAAAGAAAAGAAAGCAGGCAAGTATTTTAAAAAGCTTATGGCGAGTATTAGCTTCGGTCTTTGTTTTGGCCTTTTTGCTGGTTTAGGTGCATATGCAGTAGGACAGAGTACCGGTATCATAGCAATGATTTCAGAATCAAATGAAGAATCGGTACGTGATATTGTGCAGGACGCTCTTGCTGCTATTACGACAAGTAGTGGCAACGTGCAAAATGTTGTAGCTACAGAGGAATCTCCTTCAGGTATTGCACTCACACAAAATGTATCGACAACAAGAAGTGTTTCAGATGTAGTGGATGAGGTTATGCCGGCAATGGTTTCCATTGTAAATACTTATGTGGATGAGATTTACTACTTTGGTCAAAGCATTAAGCAGGAAGATACCGGAAGTGGAAGCGGTATTATTGTTGGTGAGAATGATACAGAGCTTTTAATCGCAACAAACTATCATGTAATTGAAAGTGCGACATCAATTACAGTGAATTTTATCGATGGAAGCAGTGCAACAGCATCCGTTAAAGGAAGTGATCCAGATATGGATTTGGCAGTTGTTGCAATACCTTTAGCTAGTCTTACAGAGGATACAAAAAATGCGATTGCGATTGCTACCCTTGGTGAGTCAGAAGAATTGAATCTTGGTGAGTCTGTTATTGCAATTGGAAATGCTTTGGGCTATGGACAGTCAGTTTCAACAGGCTGCATCAGTGCTCTTAACCGTGAAGTAACAATGTCAGATGGATCAACAGGCACTTTTATTCAAACGGATGCAGCAATTAATCCTGGTAACTCAGGCGGTGCGCTTTTAAATACCAATGGCGAGGTAATTGGTATTAACTCTAGTAAAATCGGTGGTTCAACAGTTGAGGGCATGGGATTTGCGATTCCAATCTCTGCAGCACAGCCGATATTAGAAGACTTAATGAATAAAGTGACAAGAAGCTTAGTAGAAGATGGCGCAACAGGATATATTGGAATTCGTCTTCAAAATGTAACATCAGAGGATTCAAAGCGATATGGTATGCCAACAGGAATCTACGTATACGAAGTTGGAGAAAATACCCCAGCAAGTGAAGCGGGACTTATGCGTGGCGATATCATTGTAAAATTTGATGGAAATAAAATTAACTCCAATGAAACACTTCAGGAAACCTTAAAATACTATCGTGCAGGTGAAACAGTAGACCTTGTGGTAATGAGAAATCAAAGCGGTGAATATCAAGAGGTAACATTAAGTCTTACACTTGGTGAAAAACCAAATAATTCATAAAAATAGTAAAAGATGGCTCCGATTCACTAAATTAGTGTCGGAGCCATCTTTTTATGAGAGTCTTGGTGTTAAAATTTTACTAAAATGTTATAAATTCTTAACTTGTATACATGCATAGAATTCGTTATACTTTTCATAGAGCAAGTTATAAATTTATTCAAAATAGAAAAGGAAGAATACCATGTCAGATAAAGATTATATAGAGGAAGTAGAAAAAGATACTCCAGATGAAAAAAAGGAAAGTGCATATGAAGATGTTTGCTTTATGTGTCGTAGACCAGAAAGCAAGGCAGGAAAAATGTTTAAGCTACCAAACAATATTTCTGTTTGTAGCGATTGTATGCATAAGACCATGGATAGTGTAAGCCAATTTGATTATCAGGGAATGCTAAACAATCCCAACCTTAACGATTTGGAAAACCAAACGGGATTTCCTAAGATTAGCTTTTTGAATATAGCAGATTTGCAGGGTGAAGGTGGAATACCTAATAAGCAAAAGCTAAAAAAGAAGAAAGAAAAGACCGAACCAGCCATAGATATTAAAGATATTCCGGCTCCTCATAAAATTAAGGCAAGCCTGGATGAATATATTATTGGACAAGACCACGCTAAGAAAGTAATATCTGTTGCTGTTTATAACCATTACAAACGTGTGGCAACAAATACAATGGATGATATTGAAATAGAAAAATCCAATATGCTTATGATTGGGCCTACAGGCTGTGGTAAAACATATCTTGTAAAGACCTTGGCGAAGCTTCTTGATGTGCCTTTAGCAATTGCAGATGCAACCTCTCTTACGGAAGCAGGCTATATCGGAGATGATATCGAAAGCGTAGTATCAAAGCTTTTAGCGGCAGCAGATAATGATGTGGAAAAAGCCGAGAGAGGCATTATCTTTATTGATGAAATTGATAAGATTGCTAAAAAGAAAAATACTACCTCACGTGATGTAAGCGGCGAATCTGTACAGCAGGGGATGCTAAAGCTACTTGAGGGTGCAGATGTAGAGGTTCCAGTAGGAGCAAATAGTAAAAATGCTATGGTTCCTTTAGCAACCATTAATACAAGAAATATTTTATTTATTTGTGGTGGTGCCTTCCCGGATTTAGACGAAATTATTAAGGAAAGACTCAGCAAGCATTCTTCGATAGGCTTTAATGCAGATTTAAAGGATCGCTTTAATGATGATAAGGATATTATCTCTAAGGTTACCAATGAGGATATTCGTAAATTTGGTATGATTCCAGAGTTTATTGGACGTTTGCCAGTCGTATTTACCTTACAGGGGCTAAGTAAGGAAATGATGGTGAAGATACTAAACGAGCCTAAAAATGCGGTATTAAAGCAATATCAGAAGCTTTTAGAGCTTGATGAGGTTAAGCTAGAATTTACCGAGGGCGCACTCGAGAGTATTGCTGAAAAGGCGATGGAAAAAGAAACTGGTGCTAGAGCTCTTCGCTCCATTATAGAGGAGTTTATGCTAGATATTATGTATGAAATTCCCAAGGATGATAATATTGGTAAGGTAACGATTACCAAGGAATATATTGAAGGAACTGGCGGTCCAGTTATTGATATTAGGGGCAATGAGCTATTAGAAGCTAGGAACTGATTATAACAAGGGGGAAGCATGAAAGATATATTGATATCGCTTCAGGGGATACAAAAGAAGTATGATGGCAGAGTCATACTACAAGAGGTCAATCTTGAAATTGCGGCGGGGCAAGCAATTTCCTTTATAGGTAATAATGGCACAGGCAAAAGCACGCTTTTAAAAATAATATCCGGTTTGGTAAAAGAAAGTGCGGGAAAGCTTAGCTATCATAAAAAGCTAAAAATTAGCTATGTTCCAGAAAAGTTTCCCGCGCTTTCTCTTACAACGTTAGAGTATCTAGAACATGTTGGAGAAGTTCTAAGAATGCCCCAGGAGGAATTTCAAAAGCGATGCAACTATTATTTTGAGAATTTTCATATGTCTGAGATGATAAATACTCAAATGAAGAATTTGTCCAAAGGAACACTTCAAAAGGTGGTAGCAATTCAGGCTTTCTTGCAAAAGCCTGATGTTTTACTGCTAGATGAACCTTTATCGGGACAGGATATTCAGTCCCAGCAGTTTTTTATTAATGAAGTGTTAAAGCTAAAGGAAGAAGGAGCTGTTATATTAATGTCTTGCCACGAAAGCTTCTTGGTAAGACAGATGGCAGATGTGGTTTATGAAATAAAGGATAGTGTGCTTACTGAAATACCGATTACTCAAATTAGGGAAGAGGAGTTGGCTATACTTGCTTTTTCTAATTTGGGAAGGGAACCAAGCGAGTATTATGGAGGGATAGAAAAATGAGGGCACTTATCAAATATTACTCCCATATTTATTTTAAATCAGGAAAGTTTGCGGTTCCATTTATTGCTTGGAGTCTTGCTGTGTTAGTAGTTTTTCAGGACGGCTTAGGAATGCTAATAGACAATACGGGGCTCTTGTTAAGTGTTTTGTTTGTAGTTATGACAGCAGTAGGTTACTTATACATGGATGAAGAGAAAAACATGGTAGTAGCAGATCAGATTATGCTATTTCATACACGAAGTGCAGGGTATTTCAATCTTAGTAAGAATATATTTCTATTATTATTAGCAACCTTTATGTCGGTATATGGAAGTGGACTAGCATTACTAACATGTATTACGAAAAAAGGAACTATACTTTGGAGCAGTGTATCAGTATCACATTTCTTGTTATTTTTTCTAGGTCTTTTGCTAAGTGCGCTTTTAGGTGTTGCTCTAGGAGCATTTTTACATCCTAGAATCATCAAAAATAGAACTCTTTCTGCAACACTATTAATAGCAACCTTGCTTCTAACCTTTGTAAAAGGAGCTTTGGTGGATACGTGGGGATTTCTTAGATACGTTATGTGGATTTTTCCACCAATTAATGATCTGTTAGTATTTTTCGGCGATAGGTATATATTAAGTGGAATAAATCTTTTACTTACTGCTTTGCATAGTGTAATCTTTATTGCGATGGTGGTAGGATTTCAACTCATGTTATTACATAAAAATAAATATTAGATGGAAGCTAGGTCCTTGGAGTTAATAAAATAACTCCAAGGATTTTTTGTTGGAAACAAAGTAGGTCATAGTAAGGTATTTGGCATAGAATATTAAAAGGTGCTTAATAAGAAGCTTGGGAGAAAAAATATGGATTGTAGAGAGTTTGTTTTATCTGAAGATTATTTGGATTTAATCGCAGAGGTTTTGGCTTTACCAGAAAGAGAGCTTGTGATGGGTGATGAATTTTGCTATATACCAATAGATGATGCATTTCAAATTGCCTATCTTCCTAAACAGGAGAAGGTTGAGGACTACATAGAGAGATTTGGATATAGAAATATACCCAAGGCCTATGGACTTATGCAGACACCATTTGATCCCAATAGTTTACAAGCAAGTGGGATATTGCAAACACAGAGGGCACCGCTATCTTTAACTGGTACAGGGGTAACAATGGTTTTTATTGATACAGGCATAGACTATACCAATCCGGTTTTTAAGGATGCAGATGGTAATAGTAGAATTTTAGCTATATGGGATCAAACAATACAGTCGGGGACACCACCAGAAGGTCTTGTTTTTGGAAGCGAATATACACGTAATGATATAAATGAAGCCTTGAGGGCAGAAGATCCCTATACAGTTGTTCCTTCAAGAGACTTAAATGGTCATGGTAGTGCAATGGCTGGCGTGGCAGCGGGAAGTAGTATAGATGGTGGAAGAACATATTTGGGTGCGGCTCCGGGGGTAGACATAGTAGTAGTTAAACTAAAAGAATGTAAAGACTTTTTAAGACAATATTACCTAATTGCAGATGGGGTTCCGGCCTATGCAGAAAATGATATTATGCTGGCAGTTGAGTATGCAAGTAGGTTTGCAGTTCCTTTTAGACGTCCTGTGGTCATCTGCATAGGGCTGGGAACAAATATGGGAGACCATGCGGGAAGCTCTGCCTTGGACAGATATTTGACAATGGTGGGTTCAGAAAGAAATATAGGAGTTGTAGTATGTGGAGGGAACGAAGGAAATACAGCGCATCATTTTATGGGGGTTTTACAAAAGACAAATAGGTACAGCGAAGGGAATTATCAAAATGTAGAAATAAGGGTAGGAGCAAACGAACCAGGATTCTACTTGGAGCTTTGGGGAAGTGTTCCCGACCTTTTAAGCATTTATGTTAGATCACCAGGTGGAGAGACTATTCCAAGAACTAGTGTGAGGGTGGGGGAAAGCATAACCTATAGCTTCATATATGAGAGGACAAAAATATCTATGTATACAGTGCTGGTAGAAGAATCCTCGGGAGAAGAGTTAACAATAATGCGTTTTATTGCACCGACAGAAGGAATATGGACCATTCAGGTAAGGGCGGAGGGTTCTATCTATAATGGGATCTTTCATATGTGGCTTCCGATACGACAGTTTTTAACACAACCCATTTATTTTTTGGAGCCTACGCCGTATGTTACGTTAACGGAGCCGTCCCTTGCCCATAATATTATTGTGGCTTCCACATATAACGATAGTAATAATAGTTTTTATATTGAATCTGGAAGAGGCTTTAGTCGAACGGGAGCAATTGTACCAGATTTTGCGGCACCTGGTGTAAATATATCAACGATATATGGAACAAGGTCCGGAAGTAGCCTTTCGGCGGCCATTACCTCGGGGGCAGTAGCACAGTTTTTACAATGGGCGGTTGTGGAATTAAATAGGCCCTATGTAACAACAAACGAGATAAGGAATTACCTGATTAGGGGAGCTGAAAGGGAAAGCGATTTTTCCTACCCAAATAGGGAATGGGGCTATGGACGGCTAAATATTGTGGGAACATTTAATGCCTTGGCAGGGGTGTAGTAGTTTGAAAAATATTTAAAAAGCAGGCCTTCTGAAAAGTTAATTTTTCGGAAGGCTTGTTTTTATACGTATTCCAATGGATATTAGCTTTTCCAAGTGGTATAATATTTTTACATTAAAGAATCTAGATAAAAAATGTATAAGGTGAAGCAGTAGGCGACAAATGGATGCAATAAGTCATCTGTTTACACGGAGGTCAGACTAATATGAATAAAAGAATTGCATTGATAACAGGTGCCAATTCCGGAATGGGAAAAGCCACAGCAATTGCGCTGGCGGGTAAGGGTATGCATGTGGTTATGCTTTGTCGAAACCGAGAGCGGGGCGAGGAAGCGTTACGTGAAGTGAAAGAAAAGAGCAGGGGCTCGGTATCACTGATGCTTTGTGACTTGGGAAGTATGAAAGAGATACAACAATTTTGTCATACCTTTAAAGAAACCTATCAACGTCTGGATATTCTTGTCAACAATGCTGGCGTAATTACTTTAAATCGACAGGAAACCAAAGACGGGCTGGAGCTACAATTTGGAGTAAACCATATAGGCCATTTTCTGTTAACGGTAAGTCTTTTGGATTTAATTAAGGCTACAGGTCCATCCCGTATCGTAGTCGTAGCATCCGGTGCATATAAAATCGGAAAGATTGACTTTCAGAATATTCCGCTGAAACATGGTTATACGGTATTTTCCGCCTATGGGCGGGCAAAATTATGCAATGTCCTTTTTACCAAAGAACTTTCGCGGCGGTTAAAGGAAACTCAGGTGACCGTGAACTGTGTCCATCCTGGGGCGGTGGCGACCAACATGGGAGTAGACCGGGACACCGGCTTTGGAAAGACTATTATGAAACTGCTGAAGCCATTTTTCAGAACACCTGAGCAGGGTGCGGCGACGGCCATCTATGTAGCCACAAGCAAGCAGTGTCAGGGTGTTAGCGGAGAATATTTTTATAACCAAAAAATTGTAGGAACATCCAGACGTGCGAATGATATAGAACTGGCCAGGAAGCTCTGGACAGTCAGTGAAGAAATCATTGCAGCAGTAAGCTTAGAGGAGTAAGATGTAATAAACGATAGTAATTATTAGACTTAAGAAATAAAAAGTGGGAAGCGGAGCATTCATGAAAAAGATATTACATTTGTTAAATACTGGTTCCTTTTCCGGAGCGGAAAGGGTTGTAGTTACTATTATAGATTGGATAAAAAAACTCTATCCAGGTCAGTTTGAGTTTTTCTATGCATCACCTAATGGTGCTATACAGAAAGTATTAGAAGAGTATCAGATTTCATATGTTTCGATTCCCTCATTTAATGTTAGGGAATTAAGAAAAATTACGAAAACGGTGAAACCGGATATTATACATGCCCATGATTTTACCACAAGTATCGTGGCAGCGTTATCATTTACTGGGGTTCCCACTATTTCACATTTGCATCAAAACCCGCCTTGGCTAAAACATATGGGATTTAAGTCAATGGCATATGCAAGTACAAGCGTAGGGTATAAAAAAGTTTTAGTAGTATCCGAAAAGGTTCTCGAGGAATATGTTTTTGGCAATGTTATTAATAAAAAAACTTTGGTAGTGGGAAATCCAGTGGAAACTGGGAGAGTTATAACTAGGGCACAGGAAGTAGGGGATGCGAAAGGATATGATGTGATTTTTATGGGTAGACTTTCCACCCCTAAGAATCCAATAGCATTCCTAAATATTATAGAAAAAGTCTCAAAATCTGTTGAGGGATTAAAGGCAGCTATTATTGGTAGCGGTGAATTAGAACAAGAGGTTAGGGATAGAATAGGTGAGCTAGAGCTAGAAGCTGTGGTGGACATGCTGGGGTATCAAGAAAATCCATATGGTATTGTACAGAACTCGAAGGTTCTTTGTATGCCATCTTTATGGGAAGGCTTTGGTCTAGCCGCAGTGGAGGCGCTTGTACTAGGGAAGCCGGTAGTAGCATCAAAGGTTGGAGGTCTAACAAAAATTGTGGATTCAAGGTGTGGAAACCTATGTGGCAGTGAGGATGAATTTGTAGAGGAAATAAAAACTCTCTTGTTGAAGAAAGAAATATATCTGCAAAAATCCAAGGAGGCTTTGAAACGAGGCAGTCAATTTGAGAATATTGAAGAATATATGAAGCAGATTTATGATACCTATTTGAGCATCTCAAAAGAGTAGCTTGGAGAACGTAAGGAGAAGGTTTAGGAAGATGAATAAATGTAAGGATATAACCATTAAAATTGGAATTATTATTTGTATGCTATTTCCAATATTGATGATTTATGCAACGCCCATTTCCTTTGTGTGTGTTGCTGATGTATTTATAATTGGGGTTATTCCATTTTTGTTTTTTTTAATGTGCAAAGATGGATTTGATCTTACGCCTGTAAGACAGTTTATTATTCAATATGGTTTTATGATTTTGATAAATTATTTTCTCGTATTTTCCCTATCCCAGATTAATGACTTGTTTGGTGTGACAGGAAGTATGGGACGATATCTGCTTTATTTTGGAGGAATGTTTTTACTATCGGATTTAGATGATAAATATATAAAGTCCGCAGGAAGGGTTTTACGGTGTGTAGCAGTCGCTTCTACGGTTTATTTGTTTATACAAATTCTTATTTTAGAAGGCTTTGGCTGGTATCTTCCGGGAACCATTCCATTTTTAAAAACGGTAAATCCACAGTCATTTGCAGATCAGATTTTCTTTATGCTGACACCAGGTAGCAACGGAAGGCCAATGTCTTTTTTTCAAGAGCCATCTCACTATGGATTTTATATTGTGATAGCATTGTATTATGAACTTATTTATGAGAAAGGTAAGCACTTTTTACTTGCTATATTTTTATCGGTTGGAGTATTGTTTAGCGTTTCTTCTACGGGAATTATTTTAACAGTGTTTTTGTGGGTGAAATATGTAATCAATGGGTTGCCAGCAGGCAGAGCAAGACGGAAAAATGTAAAGCTTGTTTTTGCTCTTTTTATTTGTGCAGTGATGTTAGCGGTCCCCATTTTAAATACAAACAGAATGCAGATTTTACTACGAAGAGTGGGTAGAAGTGACGTATATACTGGAAGGTTTGATGGCTTCGGAGTATTTGCGGAAAAGTATAGCTTAGTGACAATGCTTTTTGGACATGGTATGGATGAGGGATACTATACATTTATGCCAGGAATACCTATGACTTACTATTATTTTGGATTGATAGGCCTAATCCTTCTTTTCCTATTTTGTTTTGTTCTTTATTTGAAGGTGGATAATAAATCAAAGGATATGCTCCTTTTATTTTTAATAGCGAATATTGGTTCCAATATGTTTTTTGGTCATTTTTTAATTCCATGTTGGCTATTTTTAAGAAGTAAAAAAAGGGTGGAAAAGATAAGTGGATACTAAACAATTATTTCATTCGGGAGTTAAGAAGATTATTTTAACCTTTCTGGTTCAAGGTATCGTTTTACTGTTATCTTTAGTAACGGGCTTTTTGCTTCCTCGGATGATGGGAAAAGCGGACTTTGGATATTGGCAAATCTATATTGTTTATTCTTCATACCTTCATTTATTTGGCTTGGGTTTTAATGATGGAATAAGCCTATATTACGGGGGATATGATTATAAGGACCTGCCATTTGGCCGAATACGCTCAGCTATGAGAAATATGGGCGTTTATTTGTGTGGACTTGTTGCCCTCTTGCTGTTAGCAGCAGGCTTTATGGGTAATGTAGAATATCGTTTTATTTGCCGTATGTTGGTGTTAAATATTCCACTGACATTTTTGCAATGCGTATTAATGTCTTTGTTTATATCGGTAAATGATACTTGGTTTTATAATTTGGTAAATTTCTTGCTTAAGGTAGTTACCACTGGATTTTACTTAGTGCTACTATTTATGGTTGGAACGTATTCCTTTGAAAAAATGATTATCATGGATATTATGGCACGAGTGCTGGTAATTTTTATCTGCATGATTATTGGAAGAGATTTTTTGTTTGGCAAGAAAGATAACTTTTCCCAAGGAATGGAAGAAATCAAGGAAAAAACAAGCAGTGGAATGAGAATAACTCTAGCCACAGTAGCAGCTACCCTTATTCCCATTTCAGGAAGAATGGTGATTCAGGTTAATGAGTCCATAGAAGTTTTTGGGGAATACTCCTTTGCCATGTCCTTGTTACAAATCGTATTGGTTTTTGCTAGTGCAGCGGGAGCTGTTTTATTTCCGTTGCTTAGAAAAGCCAAGGAAGATGAAAGAGCAAACATATATCGAAAATTATCTTTTGCAATGCAGGGCTTAATGTATATTGCGTTATTTGTATATATCCCTATTTACTATATTATTAAGTGGTATCTACATGACTATGTGGCTGTTTTAGAATATGTCAATTTTGTTATACTAATGTGCATTCCCCTAGGGAAGATGCAGGTGGTAATGATGCCTTACTACAAAATGGAACGCCTCGAAAAGGAATACTTAGTGATAAGTATCTTGGGAAATGTGGGCATTTTGCTCACCACGGGGGTGTGTTACTATATATTTGGCTCTGTTTTTGGCGTGGCAATTGCTATGAGCATAACAGGTATTTTATGGGGAAGGTGTACAGAGAGATACTTGCTATATAAAATGGGTGAGAAGCAGGATAGAAAGAGTGATTTGAGTGAAGCTTTTGTTGTTATAGGATTTATTTTGGGAACATATGGAAAAAATATAGCTTTATTTATTATATTATATACAATAATTCTTTGTATTTATTTTCTGTATCATCGAAATAGTGTGGTAGGGGTTATAAAAAGAAGGGGGAGAATGCAGTGATACATGTGTTATATGCTTGTGATAATCATTATATGGTTCAAACTCTAATCTCAATTATGTCTCTATTAGACAACAATCGTGAGGAACAGATACAAATACATTTGATTACGGACCAAACAACGACACCTATGTGTGACCAAATACGGAAAGTAGTGGAAGAAAATGAGCAGCTTATAGAAATAATTGCCATGGAAAATTATTTCGGTGATGTAGAAATACAAACTGATGGTAGACATCCTAAAACAATTTATGCAAAGCTTTTTGCAGGTTCCTTTTTTGAAATGGATCGTATTTTGTATTTGGACAGCGATACCGTTATTGTTGGCAACATTCATGAGCTATATTATGGTAAGATGGATGAATGTATTATTGCGGGGGTATTGATGCCTTACTCAGCAAAACAAAAGGAAAAGATTGGAATCATAAAGGATGCCCCACATATTTGTGATGGGGTGGTATTGATAGACTTGGTAAAATGGCGAGCTCAAGATAAAGAGCTAGAGTGTAAGGAGTTTATTGATAAGCATAAGGGGGTTCCACCAATGATGAGTGAGGGAACCATCAACTATGTTTGTAGTGGTGCGATAAAGGCTTTAGCGCCGCAGTATGATGTGATGTCCCATATGCTTCATTTTAAGCCGAAACAAATTATCGAGCTTTATAAGCCTTCCTTGTACTATAGTGAGGAAGAAATACGTAAAGCGGCAAAGGAGCCAATTGTTATTCACTTTTTGGCGGAATTATACGCGAGACCATGGAATGTTGGAGCAAAACACCCTTATCAAGCTTACTATAAAAAGTATGAAAAGATGGTAGGAATAAAAAGGAGAAAAGGAAACATAGAAATTGGAAAAACTTTGATAGTACACTTGCTGTATTATATATTGCCATTTTGCATTTTTTGCAAAATGTATCATTTAAAACACCAGGGTACGGTTTGATTGAGATAGATAAAGGCGTGGAGGCAGTTAATATGGAACAACAGTATGAAAAAGAAATTGAATTATTTGGTTATTTTAAATTTGCGTGGGAAAAAATAAAACTCATTATTATTGGGGGCGTAATAGGGGCAGTGTTAGTGGGCGGCTATCGCTTTGCTGATTATATGAAAGAAAATACATGGCAGCAGGAGTATGAGGCACAGAAGCTTCAATATGCACAGGAACGCCATGGTGTTGTAGAGAAAATGGAAGCTATTAAGCAAAAAAATTGGGAAGTGGAAATGTATAAGGCTGATTCTCTGCTTATGAATATCAACGCTCACTATGTAGCAAAAGGAACGGTTGCTGGATTTGTGAAGGCTTATGAGGACGAATACAAGTTGAGCAATATAATGACAGCATACGATTTGGCTCTTAATGGCGGTGCTTTATTTGAATATATAGAAGAAAATATGGAGGTAGATACGGAGGTAAAATATATTGCTGAGCTAATCTCTGTAGAAAGTAATGGAAGTGCTATTGCTATAAAAGTTATTGCCAAAAATGAAGAACAATGTCAAGCAATACTTAAACTAACAACGGAATATTTTGCGAATCAAGCAGAAACAATTAACGCTAAAGTTGGTAAACATACATTGGAAATGCAAGAACCAACTATTTATATAGATACAGATTCGGTTATTGAAGCACAGCAGCAGGCAATCGATTCTCAACTAAAAGAACTAAATGATGAGTTGATGTATTGGTGGGCAGCTTACAAAAAGCTACAAGAACCAGAAAATTTTTGGCAAAGAACACTTTCAGGTTTAAAGGGTATGGCGGTTTATGTAGTCGTTGGTGGAGTGTTAGGCATTCTATTAGTAATGACATTTCTTTTTTACAAATACTTAAATGATAAGTCCATTAAAAAACCAAGGGATGTAGAAATGTATTTGGGGCTTCGGACAATAGAAGTTGTCTCACTTGCGATGAATCAAAAAAAGAAAGAGTTTGAACTGGAAGAAGAGTCAATAGAGGCAGTTAGGCGATTAGCAATAAGCTTAAAGCATATGTGTTCGGGTGAAAATGCGATTGTATTTACAAGTGTGATGGAGGATTCTGGAAAGTCATTTATAGTAAAGCAAATGCCTAAGGAGCAAGGAAATAAGATAGTGGAAGCACCACCTGTTTTTGGGGAGGCAGAAGCACTTGAGCTTTCGCACGATGCCGCTGGCGTGGTTCTAGTATTAAGAGCAGGAGCAGTAGACTTTAATGAGGCAAGACGGGCGAAAGTTTTACTGGAAATGAATGAGTGTAAAATCTTAGGAGTGGTATTAACTAAGTATTAAAATTAGCGAGATTAGGAAGTGTAGAAAGTACATGGAAATAGATAAAAAGAGAGCGATTCTTATTGTTGCTTCAGTAGCATCTATGATAGATCAATTTATTATGCCAAACATAGAGCTATTACAAGCAATGGGATATCAGGTTGACGTAGCATGTAATTTTGATAGAGGAAATACCTGTTCTCAGGAGCAGGTTTCAAATCTTAAAAATCGTTTGACTCAAATAGGAGTAGATTTTTTTCAAATAGATTTTTCGAGAGAAATATATAATGTCAGTGAAAACTGTAGATCCTTTAGGCAATTAAATCAGGTGGCTAAAGGCAAAAAGTATGATTTTATACATTGTCATAGTCCAATTGGTGGAGCGCTAGGAAGAATAGTAGGGCGAATAAATCATATTAAGGTGATATATACAGCTCATGGTTTTCATTTTTGCAAGGGAGTATCTTTAAAAAATTGGATAGCCTTTTATCCAGTGGAATGGTTGCTAAGTTTTTTGACAGATATGCTGATAGCAATTAATTTAGAAGATTTTGAAAGAGCAGTAAAACACTTTCATGCAAAAAGAACAATTTATATACCTGGCGTGGGAATAGATATAGAGAGATTTTCACCGGTCAGGGAAGAGGGAAGCCGTAAGGTTGTTGAAGATATTCGAGAGAAGCTAGATATACCTAAGGACACTCGGGTTTTGCTCTCGGTAGGGGAGTTAAGCCACCGTAAAAACCATGCAACGGTAATAAAGGCCTTAGGAAAAATACAAAACCTATCATTGGTTAATTGGGTATATGTGATTGTGGGAATGGGGCCAAAAGAAAAGGAACTAAAGGAATTGGCAAGTTCTTTAGGAATCGGTTCACAGGTCAAGTTTTTGGGATTTCGTAGCGATGCTCAAAACATATATAAAATGGCAGATTTTTTCGTGTTTCCCTCTTACCGTGAGGGATTACCTGTTGCATTAATGGAGGCAATGGCTAGTGGTTTACCAGTTGTGTGTAGTAGAATCCGTGGCAATACAGATTTAATCGATGCACAGGGGGGATATTTGATAGAGCCTCAAGATGTAAAATCCTATGCAGAAGTATTACATGCGGTGTTGGATAGGAATCAAAAGAAAGTATCTGAGGAAAGATTGAAAGAAATGTCTCAATACAATAAAGCAAAGATAAAAAGCTTTTCAAATGAATGTGTAAAAAATGAAATGCTAAAAGTATATGAAGTGTTTACAAAAAGTAATAATTGAGGTTACGGAGGAGTGGAAATAGATGTTTCAGAGTTTGTGGAAAAATACAAAAAAAGAGTATAAGGTAGCTTTTTTTGGAACGCTAATCATTGGTCTAATAACCCATTTATATATGATTACCAACGGCTTTCCTAATTCAGATTCCTTGTGGGGATTTTATACATCTCAAAATATGATTACTTCAGGCAGATGGTTTTTACAATATGCCTGTGGTATTTCTTCGTATTATGACTTGCCTGCTGTAAATGGCCTACTTTCCTTGCTCTATCTAGCTATAACAGCAGCTTTACTAGTGTACTTTTTTGAAATAAAAAATACGATATTTATTGTTTTAATATCAGGCCTACTTGTAACATTTCCAACGATTGCATCAACACTATCATATAATTTTACGGTAGATGGATATATGTTAGCATTACTACTCTCTGTAGCAGGTGTATGCTTAGCTAAGAAATATAAATATGGATATTTGTTAGGGGCAATTTTGATTGCATTTGGTATGGGCATTTATCAAGCATATTTTCCTTTTATACTATTGCTTTGTCTCTTTTGGCTAATTATGGATATTGCGGAGGGGCTTGGTAGTAAGAAATGGTTCTGCAAGGTATTTAAGCTACTGAGTATGAATTTGTTAGGATGCGCATTGTACTATGTGATTTTGCAGCTACTATTAGGAGCAAATCATGTCCAATTGAGTACTTATCAAGGTATTAATAACATGGGTAAGATTGTGATTGGAGATTTACCAATGCTTGTAAAAAGAGCATATTTTGACTTTTTCAAATTTGCGCGCTATGGAAAAATTCTTTTCCATAATCCACTTACGGGGAGCTGTTTGATTCTTCTTTTCTTGGTTGGAGCAATTGCGATTATTATGGCTTATATAAAGAAAAGAGCATATTTAAAGTGGCAAAATGTTATTTTCCTCGTATTTATTATAGCAATTACACCATTGGCAACTAGCATATTATATGTAATTTCACCCTATGCAGATTATCACGTTTTGATGAGAATGAACTGGGTGCTATTTTTAATGATTCCAATTGTATGGGTTGATCGATATGTTGATTTAGAAAGTGGCAAGAAAGTCAATGCACTTATGGGTTATGCCATAGTGCTTTGCAGCTTTGTGCTTATTTTTGATAATGGATTACGTGCGAATATTGCTTATTTTAATTTGCATCAGCAATATGAAAAAGCATATGCTTATTGCCTTCGTTTAGCAGACCGCATGGAACAGACAGAAGGATATTATGTAGGAATTCCAGTTGTTATAGCAGGGCCAATTAGCGAAGAGAGCTATCCAAGTACAGACATTACGCAGCAGGTAACAGACCCCATGATTGGCGTAAGGGGAAGTACGATGTTAAATACAGGGATGCACTATAAAGTGTTTTTTGAAAGTTTTCTAAATGTATCTGTCAATCTTGTGGACTGGTATTCAACGGAGGAAATAAGAAATACACAGATATACCAAGAAATGGAAAGCTTTCCTGGGAAAAATTCTATTCAAATAGTAGATGGAAAGATGTATGTAAAGACAGATTAAAAGGTGGATAGGTGATGGCAATAGTATTTAGTGTAGGAATTATAGCAGGGATTTTTTGCTTGGATTTATGGATAAAGAATTATATAGAAGCCAACGGCAAAGAAGGTCAGTCAATAGAAAAGCTGGGCGGAAAGCTAATTATCCGAAAATATCATAATAAGGGTGCTGCATTAAATATTGGCGAGAAAAAGAGCCAGCTTGTAGCAGCTATTTCGCTAATACTATGCATCGGCCTTACGATACTTTTTATTCTTAGCTTCGGAAAAATAGGAAGTAAGCTTTTCCGACTAGGCATGTCCTTGCTGCTAGGTGGAGCCTTTAGCAATGTTTATGACAGATTAAAACGAAAATACGTAGTAGACTATGTAAGCTTCGGAACTAAATGGAAACGCTTTAACCGCATTATTTTCAATGTCTCAGATTTTTGTATTATGATAGGAGCTACTCTTGTAGTAATATCTATGAAGTAAAAAAAGCCTAGAATTTGTAATCGAGCCAGAGCGTGCTCTGAGCAATTACAGTTCTAGGCTTTTTAAATTTATAATTATGCTACAATAGTAGTTCCGGCTTTACCCTTAAGGGCATCCATTACATGCTCCATAGAGGTAATAATAACTTTGCCAGTAGGTACTTTTTCAAGATAAGTAATAGCTGCTTCTATTTTAGGTAACATAGTGCCTTTTTCGAAGTGTCCTTCTTCCATGTATTTTTGTGCTTCGGCTACATTCATAGAAGAAATTGCGGTCTGTGAAGGAGTATCGAAGCTGGTATATACTTCAGGAACGCTGGTTAAAATGATAAGGCAATCTGCGGTTAAATCAGAAGCTAATTTGCCAGCAATATCATCCTTTTCAATAACAGCAGAAGCACCCTTTAAGGAATGGTTCTGTTCGATAACTGGAATACCACCACCGCCACATGCGATAACAACCTGGTCGGCATTAGCTAGAGCGCGAATAGACTCTATTTCAACAATACTAATTGGCTTAGGAGCAGCAACAACTCGACGGAAACCTTTTCCTGGATTTTCTGTTACATAATTGCCTTTATTTATTTCAATGTCAGCATCTTCTTTGGACATATAACGACCGATTTGCTTACTTGGTTCGTAAAAAGCTTCGTCGTAAGGATCAACGGTAACCTGTGTTAAAATCGTGCTTACAGGTTTGGAAATTCCTCTATTTAGCAGTTCGCTGCGAAGTGCGTTCTGAATATCATAGCCAACATAACCTTGACTCATTGCAGAGCAAACACACATTGGAGCTGGGGTGTAATCAATGTACACGCGACGAAGCTCTGTCATAGCCTTGTGGATCATGCTAACCTGCGGCCCATTGCTGTGTGTAATGGTTAATTGATAATCAGCAGCGATTAAATCAGCAAGTGCCTTTACTGTGATTTTAACGGCGTCCCACTGCTCTAGGGTGGTATAGCCAAGTGCATCGTGTCCTAAGGAAACTACAATTTTTTGTTTGTTCATAGGTGTCCCTCTCTATCTTTTATTATATAGAATATTCAGTTTTAACTCACCTAAATTGTATTAGGGAATGAAAATAGTATAGCATTTTTATTTCCACTGTGCAATAAAATTGCCTAGGACATCGAAATAATTCTCGAAGGTTTTTCGACAGCAGTCGGGGTCATTGATGATGATTCCGGGAGCCCGAAGACCAATAAGGGAAAAGCCCATTGCCATACGGTGATCATCATATGTTTCTACTAAACAAGGCGTGGGTGTACCAGGGTAAATGGTAACGCTGTCAGAGGTACTTTCTGCCCGGATTCCCATTCTGGAAAGCTCTGTAACAATTGCGCTTATTCGATCACTTTCTTGAAAGCGAATGTGCCCAATTCCAGTAATTGTGGTAGGGGTGCTTGCAAACGGTGCAATTGCTGCAAGAGTGATGGCCTGATCTGAACAAGCTGACATGTCCACCGAGATGCCTAAAAAGCATTTGTTGGAAGGGCCTGTAATGCAAATACCAGATGGTGTTTCTTCAAGAGAAGCGCCCATTTTTTCTAAGATACGTAAAAACTCAATGTCACCTTGCATGGAAGAAAAGGTGACATGTTTTACTGTGACACGGATGCCGAGTAGTAGAGCCATTGCATAAAAGTAACAGGCAGCAGATACGTCCGGCTCAATCTGATAATCAAGTGCATCGTAGTGCCCCCCAGAAGAAACGAGGAAGGAATCCATTTTATCGGTGTCATCTGATGAATGAGTGGATATTTTTAGTCCGAATTGCTCCATCATCTGACGAGTGATTTCTATGTATGACATGCCGTGTGTACCCTCAAGCTTAAGAGTAACATCTCTAGTGGCTAGGCGAGAAGAAATCATAAGAGCACTCAAAAACTGGCTGCTATGATCAATATTTACACAAACCTGATTGCTTTCAAAGCCATGTCCTTTAAGAGTAAAGGGAAAGAAGCCCTCCTTCTCGTGACAGGTAACCTCGCAACCAAGTGTTCTTAATGAATCAAGTAGCGGTGCCATAGGACGCTTTTTCATTTGAGGAGAGGCATCTAAATGCCAGGTTCCATTGGATACGCCTAAGAAAGCAGTTAAAAATCTAGCTGCAGTCCCAGCACTACCAACATAAATGGAGGCTTGGTCAAGAGGAAGATTACCATCAAGTCCAGTGACTGTAATAATTTTTTCTTCTTCATTTACGAAGGTTTCAAAGCCTAGATCTTGGATACACTTTAAAAAATGTCTTGAATCATCGCTAAAAAGGACTCCCCTTAGAGTGCTTGTACCCCCAGCTAGGGTAGCAAGAAGTAATGCCCTGTTTGTAATGCTCTTTGAGCCAGGAACAGATACTTCTATATGGGTGTTGGCTAAGTCCTTTTCATTTAGACAAGGAACTTGATATGTATGAGAGGATGTTTGATGAGCTTGCTCCATGTGTGACCTCTATTCTTTCTTATTGTTTTGTTAACTAACCGATTTTATTCTATCTAATTTATATGAAGGTGTCAATTTTTATGCGTTGAACCAGCAAGATAAAATCAAACTCAAGGAATAAATACTTATGGCATAGAAAAAACAGAAATGCTATACTGTACATGATGGCAAAATGTATGGTGTAGGCGGTCAACAGAAATAAGTAAGGCAGGTTGGTATAAAAATGAAAAGTATAAAAGCTGATATGATGCAGTTTATGAAAAATAAGGTATATGTGATAGCGTTAATACTTGTAGCAATTGGTTGTTATGGATTTAAAGTGATGCATGTCACGATAGGTATTGATGATACACCGTTTGAATATTATTTTTCAGAAGGATTAATAGTAGTTGTTGGACGTTGGGTTTTGTTTTCACTAAACAAAATAATTCATATTGCGGCGTTTGCACCATTTTTAACAGATTTTGTAGCAGTTATTATTTTTATGCTTGCAGTGACGTTATGGAGTATAGTGTTTAAAAGAATTTTTGGTGGAACTATCCCAAGCTGGGGATATACCGTTTTTGCCTGTCTTTTTATTTCCAATCCTCTGATTAGTGAAGTGTTCACATACTTTTTGCATAATGGTATTTGTATTGGATATACCTTTTGTGCACTAGCTATGCTGGCTTTCTTGGAAGGCTTAAGTGGCAAAGGTAAGAAGAGTATATATAATTATGGAATTAGTGCGTTATGTGTGTGGGTAGCTATCGGCTGCTATGAGTCCTTTGCAGTGGTATATCTTGTGAGCTTACTACTTGTTCTTTTTTCTAGAAGACTTTGCGATAAAAAAGATAGGGTCATTCCGAGTATATTAGCAGGCGCTGGAATTATGGTGGTAGCCATAATTTTAAGAAGTATTATGACAAAAATAATGATAGCTGCTTTTTCTTTAGAGGGCTTACAGGACGAGGCAGTGCAACGTTCAGTGAAGGAAATGCTATCGTGGATATTAAGTGCAGAAGGCATGGCAAACCTTACGATGGCTATTAAACGTGCTTTTGTTATGTATGGTGTATTTGCATATCATTATTTGCCAATTCTCATGTATGTGCTTGTATGTACTATTTTTATAGTGTTTGCAATATTTAGTGTTGTAAAAAAGAAAGACCCTGTGCTTTTCCTATATATGGTTGGGGTATTTGTTGCGTCGTGGGTATTAATCTTTGTTGAGGGAAAGGTTACCTTATATCGTGCGTGCCAGTTTTTGCCGCTGTTTTGTGCGTATGGATTTCTACTACTTATTTATGCTTGTAGGAAGCTTGTGTTTAAATATAAAAAAGTGGCAGTGGTAGGTATGGTACTAGCGAGTATTGCTATTTGGAATCAGACTGCAGATATGAATAAATGGTTTTATATAGACTATCAAAAATATGAGGTGGCTAAGGAAACCATGAATCAAGTTGCTTTTGAGCTAGAAAGGGCATATGACACTTCGAAACCCCTTGTTTTCACTGGTGTGTATTCGATTCCCCTTGAGATTAATCAAGATGCCTATGTTCCGATTGGCTCAATGTGTTTTTTTAAGATGAAAAGCATTACGGACAAGATTGATGAGCATCTACTTGAAAAATTCTATCGCGGAAATAATATTTGGGTAGCGCAGACACCGTCCCTTTCGGTTATTCAGTGGGGCATGACTGCTTTTGACAATAACAAAGAATTAATAAAGTTCATGAAGATGCATGGTCATAGTTTTGTGGCAGTTGAGGACTTGGAACTAATAAACCAAGTGACAATGGAGAATGTGAACATGCCTGCGTGGCCCAGAGAAGGAGCAATAAGGGAATATGAGGATTATATAGTGATTAACTTCGGGTTTTAAAAATATATTTGACAAACAAAATTTGTAGTGCTACAATCCAAAAAAGATAACATATTTAAAAAGACAGTGAAGAGAAGAGTAAATTGCTTGCGCTTTTACAGAGAACCCCATTTAGCTGAGAAGGGGAGAGTTAGACAGTGATTGAAGATGGTCTCGGAGTTTCGTACCGAAGTATTTATTATTTAGGCTACGACGGGTTCACCCGTTACAGTGATATACTATCGCAAAAGCTTTTGCTGTAGTTGATGAGGTTTAAGCCGTGAGGCTTAGATAAATAGGGGTGGTAACACGAAGTATATATACTCTCGTCCCCGAAAAAGAAATTTTTCGGAGATGGGAGTTTTTTTGTGCAACAAATTGTAATAAAAAAATCTTGACATTCGGAGGAATACAAGATATGATTCAAATCATATAATTCATACAAAGTAAGTGGGAAATGAAAATAATAAAAAAAGGGAGAATGTAAACATGGGAAAAATTATTAAAAAAGCAACAGAGTTAATCGGCAAGACGCCTCTATTAGAGGTTGAAAATTACATGGCTAGTGCAGAAGTTACAGATGCTACAATCTTAGCAAAGCTTGAATATCTGAATCCAGCTGGAAGTGTAAAAGATAGAATTGCTTTAAACATGGTGGAAGCTGCTGAAAAAGCGGGAGTTTTAAAACCCGGAGCAACTATTATTGAACCTACTTCAGGAAATACCGGTATCGGTCTTGCTAGTGTAGCAGCAGCAAAGGGATACAAGGCAATACTTACTTTACCAGATACAATGAGCATTGAAAGAAGAAATCTCTTAAAAGCCTATGGAGCACAGCTAGTATTAACAGAAGGAACCAAGGGCATGACAGGAGCGATTCAAAAGGCGGAGGAATTGAAAGCAGAAATAGAAGGGGCTGTTATCTTAGGCCAATTTGAAAACCCAGCAAATCCAGCAACGCACTTGGCGACAACAGGACCTGAAATTTGGGAGGACACAGACGGAAATGTCGATGTTTTTGTAGCGGGAGTTGGTACTGGCGGAACGATTACAGGAGTTGGTGAATACCTAAAGTCAAAGAATCCCAATGTTAAGATTATTGCGGTAGAGCCAGAGGGCTCGCCTGTTCTTTCGGGAGGAAAACCTGGACCACATAAATTGCAAGGGATTGGCGCGGGCTTTGTTCCAGCAGTTTTAAATACAGAGATTTACGATGAAATAATAACGGTTGCAAATGAAGATGCTTTTGCTACAGGAAAAGAAATTGCACGAAAAGAAGGAATATTAGTAGGCATTACTTCAGGAGCGGCATTATTTGCAGCAACAAAGGTAGCAAAGAGAGAAGAAAATAAGGGAAAGGTAATCGTTGTACTTTTACCAGATTCAGGAGATAGATATTTATCTACACCACTTTTTTCAGAAGATTAAAAGGAGTCATTCATGGAGAATATCATTCAAATAAAACAATTGTCCAAGGTATTTATAGGAAAAGAAAATAGAGTAGAGGCTCTGCGAGATATTAACCTAGAAATACACAAGGGCGAAATATATGGAATTATTGGCATGAGTGGTGCCGGCAAGAGCACCTTGGTTCGATGTCTTAATTACTTAGAAAAGCCAACGCAGGGAAGTGTATTTGTAGAAGGAAAGGATTTGTCTGAAATGACGGACAAAGAGCTTCGAACAACAAGAACACAAATTGCTATGATTTTTCAGCATTTTAATCTTCTAATGCAAAGATCTGTTTTAGATAATGTATGTTTCTCTATGGAAATTTTAGGAATAAAAAAACAAGTAGCAAGAAAACGTGGCTTAGAGCTTCTAGAAATAGTAGGCTTGGCGGATAAGGCTGATGCATATCCTGCGCAGCTATCAGGTGGACAAAAACAAAGAGTAGCAATTGCTAGGGCTCTTGCTAACAATCCTAAAATCTTACTTTGTGATGAGGCAACAAGTGCACTTGATCCCACAACAACTAGGGCAATTTTAGAGCTTCTAAAAGAAATCAACGAAAAATATGGAATTACGATAGTCATCATTACTCATGAAATGGCTGTGGTTCAAGAAATATGTAGCCATGTGGCAATTTTAGATGCAGGAACCTTAGCAGAAGCGGGAAAAGTAGAAGAGATTTTTGCGAATCCTAAGTCTCAAGCGGGCAAAAAGCTATTTTTTCAAATGAATTCTTCTTGTAAGATTTCAGAAGGTAAACGTTGCATTCGTATTGTTTTTACCGAAAACTCATCCTTTGAACCAGTCATCGCCAATATGGTATTAGAGTGCAACTGTCCTGTAAATATCTTGAAGGCAGATACAGAGGATATTGGTGGAATTGCACATGGACATATGATTTTACAGTTACCTAGCGATGAACAAATAGCGGAAAAGATGATTACATACTTAATCGAAAGAAAACTTACAGTAGAGGAGGTTGAGGGATATGTGGAGTAGTGCAGTAATTTTTATGTTGTTAGAGGGAACCTTAGTTACTCTATTTATTACTCTGGTAGCCACCTTCTTTGCTTATGTGCTCGGACTACCGATGGGAATTGCGCTAGTGGTGACGGCGCCTGATGGATTAAAGCCTAATAAGATTCTTTACAAGATATTGGATATTTTGGTTAACATAATTAGAAGTATTCCGTTTTTGATTTTGCTGGTTCTGATTATTCCGCTTACCAGACTCTTGGTCGGAAAATCCTACGGTGTGGCAGCAACAATTGTTCCTCTTACCGTAGCGGCAGCCCCATTTATTGCAAGAATGGTTGAGTCCTCCTTATTAGAGGTAGACCCTGGGGTAGTAGAAGCGGCACAAAGTATGGGTGCAGATATTTTTACCATTGTCTGGAAGGTTTTACTAGTAGAAGCAAGAACATCCTTACTTGTAAATGCAACCATAGCTATGGGAACAATTCTTGGCTACTCGGCAATGGCTGGTGCGGTAGGCGGTGGCGGACTAGGAAGTATAGCAATCCAATATGGCTATTATCGCTATCAAACAGATATTATGATTGTCACTGTAGTATTACTTATTTTAATGGTTCAAATGCTACAGATGATAGGAACAAGGTTATCGAAGAAGCTCGATAAGAGAATCACAAAATAATGTATGGGCAATTGCAAAACTTATTATGATATAAATATTTCATTCAGCATTTCCATGACAAAGAAAGATTTTGCAGAAAAGTGAATGAAATATATAATAATGATAAGTTTTGAAATTACATAAATAAGTTAGAAATGAGGAGAGAAGTTATGAAAAAGAAAGTATTAGTATTAGTAAGTGTATTAGCACTAGTGGCAGCGTCTTTAGTTGGATGTGGAAAAAGCAAGGTGGCGCCAGATGATAATATCATCAAAGTGGCAGCAACAGCGGTGCCACACGCAGAAATCTTAGAGTTTGTAAAACCAATTCTAGCAGAGCAAGGCTATGATTTACAAATCACAGTTTTTGATGATTATGTACAGCCAAATGAAGTAGTAGAAGCAGGAGATTTTGACTGCAATTACTTCCAGCATAGCCCATACTTAGATAGCTTTAATGCAGAAAGAAAAACACACCTAGTTAGCATTGCTGGTATTCACTACGAACCACTTGGGGTATATGCAGGAACAGAAAGTGATTTTGCAAATATTTCAGAGGGCGCAACTATTGCAGTACCAAATGATACAACAAACGAAGCAAGAGCACTTCTTTTATTAGAAGCAAATGGAATAATTAAATTAGCGGATAACGCAGGAATGACAGCAACTGTAAATGACATCGCAGAAAACCCATATAATGTAAAAATTGTAGAGCTAGAAGCAGCGCAGATTGCTAGAACCCTACAGGATGTTTCCTTTGGTATCCTAAATGGTAACTACGCAATGGAAGCAGGCCTAAACGCACAGGATGACGCACTAGCTTATGAAGCGGCGGACTCTGTAGCAGCAAAAACCTACGTAAATATTGTAGTTGTAAGAGAAGGCGCAGAAGCACATAAGGATGTGAAGGCACTTGTTGATGTACTAAAATCAGATGCAGTAACACAGTTTATCAATGATACATACCAAGGCTCGGTAGTGCCATTTAACTAGATATTTTATTTTTCAGGCGATATTCCATAGGGGTATCGTCTGTTATTTTTTTGAAAACAGTTTGAAAGTAGCTTTGAGAGGAAAAAGATAAATATTCTGCAATTTCTGACAGTGTCATATCGGTAAAGTGCAATAGCTGCTTGGCCTCCGTAATCTTCTGTTCATTAATATATTCAGGCAGGGTCATGCCAGTTACTTCATGAAACTTCACAGACAGGTATTCTTTAGAAAGCCCTACCTTGGTAGCAACTTCGCTCACGGTTAGCCGTTTCTGATAATTTTCTCGCACATAGTGCATTGCTTCGTTTATCTTAGGATGATTTGTCTTAGGATGATGAAGTCGAGCAACTCGTTCACAATAGTCCATGGTAAGCTCATTATTAACATTAATGCGGAGAAGTGCGTCCATATCCTTACAAGCTTCAATCCTTTGGATATAGATTTCTCCTAGCTGATAGCTCAGCTCTGGATCAAGGCCGCCCATGATAGCGGCGCGCTGACAGAGAGTGTTTAGAATAATGGTGGCATTTTTATAATGACGTAAGGATTCAGGAGCCAAGGTACCCATATCTCTATGGGGAATCTGCATGTTTTGTAATTGCTTGGTCATCCCATGGCTAACATAAAACATCATCTCTGCTTCCAGGTCAAAATTGTTTCGTCTAATAGAGTCCATATAGGTGTGCTCCATAGTAGCAGAAATCATCTTTAGTCCAATATCGGGAAGGGAGGAGTAGCCGGTCTCCTTTACCATTAACTCTTCGGGAGATACATAAGTCTCATTAAGGAAACCATGAAGAGAGCATAATATGGGTAGAAACTGCTCAAGAGAAAACCCAGCACTGGAATTTAAGAATGCGCCGACCTCTTGTATGTTTTCGACCCCAATGGCAGGACGACCAAATAGTACAATATTTCGAAGGGCAACGTCCATAATTTTACCTACATGAGTAGGCCCCGCAATAATTTGCAATCCAGAAGATTCCTCTAGAACTCGCCCGAAGAGTAGTAAATCCTTGGTTAGCAAGTAGTTAGGCGAATCTGAACTAGACATCAGGTATGGTAGCCAAGGGGAAATCATATCACCGGGCGAGGGAGAGGGTTCATATTCTTCTAGACGTTGTGTTCCTTGGTATAGATAAAAGGGAATATGGAAAATTTTACATTGTAAGGCTAAAAGCTCGCTAAGTATAGGGCGTTTCATAGATGACCTCCAGAGAATAAAAATAAAATCATGGTAAAACTACACAAAAATAGAAGATTAAAATTGTATTTATTGATGAAAAAAACGAAGTTCTTTTGTTTTTATAATAATACTTTGAAAAACGAAATACAAGTCCTTTCTATAAAGATATACTACACATATAGAGCAAGGATGTAGGAGGATAGAACATGAGACATTGTATTTGCATAAATGATAATTGGAATTTTATCAAAAAAGAGGAAGCACCTGTAAAAATTTCCCTTCCTCATACATGGAATAACATAGACGGCCAGGACGGTGGAAACGATTATTATCGTGGAAGCTGTACTTACCAAAGAGAAATTACGTTACAGGAGATAGTAAGAGGTGCACAGGATAGAGTCTACCTTGAGTTTTGTGGAGTGAATGCATCTGCCCAGGTAAAGGTAAATGGGGTGGTGGTACGCAATCATGAGGGTGGCTATTCTACTTTCCGCGCAGACATTACAGAACAGCTAAAAGAAGAAAACAATTTATTAGAAGTAAGGGTAGACAATAGCGCCAATGATAGAGTATATCCACAGAGAGCTGATTTTACCTTTTATGGTGGCATTTACCGAGACGTATATTTGCTAGTGGTTCCTAAGAGCCATTTTGATTTAGATTATCATGGTGCTCCGGGAATACAGGTAACAACAGAGATGATGGAAGCTACAGCAAAGATTACCGTGATAGCCTATGTTGCAGGAGAATGCGATGGGGTTCGGATAACAGTAAAAGAACGAGAGAGCGGGGCGGTAGTAGGAGAAGCTGTGGCGACTAAGGCGCAAAGCACGAATACGAACACCAACGTCTATGAAACAGTGTTTGAATTAGAGCAGGTACACCTTTGGAATGGTGTAAAAGATCCCTTCTTATATGAAGCTACCGCACAGCTAGTTGATGAGACAGAGGATCAAGTGCTAGATGAGATTAGCACAAGCTTTGGCTGCAGAACCTATTCTTTTGATTCTGAAAAGGGATTTTTCTTAAATGGAGAGAGCTATCCATTACATGGGGTATCTCGCCATCAGGATCGAAAGGACGTGGGAAATGCCTTAACAAAGGATATGCACAAGGAAGATATGGACATCATTCTTGAGATGGGAGCAAACTCTATTAGACTGGCACATTATCAGCATGATCAGTATTTTTACGACTTGTGCGATGAAAAGGGTATTGTGGTTTGGGCAGAAATTCCTTACATTACGCTACATATGCCGAGTGGAAGAGAAAACACTCTATCTCAGATGACAGAGCTTATTGCCCAGAACTACAATCATCCATCCATTATTTGCTGGGCACTATCCAACGAGATTACCCTAAATGGTGTTACAGAGGATATGCTAGAGAATCATCATTTGCTGAATGATTTGGCTCATAGAATGGACCCTACCAGAGTAACAGCCATGGCTCATCTATTTATGTTAGAAACAGATAGCCCGATGGTGGACATTGCAGATATTATGTCGTACAACCTATATTATGGATGGTATGTGGGAGAGCTAGTAGACAACGATGCCTTCTTTGATGAGTTTCACCAGAAATATCCAGAGAAAATAATTGGACTGTCTGAATATGGAGCAGATGCCTTAAGTAAGCTACAGTCTACAAAGCCTGAAAAAGGGGATTTTTCCGAAACCTATCAATGTGTCTACCATGAACATATGCTGGAAATGTTTGACAAGCGTCCTTATTTATGGTCCACCTATGTGTGGAATATGTTTGAATTTGCAGCAGATGCAAGAGAAGATGCCAATGAGCCAGGCATAAATCATAAAGGACTAGTAAGCTTTGACCGTCAGGTAAAAAAGGACGCCTTCTATCTATATAAAGCGTGGTGGAGTGAAGAAGCCTTTGTACACCTTTGTGGCAGCAGATATAAGAATCGTACAGAAGAGGTAACAAAGGTAAAGGTCTATAGCAACCTATCCAAGGTTACATTATATAAAGATGGAGAATTATTTGATGAGCAGGAAGGAAGTCATGTATTTACCTTCAAGGTGCCAATAGAAAAAGAACATGTGCTGGAGGTACGCGGAGGGGAAGGTGCACTTTATGACAAGATTACCATTTGTAAAGTAGATAGGCCGGATGCAAGCTATTACCTAAAAGGCGAACCTGTAAAAAATTGGTTTGATGAGCCAGAGCTAGAAATTAAGCCAGGATATTTTTCCATAAAGGATACCTTAGGGGATATTAAACAGGTACCAGCCGGTAAGATGATGATAGAGCAAATGATGCTACAGATGAATACCTACTCGGGAGATATGGCAAAGGATGTAGTAATCACAGACCAGATACAGCAGATGATGAATCGTATGACTGTAGAAGGCTTAATGAAACAAGCAGGAGAACTACCAGTAGAGATGGTGGTTATGGTAAATAAACAGCTTAGTCAGATAAAGAAACCCGATTAATGAACCAGTAAAGAAAGGAATTATAGCATGAAAAAATTTGAAAAAGGTTTTATGTTAGGTGCAGCAACCGCTGCTCATCAGGTAGAAGGAAATAATATTTATAGCGATTATTGGGCCCAGGAACAGTTACCTCATTCCATTTTTGACGAACCATCCTTGGATGCAGTGGACCATTATCATCGTTATGAGGAAGACATCAAATATTTAGCCCAGGCGGGACTTAATACCTATCGTTTCTCTATTGAATGGGCAAGAATCCAGCCTACAGCAGATAGCTGGGTAGCAGAAGAGGTGGAGCATTACAAGGATGTGATTGCTTGCTGTAAGAAAAACGGCGTGACACCAATGGTTACCTTACATCATTTTTCTTCTCCTAAATGGCTAATCAGTGAAGGCGGTTGGGAAAATCCAGCAGTAGTAGACAAATTTGCTAGTTACTGTAAAAGACTTATGGAGGAACTTGGAGACCAGTTAGAATACATTTGCACCATCAATGAGGCAAATATGCGTTTACAGTTAGCAGCACTGATTAAAGATATGATGAAACGTATGATGTCTGGAGGTGGAAGCGCTCCTAACAATAACAAGGATGCGGAAAGCAACGTACAGGTAGGTGTCAACATGATGGCGGAAAATATGAAGCTCAACATGATGGAGACAGCAGAGGTTTTCGGTATTGCTGACCCGACAAAGGTACACACCTTTGTATCCCAGTGCTCGCCAGAGGGAGATATTCTGGTTATGAAGGCTCACGAGGCTGCGAGAGATACAATAAAAACAGCTTGTCCACATTTGAAGGTGGGACTTACTCTATCTCTACATGATTTGCAACCATACCCAGGTGGAGAGGCTATTGCAGAAAAAGAATGGGATGAAGAGTTTTTACATTACCTTCCATATATTAAAAATGACGATTTCTTAGGGGTACAGTGTTATACCAGAAAGCGTTTCGATGAAAACGGAGTGGCAGCTCCTTCTGAGGGAATGAAAAGAACTCAGATGGGATATGAGGACTACCCTATGGGCATAGCCAATGTCGTAAGAACAGTAGCAAAGGATTTTAAAGGTGATTTAATCGTTACAGAAAATGGAATTGCTACAGAGGATGATAATAGACGAGTGGAATTTATTCAGGAAGCAATGGCTGGCATTCAAGACTGTATAGCAGATGGTCTACCAGTAAAAGGCTTTATGTACTGGTCCCTACTTGATAACTTTGAATGGCAGAAAGGCTATGACAAGACCTTTGGACTGATTGCAGTAGATCGTAAAACCCAGACCCGCTATCCAAAGGAAAGCTTAAAGGTGCTTGGCTCTTATCTACAATAACTTTTGGGGAAAGGGATAGACATAGATGATAACAAAAGCAGTACAGCAATTCCAGCTACGAACAGTTATGGGGACGGAAAGTAAGGCAAGAGAGACCATGAGGCTTATGAAAGAAGCCGGCTATGATGGAATCGAGCTCAATGGATTTATGATAAAAAAGATGCCTATAATTGTGCGTATATTGACTAGACTAGCAGGTATGCCCATGGGACGAAGTGGCAACCTAGACTGGCTGGCTCTTATGGCAGAATCGGGATTAAAAGTGGTTAGTATTCATGAGGATTTGGGAAGCATCTTAAATCGCACAGAAGAGATTGTCTCTGAAGCAAAAGCCTTTGGAACCAAGTATGTGGTTATTACAGGGATGCATCACTTTGATTATTCGGACAAGGCAGCAGTACAGGAGCTAATTCAAAAGCTTAATCACGCGGGAGAACTGCTAGCAAAAGAAGGACTATCGCTTCTTTACCATAATCACAATTGTGAATTTCGAAAGGTAGAGGAGGGCAAGACCGCCTACGAGCTGATTATGGAAGAGACGGATCCAAGGTATGTTAACTTTGAGTTTGATTCCTACTGGGCGACAGAGGCAGGAGTAAACGCAATAGAGCTTATGAAAGCTCTTGGAGAGAGAATGAAGCTCTATCACATAAATGACCGTGGCAGCAGGGTAAGTGGCAAGACTAGCTCTATCTTGAAATCAGATAGTATGGAGCTTGGACTTGGAAATATGGACCTTAAAGCCATGGTGGAGGTTGCAAAAAAGAATGGCGTAGACGCGATTATCTTGGAAAGCCATAAGAATTGGATAGACAAATCACCAATTAAATCCTTTCAAGTAAGCGGAGAGTTTTTTAAGAAATACATGTAACTATTCAGAGCCAAGCAAATTTATACAAAAGGGGCCGAGCGAGCTTGCGCGCAGAGGACACTTTTTATAAATATATTTGGCGAGAAGCCATCATGAGCAAAAAAAGAGCCTTGAAAAGGCGTTTTGCGAATGGGGGGCTCTGAATAGTTAAAATTTAACAATAACTATTAAACAAGGATTTTAGAGAAGGAGACACTATGGGAAAAGAAAAAATGATAACAAATGAAACGGGTGATGTGACTTACCGCCGCGCCAAGGTATGGCGTATTGCATTGTCTCAAATGAATTCTGGTGGTGCAATGTGTTTTTATATTTTGCTCACATATGCAAGCTACGTTGCTAATGCGGGTTATGGAATTGCAACAGCAGTAGTGGGTGTAATTCTGACACTGACTAGAGTATTTGATGGAATTACAGATCCAATTATTGCGCTTTTAATTGATAAGACAAATACAAAGTTTGGAAAGATTCGTATCTGGTTATTTGGTGGCTGGCTTTGGGAAAGTATTGCTGTATGTATGCTATACATATGGGCTAGTGGTAAGGGACATGGTATTGTCACCTTCGTTCTTTTGTACATGTTCTATGTAATTGGCTATACAATGAACAACGTGTGCGGACAGATTATTGGTCCAGTTATGGTAAATGATCCAAAACAGCGTCCACTTGTTGGGGTATGGAGCACGGTATATAACTATTTCGTTCCTATGGCGATGAATATTGTATTTGCTATGGTTTTACTTCCTAAATTTGGGAATGAATATACCCTTGAAATGCTAGCTACTAGCTGTGTCGTTGCAGTAGCAGTGTCATTTGTACTAGTTGTTCTTGCTTGTATCGGTGTATCAGAGGCAGACAAGCCTGAAAACTTTGTAAGTGTGAACGCAGCAGGAAAAGACAAGATTAAAATTAAGGATATGATTTCTCTACTTAAGACAAACCGTCCATTACAGATGTATATAGCGGCAGCAGCTTCTGATAAGCTTGCCCAGCAGACAGCAACACAAAGCATTGTTACCACAATGCTATATGGTATCCTAATTGGAAACATGCAGTTCTCTACCATGTTATCTGTAATAGCAATGATTCCATCTATTATCTTTGCAATCATTGGCGGAAAGTATGCTGGAAAGCATGGAAGCAAAGAGGCCATTACTACTTGGACATGGGTTTGTATGGGAGCTACAGCAGTTACAGTGGTATTCCTTTGTGTAATTGATATGAAATCCATCGCAGTATCTATAGCACCAATGATTATGTTCTTCTTGCTAACCTTGGTTACAAATGGATGTAAAATGTGTGTTACAACGGCAACTGGCGCAATGTGTGCGGACGTTATTGATTATGAGATGAGTCGTTCAGGAAAATTCCTACCAGCAGTGGTAACGGCTACCTATTCTTTCCTTGATAAACTGATTTCATCCTTGGGAGCTACTATTGCAGCGGCATGTGTGGCACTGATTGGTTATACGACCACATTACCACAGCCAACCGACCCAGCAACACCTTCCATCAAAGTTATGACACTAGTATTGTTCTATGGACTACCTATAATTGGCTGGATTTGTACGATTGTTGCAATGAGATATAGTCCATTATCTAAGGAAACCATGGTTGACGTGCAGAGGAAAATTGCAGAGGACAAGAAAGCAGCTGTTGAGCAGGTAATTAAGGAGTATGTATAAGAGCTATGATAGCAAAAAGGTTAAAAACAGAGCATAAGATAAATCCCATCGGCATCGGCATACGTAGCCCTTTGTTTTCATGGCAGTGCGAGGGTGGAATTAGGCAAAGTGCATTTCAGGTAATTGTATCAGTAGAAGGCCAGCAGGTATGGGATTCGGGAATAACAAAGACAAATGAAATGTCTATAATATGTGGAGCAAAACTTAAAAGCCGCGACAATGCAGGCTGGAAGGTAAGGCTATGGGATGAAAATGATAATCCTGGTGAGTGGAGTAAGGAAGCTGTTTTTGAACTGGGAATAGATAGGAATGATTGGAAGGCACAGTGGATAACACCAGAAATCACGAAGCTTACCGTGGATAATTATGACTGTAAGGATGCCATAAATACTTTGGCCAAGGCGGCATGGGAGGCAAGAAAACACAAAAAGGAAGAGCACTTTCAGCCTCATCAGCCAGCCAGCTACTTAAGACGTAAGTTTCATGTGGAGGCAGGAAAAAAGAGCAGACTATACATCACAAGCTGTGGCTTATATGAAGTGTATATTAACGGGAAAAGGGTAGGCGATTATGTGCTTACCCCAGGCTGTAGCAATTATCACTTTGAGATACCTTATCAGACTTATGAGGTATCTGGGTTACTACAGGATGGAGAGAATGAGATTCTTGTCATGTTAGGAGATGGTTGGTATCGAAGCACCTCGGGTGTAGATGGAGATAGGCAGCTTTTTGGAGATACATTATCTCTTCTCTGCCAACTTGAAGTAGATGGAAACGTGGTACTATGCTCGGATGAAGCATGGGAGGCTACCCAGAATGGCCAACTTCGCCAGAATGATATGCAACAAGGTGAAGTCTATGATGCCAGAATAAGCTGTGACGGCTGGCACGGAGTGAAAACCATTGACGTTAGCAAGGATAAATTAGTTCCAACGGATACTGTGCCAATCAAGGAGCAGGAGGCCTTTTTAGGCAAATGGATTACCACACCTAAGGGTGAGCGGGTGCTTGATTTTGGACAGAATATTGCTGGCTATGTAGAGATGATACTAGACGGGAAAGATGGGGAAGAAGTGCGTCTAATCCATGGTGAAACCTTGGATAAAGATGGTAATTTTACTCAAGAAAATTTTCAAGATAGAAAGCGTCACAAAGAAAATGGAACCTATCAGATGATTTCCTATCTATGTAAGGATGGAGAGAATCATTACAAGCCAAGCTTTACGATTATGGGATTTCGATATGCAAAAGTTGAGAGCAACCTAGACCTAACGGGTGCAAAATTTATTGCTCACGCAGTGTATTCGGATATGGAGCAGACAGCAAGCTTTACCTGTAGTAGTGCAGATGTAAATAAGCTGGTGGAAAATAGTATCTGGAGTCAGAAAGGGAACTTTTGTGATATCCCTACGGACTGTCCCACTAGAGAGCGTGCAGGCTGGACTGGTGATGCAGGGCTTTATGTTGGAACAGGTCTTACCCTAATGGATAGCTATAACGTGTTTAACAAATGGCTCGCCCAGTGTCGTTTCGGACAATATCAGGATGGTCGTGTGTCTAATATTGCGCCACCTAATAAGCGAGCAGGATTTATGACAGGCTTACTTAGCGGTTCCGTGGGTTGGGGTGATGCAAGCATATTGGTTCCTTACGAAATGTATCAAAGAACTGGGGACTTACGTGTTTTAAAAGATAATTATGCCATGATGAAAAAGTGGTATGGTTTTTTGGAAAAACGAGCAAACAAAACAGGTGTAAAAAACCTATTTAAAAAGAATCCATATAAGAAATACACTTTAAGCACAGGACTAAATTATGGAGAATGGTGTGAGCCAGGAAGTAACCCGGCCCAGATGATGCGGGATGGAAACTATGATGTAGCAACTGCTTATTTTGCTCATTCAGCAGTTCTTCTTGCCAAGATTGCAACTCTTCTTGGAGAAGGAGAGGATGCAAAGCATTATGCTACGATGGCGGAAAATGCCCGTGAGGCCTTCCGCTACAACTATACGACAAATGGTGTAATTGATAGCAAAAGACAGTGCCAGTATGTGCGTCCTATTCAATTTGGACTACTAACAGATGAGGAATGTAAAAAGGCAGCAGAAACACTGAATCAGTTGGTGATAGACAATGACTACCATCTAAATACAGGATTTCTCACAACACCGATGCTTTGTGAAACACTTGCCACCTATGGTTATACAGAGACTGCTTACCGTATCCTTTTACAGGATACAGCACCAAGCTGGCTGTATGAGGTAAAAAATGGAGCAACCACCCTTTGGGAGACATGGGAAGGTGACGCTTCACTCAACCACTATTCCTATGGAGCAATTTCAGGCTGGCTTATTTCGGGAGTGTGTGGAATTAAGTATCAGCATGACATGATACGGATTGCACCAACACCTCATCCACTACTTCAAAACGCCAAAGCTACCTATCATTCACCGGCAGGAAAGATTGTAAGTGAGTGGAGATATGAGGGAGACATGTGGATGCTTCATGTGGAGATTCCAGCAAATACCACAGCAGAGATACTATTGCCAAATGGAGAGAAATATCAAGTGGATACGGGAATGTATGATTACAAAGTGACGGAGGTTTAATATGGGTTTTTCAAAAGACTTTTTGTGGGGAGCAGCAAGCGCGGCCCATCAAGTAGAAGGAGCATATTTGGAAGATGGCAAAGGGCTTGGTATATGGGATGCACTTTGTGATGGTAAAGTAGCTCATTATGCAAATGGGCAGGTTGCCTGTGACCACTATCATAGGTACAAAGAAGATGTTGCTCTTATGAAAGAAATGGGATTGAAATCCTACCGATTTTCTATAAGCTGGCCGAGAATTGTGCCAAATGAAGGTCAGGTGAATGAAAAGGGCATTGCCTTTTATAAGAATTTAGTCAAAGAATTAAAAGATGCAGGCATAGAGCCAATCTGCACCTTGTTCCACTGGAATATTCCTATGTGGGTTCATGAGAAGGGTGGCTGGCATAGCGATGAGATAAGTGATTTTTTTGCAGAATTTACAAAGATTGTTGTAGATGCGTTATCGGACTCTGTTAAATACTGGGTAACAGTTAATGAACCAGCTAGCTTTATTGGCAATGGATATCTGACTGGAGAACATGCTCCATTTGAAAACAATATGGGAGATATGCAGAAGATGGGGCAGCTCTTGCCAGGGTTATGTAAAAATGTATTACTTGCCCATGGTAAAGCAGTAAGTATCATCCGAAAGGAAGCAAAAATAACACCTTTTATTGGTATGGCTTTAAATGGCAGAATTATTTCACCTAAAGGGGATGGTGCAGAGGCAATTGAGGCTGCAAGGCAGGCAACTTTTGCGGAAGAAAATAGCTTGTTTGGTGTATCTATGTGGGCAGATGCTGTAATATTTGGCAAGCTTGATGCAACACTAGCTAGCTGTGTGAATGAGGAAGAGAAGAAAATTATAAACCAGAAACTGGATTTCTTTGGATATAATTGTTACAACACAAGCAATTATGATGATAGAAGAGGAAAGAACCCCGATGCTTATCCAGGTCTGCCCCGAACAAATATTGGATGGCCAATTACCCCTGAAGCGCTATATTGGGCAGCAAGGTTTTTCTATGAAAAATATCAGCTTCCCATTATGATTACTGAAAATGGAATGACCAATGTGGACTTTATCATGACAGATCACAAGGTTCATGATATTCAGAGAATTGAATATATGAAAATGTACTTAGCTGGACTCAAAAAGGCAGTAGATGAAGGAATACCTGTTATGGGATACCAATACTGGTCGATTATGGATAATTTTGAGTGGGCAGAAGGTTACGACCAAAGATTTGGCCTTATCTATGTTGATTATCGAACACAAGAGAGAATCAAAAAGGATTCTGCCTACTGGTATGCTGAACTAATTAAAACCAATGGAGAAAGTCTTGCTTAGTTTGCATAAATTTAGAGAATATAAAAAATAATTGTCTTTCATTCTGGGCACGCTTTCGCTAAAAGCCCCTCATGAAGAGACAATTATTTTTTTATAAATCTTATGCAAATATAAGCAAAAAACGAAGCAAAAAACAACGTAGGAAGAGTGGTTGTATGAGAAATGCTGTAAAATTTTTCGTTGAATTTTACAGCAAAATTGCATATAATATAAAGTGTAAATATTAATGATGTATTTGGAAAGGAAGAGGATATTATGCCAAATATTTTACCTGTTTCAGATTTGAGAAATTATAATGAAGTATTGAA
>JAVBUZ010000136.1:0-5970 GCA_031554725.1 Lachnospiraceae bacterium | reverse complement strand
ATCCTCAAAACGGAAAAGTTCGTGCAATCAACGTTTGTTTAGCATAATTACAAACACGAAATCCTGCTTTACCTTCGGGTAAAGCAGGATTTTTATCATTTATGCGGTTAATACTATATTGATAAAAGTAGAAAGGTACATTTTAATATGAGCTTATTAAGTTTATTTGTTATTGCCGTTGGGCTTTCCATGGATGCTTTTGCTGTTTCTATTTGTAAAGGACTTGCCTTAAAGAAAATACGTTTTCGCGACATTATAATTGTAGGACTATGGTTTGGTGGTTTCCAGGCACTTATGCCTGCAATTGGCTATCTTGTGGGTTTTAACTTCCAAGATAAAATTACCTTCCTAGATCATTGGATTGCCTTCATTTTATTATTCCTAATTGGATTTAACATGATAAAAGAATCCTTCTCCAAGGAAGAAGATTCAACCGATGCCTCTTTAAAGATAAAAGATATGTTTTTGCTCGCTATCGCAACTAGTATTGATGCCTTGGCTGTTGGCGTAAGCTTTGCTTTTTTACCTGATGTTCCTATCATCCCTGCCGTAGCCTTCATTGGCGTTATTACCTTTGTTTTATCCGGCATCGGTGTTAAAATCGGAAATATCTTTGGTACAAAATATAAATCAAAAGCTGAGTTTGTTGGTGGTCTTATTCTAATTATAATGGGTATTAAAATACTACTCGAGCATTTAGGCTTTTTCGGCTAAGTCTTTCCTATGAAATCATGACCACCCGTCAAACGGGTGGTTTGCTCGCCCCTATAAGGGGCTGTTACCGGCCAGCGCCTAAAGACGCTGGCTTTCACTTTGTTCAAGCCTTTAATGCCCTTGACTTGTCGCCACCCTTAAAAGGGTGTTTGTAATACCGGCTCCCCCTTGAAGGGGTCTTCATACTCTTTCACACTCAGTTTATCCATGGCTATATCATGGCTTTCTTGTTCCTGAATGTATTTCTTTATGGTTGCCTCATTAAGTCCTACGGTGCTCACATAATATCCTTCTGCCCAGAAATGTCTGTTTCCAAACTTATATTTTAAGTTAGCGTGCTGGTCAAAGATCATCAGCGCACTTTTACCTTTTAGATATCCCATAAACTGTGAAACACTTAACTTTGGTGGTATGCTGACCAGCATGTGCACATGGTCGGGCATTAGATGCCCCTCGATAATCTCTACTCCTTTATACGCGCAAAGTTGCTTTAGAATATCTCTTACACTTTCTTTGTATTGATTATAAATGATTTTTCTCCTATACTTGGGAGTGAACACTATGTGGTACTTACACATCCACTTAGTGTGTGCTAAACTATTTGCCTTATTGGCCATTAAAATCACCTTTCCTTTCGTTATAAACTGGCTTGAACAACCTTATTATAACGAAAAGGTGATTTTTTTGTATAACAAACACCGCGCACCCGCATAGCGGGTGGTTAATATTTCGCACGCTTTACAGCGAGCTCAACAGGGTCACGACCCATAATAGAAACAGCCTGCACATTTCAGTGCAGGCTGTTTTATTTAATTAAAGTCTTCTCATTTCGGTATAAGCAAGTAAGAATGGTCCTACACCCTTTGCATCATCTGCTACAATAGGTTCCGACATATAATACTCAAAGCTTCCATCACGTCTTGTGTTATCTGCAGGCCCAAGTCCAGCAACCAAACAAATTCCACCTAAGTGTAACTCGCCACCTTCTGTGTTTAAGTATTTGTCGCAAATACCATTAAATGCTTTTACACCGTACTCTCTAAATGATTCTGGTAAAAATCCTAATCTTACACCTCTTAAAATAGAGAATGCTAAAATAGAACTTCCACTTGCTTCCAAGTAGTTTGGCTCTTTTCCAGCAAGTGCTGGTAGCTGATACCACATACCGCTCTCATCCTGAAATTTAATTAATGAACCAATCAAATCTTCAAAAGCATTTTTCAATTCTGCAAATTCTGTTTCACAACCGTCTCTATCCACTTTGCTTAGGGTATCTAATAACGCCATAGAATACCATCCAAGGGCGCGAAGCCAAAAGTTCTTAGAAAGTCCTGTTTCTTTATCACACCAGAAAATAGATTTTGAAGAGTCATATCCATGATAGTATAAACCTGTTTCTTTATCTCTCATGAGTTCGATTACATTTTTAAATTGGCTAAAGATATCAGCGTAGTTTTCTTTGTTATTAAATTTTGTCTCATATTCCATATAAAAAGGCTGACCCATATATAGACCATCTAACCAAACCTGATTTGGATAAATCTTTTTATGCCAAAAGTTTCCTGCCTGAGTTCTAGGCTGTGTCTTAATCTGACTATAAATAAGCTCGATTGCTTTTTTATATTTCTCTTTACCTGTAATATCATATAGCTGAAATAATGTTCTTCCTGCATTAACATTATCGATATTGTATTCATCCACAGAATATCCTTCGATTGTTCCATCCTCTTTTACTCTGTGATCGATAAATGCATCTGCGAAATCCAAATATTTCTTTTCGCCCGTAGTATTATAGGTTTCTAAAAGTGCTAAAATCATACATCCGTCAATATAGTTCCAGCCAGCTTTTAATCCATGTTTTGTTTTTTCGATATTCCACACTGGCACGTCAAGTGTGCTCTTCTCGATTAGTTCATCAATGTACTTCTCAATAATGGGCATTTGCATGTTAAATGTTCCTCCGTATATACTTTTTGTAAACGCTTACAACTACTTTCATTCTACACGGAAAACACCTACAAGTCAATCCAGATATACATCATCTACTCTACTATTTCCATTTTGTCAAAAGTAATATTTGCCGCTGTCATTAGTGCAAATCCTATCACTAAAAGAACTCCAATCATAAGAAGATAGCCAACCTCTATAGAAAATACAAAGGTACCAATTCCCGCTGCTGTCGCCGCAACTCCAAGAACAATTCCTTGTAATAGCATAATGAATAGCTGCTTTCCTACTTTTCCTAACACATTTCCCACAACCACCTCTGTAATAATGGTGTTATATATTTTGCAAGCCTGTAAACATACATAGAAGATAATACTAAAAATAATTTGTAATGGAGCTACCTTTATATAGATGCCTAGAGGTATCGCTAATGCTGCTCCACTTACTGCTGCTTTTATATGTTCAAGTACTGTTGCATACCAAAGCTTACGCATTGGTGAATCTGGTATCAGGAAGGTATAAGGAGACTTAATTTCCTTGCCCCATTTTCCTGCAACTGCGCTCATGCAAAATACCGTATATCCCATGGCCATAGGCAAAACAAAATCTTTAATTTCTTGCATACTTTGAGACCACATAAGCCCGATAAAAGCTCCTAGCCCTAGCATAATTAGAGTTGTGCTATCAAAGAAAAATAAGGTTGATTTTTTATATTCAAGTAGTTGCTTATAAAATAGCGCCTTGGCTCCGCCGCCTTTATAAGTTACAGATGCTTTTTTGAATTTCTCTTTTCTTCCTAATCTTGCTACTTCACCATTGCTTTTCTTTTCTCTTAGTTCTTCATAATCATCTGCAAACTGCATCGCATCTTCATAGAATTCACCAGTACATTTCATTTTTACTGCTGCTACAGTTAAGATTAGAGTAAGCAATATATATAAAACCGAAACAATACAATTTACCAAAGTAGGGCCTGCAAATATAAGGTGAATTAGTCCAATATACCAGCCTACGATTGGCACCATCTGTACCGCATCCATGCCTAAATAATAAAACACCGATTCAATAGACAAGCCTTTTTGGAAATAAACCATTACTCCTAATAGGATGAACATTCCGATTAAAATATACATTGCGATTTCTGCAACTTTTCTTCCTTTTGCATTTATCTTTTCTGAACCATAAAAAAGCACCATGAGAGAGCCTTCTAATAAGTTTTCCAGAATCATAGATGCAATAAAATATGCTCCTATTTGCAGTAGTGATGCGCCAAACATAAAATATCCAGCAAGCATAACTATAATTCCCACGATGGTATATACGAATAAGGTTTTGATATGTGCATATAAAAGTATCTTTTTAGGACTAACTGGGGCTGTAAATAAAAAATGTACATCACCCTTTCTATAAATCAAACCTTTTCTCTTTGCATAAGAAACTAAGCTCATCGGTATTAGCCAAAAAGCTACCACTGTAAAAATAGCTGCAAGCTTATCTGGAGTGTTCCAGGTCATCTCAGATAATATTTCATTAAGACCTATTGGCAAAAAAACAACATAAATCAAAATTAGAAACAGATAAAAATAGGTAATTGGCTTACGGATCGCCTTCTTAGCTCTATTTTTTAAGTTTTTACGATATAAGTAAATAAGTGCGCTCATTTTCTCCCCTACTTTCCTTCTTGCTTCGTAGATTCTGTTAGGCTAAAGAATAAATCCTCCAAATTGTCAGCCCCTATCATATCCTTGCTATAGGTTCCAATAATATGGCCTTTTTCCATTACAAAGGTAAAATCCCAAAGTTCTTTTACCATTTCAAGCATATGAGTACTAATTAATATCGTTTTTCCTTGTTCCTTTAATTCTAAAATAACCTTCTTAAGTTCCTTGATTGCTGCTGGATCAAGACCAACCATTGGCTCATCTAGTAAAATAACTTCTGGATTGACAATCAGAGCACAGCAAATACTAACCTTCTGCATCATACCCTTTGATAATTCATTCCCTAATTTATCTTGTTTGTCTTCCATTTCAAATCTAGTTAGAAGAGTAATAATTTCCTCTTCTGAAACCTCAACCTTGTATGCCTGAATCATGAAATCAATATGTTCTCTTACCGTAAGGGCGTCATACATAGCTGGTATCTCTGGAACATAAGCAAATTTCTTTTTTGCTTCCAATGCTTTTGTAGAAATCCCTGCAATACGTACCTGACCTTCTGCACGTACTAATCCCGAAATACTTTTAATAATTGAAGATTTACCTGCACCATTTGGTCCTAACAAAATACCAACCTGACCACTTGGAAGCATAAAACTTACTCCATCAACCGCTAATGTTTTTCCATACTTTTTTGATAAATTTACAACTTCTAACATATTTGTCCCCATCCTTATTTTTTCTTTAAATCATTGTGTGACTGTGTTACTTAATTAATACAGTACCACTATCATTTTCAGTTGTCAAGTAGGGCAATAGTGTTTTTCTCTGAAAGTTTTGAAAAGCTGTGGTAGAAGCAAAGTTCCTTAGGACAGACGCTCTCGCTTGAATATAGAATGGATGGTACTAACGATACAGTGAAAACAAGAATTTCTTCGAGTTGCCGCTTCCGCTTGGAGAAAAACGCAGTGGTGCATAAGCGCATACACAACACGCGCAAGCACCAGCGTTTTTCAACACAACTCTTAAGAAGCTTCTTTTTTCACTGTATCTGTTTCTAAATATTTTATACAACAAACAACATCTCCCATTGCTCTATCGCAATCTTTGTTTCTCCCCCAGCTATCACCGAAAATTTTCAGCTAATGCACCTATTGGTAGTATTGTCATCGGTGTATCTATTGAAGTCCGATAAACTAAAACCATCGGGGAGGTGTTCTCACTTGGATGTATGCAGCGCCTACGGCAATAAATAAAAGGAAGGTAGTACCTGCAACAAGTAAACTTGTGCAGGTGCCACCTTCCTTTTATTGGTCCAAGCACCCTGCATACAGCCCATAGGTACGCTAACTAAGGACTGACGTAGACAAACACTCCCCTCAGGTACTTATTACATCGGACTTCGCTATATACACACCTCACCCTACTTTATATCCAGTCCCCCAAACAACTTTTATATACTGTGGGTTTTTAGGGTTCTTTTCAATCTTTTCACGAATATGCCTTATATGCACTGCTATGGTGTTGTCAGCGCCAACTGCTGCCATATGCCATATGGATTCATATATTTGTTCAATAGAAAGGACTCTTCCGCTTTCTTGCACTAGAAGCTGTAATATTTTGTATTCTATTGGTGTAAGTTTTACTTCTC
>JAVBUZ010000187.1:0-2948 GCA_031554725.1 Lachnospiraceae bacterium | reverse complement strand
TGCCTTGGTTGTCCCTAACGCATGTGCCGAGGTTCCAATTGCCAACCCTTTTGCTATTGGTTCATCTATCTTAAAGAATTTCAAAATAGTTTCTGCCATGACGTTTCCCATTATGCCTGTAATGCAGATAGAGACTACTGTCAAACCTACAATGCCACCCATTTTTTCTGATACTCCCATTCCTATGGCTGTTGTTATTGACTTTGGAAGCAGAGTTACATATTGTTGGTGGCTTAGCCCAAACAACAAGCTCATCAGCCATATGCTAATCATTGTTGTCATTACGCCAGCAACAATTCCACCAAAGATTGCCTTGGGATATTTCCTCAAAAGAGAGAGTTGTCTATAAAGAGGAATTGCTAGGCTGACTGTGGCTGGTGTCAAAAAATATGAAATATATTTTGCCCCATTATTATAGGTAGAATAGTCAATATCCAATACCAAGAGCACTCCCACTATTATTATTGCTGCAAGCAATAATGGATTTAAAATCGCCCACTTAAATTTTTTCTTTAAAAGCAGCCCTATCTCATATGCTACAAAACTCAAAATTATCCCAAAATAAATAGAGTTAGTCAGTGCTTCCTTCATCTTTACTCCTTCGCAAAATGGCTTGTGTAACTTTTCCTGTAACCACCATAATAAGTAAGGTACTTACTATAGAGATTACAATAAGCGGAATCATCATCTGCCTAAGTTCATCTACGGCTGTCATAATTCCAACTGTAGGAGGAATAAACATAATCGCCATAATGCTTACTAAATAGTCTGCCACGCCTTCTACTTTTTCTAGTGGAATCACATGTGTCATAAGCCCTACCAACATTAAAACTAAGCCGTAAACACTTGCTGCTACAGGAAGTGGAATTAAATATTCCATTAATTCTGCAATGAAAGAAACTCCTAAAATAATGCCAAGTTGCCTAATATACTTCATCTTACATCTGCTTTCTGACAACTGCATATTCGTCATCCATTCTAAAGTAAGGACATTCACTATATCTGTCCGTTAAAAATCTTACCATTTCATCCTCGTCCAAATTAACTAAGCAAGAATAGCATTCGTAATCTTCGTCATATATGTAATTGACACACATGTCACAACTTGATTGAGCCATTTATTTTCCTCTCTTCTACTGTCACTTTCACTATACATGTAAATAATTATAAATATCTCTTTTACTAACTCCACGGTCTTTCGCCACTTGTTTCATAGCCGATTTATCATCCACACCCTGCGCTTCATAATAAGCCATATGGTCCTCGATACTCATGCTCTCCCATGCGGCAATTTCTTCCTGTTTCTTCTCGGTGAAGCTTTTCCCTTCGATTACCAAAACATATTCGCCACGTGGTTCTTCCGTCTTGTAAAACTCTAAGGCACCTTCAAGGGTTGTTGGAAATACAGTTTCAAATTTCTTAGTAAGTTCTCTACACAAAGTTATTTTTCTCTCCCCAAGGCACTCGTATAGTTCTTCTAATGTGCGCACCAAATGATGAGGAGCTTCGTATAAAATCATGGTTCTTGTTTCTTCTTTTAGTTCCTTTAAAACTTCTTTTTTTTCTTTTTTATCAGCAGGCAGAAATCCTTCAAAACAAAACCGACGGGTAGCAAGTCCCGATAAGGTCAGTGCTGTAATACATGCTGCTGGGCCAGGTAAGGATGTAACCGTAATCCCGGCTTCATGGCACATACGCACCAAAACTTCTCCCGGATCTGAAATTGCGGGCGTTCCGGCATCGGTAATTAGCGCAATATTCTTTCCTGACTGCATCTGTCCTATAAGTTGCTCTGCCTTTTCTATCTTATTATATTCGTGATAACTGGTCATTGGAGTTTTTATCTCAAAATGATTAAGTAGCTTGATACTGTTTCTTGTATCCTCTGCTGCGATTACATCAACAACACCCAGTGTTTCAATTACTCTGGGTGTCATGTCTTTCAAATTTCCTATTGGTGTTGCACATAAATATAACATTCCTGCCATTTTTTACTCCATCTTCTATTAATAACCGTAAATATCATAAATTTCCGGCATATACTCCCCTGGTGACTTGTAAACAACGAGTGGTTTTTCCACGCTCATTCGGGATTTTCCACCTCTGACACCTTCTATCAGCACCATGTTTGGTTCTTTATCTATATAGGGGTACACTAATTGCATGCGTTTCGGTTCCAATTTATACTTCGACATTGTCACCATAATCTCTGCCAAGCGAAAGGGTCTATGCACCATGTAAAAGTGACCTCCCGGTTTTAGCAGCTTTGTTGCCTGTGTAATAACATCCTGCAAAGTACAGCATATTTCGTGCCTTGCGATTGCTTTCGGTCCATCTGGATTTGCAAGTCCATGCTGGCCTATCATATATGGTGGATTGCATGTAATGACGTCAAAAGAAGCAGACGCAAAATATTTGTCTGCTTCTTTAATATCTCCTGTTACAATATCAATCTTGTCCGTTAGGTTATTCAGTATCACGCTACGCCTTGCCATGTCAGCACTTTCTTCTTGAATTTCCAAACCGGTCAAATGAGCAGCCTGCGTCTTCGCTTCCATCAAAATGGGAATAATTCCAGTTCCAGTTCCCATATCTAAGACCTTATCACCGGCTTTCGCCTTGGCAAATCCAGATAAAAGAACTGCATCCATTCCAAAACAGAACTTTTCCGGATTTTGAATGATTTGATATCCATTTCTCTGCAATTCATCTAATCGTTCATTCTCTTTAAGATTAGTTGTCATCCAGCTTTGATTTTCCTTCCTTGCTCTCCAGTTTCTCCTGTTTTTCCAGTCTTTCTAATTCACGTAACTCTTCTGGAGAAAGTTCAAGTTTATCTCTCTTATTGTGTTTCTTCTTAAACTTTAACTGATCTACCTTATATTCTTGTATCTCTTTTTCATCGTTTGTTTCTACAATAATCTTAACCAACTGTCTTAACACGTTTA
>JAVBUZ010000167.1:0-6305 GCA_031554725.1 Lachnospiraceae bacterium | reverse complement strand
CTCATCTATAGCCATCAAATATCCTTTTAAACCCTGACCATAAATTTGTTTATCACATACTGGGGCTGTTACGGATGTTTTCCTAAACTCTTCTCTTTGAGTAATATCCGAAATGTGGATTTCTATTTTAGGAACAATGATGCTTGCAAGAGCATCTCTTATTGCATAGCTATAATGAGTGTAAGCTCCCGGGTTAATAATAATTGCTTCCGTCCCATCAAAGTAGGAATCTTGAATTCTGTCTATGATTGCACCTTCATGATTGCTTTGGAATATTTCAATTGTACTTTTTATTTCTTCTCCCTTTTCACCAATCATTTGCAACAAATACTCGTAATCCTGTTTACCATATACATCTTTTTCTCTAATGCCCAAAAAGTTAATATTGGGGCCATTTATTACTAAAATCTGCATTTTAATCCTTCCTCTCTTGCCTTTTATATTTCTACTTCGCAGGCATCTACGATTTCTTGTAGAACATTCTCCATCTCTTTATCACTCACATCCACAATTATATCAGCTGCCTCCTCATATATTGGCGCACGCTGTACCATAAGCCTACTAATTGTTTCTAGGGGATTATCCCCTTGAAGCAACGGTCTTGTTTTATCTCCTTTCAGACGCTCATAAACCCTCTCTGGCGTAATCTTTAAGTATACTACAGTTCCCAATTGCTTCAGTAACTTTCGGTTCTCACTTCTCAAAGGTAAACCGCCACCTACAGAAATAATCCTTCTCGTATTCTCTGATAAAAGCTTTTCAAGGCATGCCGTTTCTAAATCTCTAAAATAGCTCTCACCATTTTCGCTAAAGATTTCGCTAATTGCCTTTCCCTGCTCTTTTTCAATCCTTTTATCCGTATCTTCCAAAACACATCTCATTTTATAGGAAAGGCGTATACCCACTGTGGATTTTCCGCATCCCATAAATCCAATTAGTATTATGTTACTCATTCGTTTATTCCCATTTCCTTTTTTAATAACTCATATATCTGTAAGGCATCCTCTTCTAAAACTGTCATTTTGTTCCATAGCTCATAGGCAATGATTCCCTGGTACAAAAGCATTTTAAGACCATTAAAAGCATTTCCCCCTGCGGATTTTGTTAACTTCATAAACTGTGTATTCGCTGGATTAAAAATCAAATCATAGCCAGTATGAACATATGTATAAAATTCACTTTCTTCTATAACTGCTTCTTCATCATGAGGACTAAGGCCCACGCTAGTTGCCTGTATGGTAAGATATTTTCTCTTCTCTAGTTTTTTGTAATCTGAAAGCGGTAAAACCTTGACTAGTCCCTCTTGCATATCCTTATTTACTTCTTCTGCTATGGCATTTGCTTTTTCAAGCGTTCTATTTAGAATAATGATTTCCTTTGCACCCTGCTTCGCCAGAAGTACCGCTACAGCCCTTGCCACCCCGCCGGCTCCTAAAATGAGAACATGTTCTCCCTGAATCGAGACCTGATCGCTTTCCATAGCGCGTAGTAACCCAGGCATATCGGTATTATACCCCTTATAACCGCCTTCCACCTGAACAAGTGTATTTACGGCACCAATCTTTTCTGCCAAAGGGTCTATTTCCTTTAAGAAAGGAATTACATCGCTTTTATACGGCACTGTCACATTCATCCCTAATAAGTTTAGAGCCTTTGCACCTACTATCGCAGCCTCTAGCTCCCCCTGCTGCACTAAAAAAGGAACGTATGTTAAATCCTGCCCTAACATCTTGGCTAACGTATTATGTATCACCGGTGACTTCGTATGCTCCACTGGGTTTCCAATTAGGCCACAGGTCCTTGTCTTTCCGTTTATCATTATTTATTGCCCCTCTTTACTTGTCTTCTATAGAAATATAAAACAATTTTTTCTAAATAGCGTTTTAAAACAATTTGAATTTCTTCTCTTGGGTCAATTGGCTTAACCAAATAATTTCTTATCCCTGTTTTTTTTGCACCCCATATATCTGTAAAAAGCTGATCACCAACAAAGATTGTATTTTCTACCGTCGTTCCCATTTCCGCCATTGCCCTTTGATAACCCCTTATTCCTGGTTTTCCAGCCTTGAAAATATATGCAGACTGCACCCCATCATGAAATGTTTTCACACGTGGTTCTTTATTATTGGATAAAAGCATGGTCGTAAACCCTATTTCTCTGAGCTTTGCAAAAAGTGCTATTGCCCTTTCATCTGCTGGCGCACCGTGGGGAACTAGTGTATTGTCTATGTCAAAGATAATTCCCCGATACCCTTCTTTATAAATAACATCATATTCTATTTCATATGCTGATTCCACAGCATTATCTGGATAAAATCTTTTTAGCATCTTAACCCCTCACTATATTACTATCTGTCTTTCTCGTACTAACGCTCACTATATCACAAGCAAAGCTTGTGATCGCCATTCGCCGTTCGTGATAAATAGGCTTCGCCTTCTTCCACTCACTAACGCTCACTATATCATAGCAAAACACCTTGCCATTTAGCAAGGTGTTTCATATATAAATACTCTTCATTTAAAATTTAATAATAACTTTTCCATCTGCATTGCCCTCTGTTTGTGTTAGCTCCGCGGAACTTCCCACAAAATACTGGTATTGATGTAAAATCTGATCCTTCTTCATATCCGAAATTGCCTTTTCAATATCTAAGGCGGCAATATCACTTTCCGAACCAATATAGCTATAATCTTCTGCCAAATTAAAAGATAAAGAAATATCCTCCAAATTCGTTTGAGACACTTGTTCTCTACTTCTTGGCTCTTCAACTATTGGACTACTTATTACAGGTGTAAAATCTTGAGATAACGCCGCATTTTCTTGCTGCTTTTTAACTTGTTCTATATCTACTTGCGGTATACTTGGAACGCGATAGTTTGCAAGTATACTACTATAATCATTAATGCCGCCTATTCCCATGATTTCACCTCCTATTCTCAGATTCGGTAATTATTATATCGGTCAATTTTTTTAATTCTTTATACGATTCATAATTTTTTTATAACAATCGTTTCACTTATTTATCTTTCAATACTGTTTTAAGCTCATCCATAAAAGTATTGATATCCTTAAACTCCCTATATACTGATGCAAAACGAACATATGCTACTGCTTCTAAATCTCTTAGCTTGTTCATGACAATTTCACCAATTACTCTACTTGGAATTTCTTTTTCTTCTCTATTAAAAATCTCAGTTTCAACTTCATCAACTAGCTGTGTAATCTGGCTCGCACTTATCGGACGCTTATGACACGCTCTAAGCACACCAGCTTCAATCTTGGCACGATCGTAAGTCTCTCTATTATTATCTTTCTTTATAATAATAAGAGGAATCGTTTCAATTTTTTCATATGTTGTAAAACGCTTATCGCATTCATCACAAACACGTCTTCGACGAATAGAATTATTATCTTCAGCCGGTCTGGAATCAATTACTCTAGTATTCTCATGATTACAAAAAGGACATTTCATAATTTACTCCCTTCTGCGCACTTTTGCGCATACAGCACTTTTATGGCAAATTCTGACATCTATGTGATAAATTCTTCTAATTTCGCCATTTTCTATAGTTTCAATTATATTGTACAAAAAACTTTATGTCAACTTTTTTGTCTTAAAAACTGTTAATTTGTATATACTAATAATTATTTTTATAAAATTTAGACACTTTACTTCTTACAGACCTCTACTAGAATAATGTCTGGACCAATTTGCTTAATATCTCGATATGGAATCACATGGTCTCCCTCTAAATTAAAGATATCGCAAAATCGATTTCCTCTAGGAACAATAATCTTATGTATACATCCATTCTTTTCATCAAATTCCAAATCTGATACCTTTCCTAAGCACTTGCAATCAACAATATTTATGACATCCTTCTTTTTAAACTCTGAAAACTTCATATTGAGTGAAATTCTCCTTTTCATTCCTTAATACCATTATATTCATGTAACTAAAAATATTGTTGCTTTTCACGCATAGAATTCTTTTTGGGGCACATACTTATTGTATGAATTTTTTACCAAAGATTTCAAATAACAAAATATTTACTTTCACGGAGGCATATCATGGCACAAGGTAAGGTAGAAATCTGCGGCGTAAACACAGCAAAACTCCCTCTATTAAAACCAGCAGAAAAGGAAGAGCTCTTTACTCGTATCGAGAGCGGAGATTTAGAAGCAAGAGAACAATACATTAAAGGAAATCTGCGACTTGTACTTAGTGTTATTAAACGTTTCTCTTCCACCAATGAAAATGTAGATGATCTTTTCCAAATTGGATGCATCGGTCTGATTAAAGCAATTGACAATTTTGATTCCACGCTTAATGTGAAATTTTCAACCTATGCCGTTCCTATGATTATTGGAGAAATCAGACGTTTTCTTCGAGATAACAATGCCATTCGAGTATCTCGATCCTTAAAAGATACTGCATACAAGGCTATCTACGCAAAGGAAATACTTCTTAGAAAAAATGCAAAGGAACCTACCATCGAAGAAATTTCAAAAGAAATTGGTGTCACTCAAGAGGATATTGTATATGCATTAGATGCAATTCAAAATCCTATGAGTCTATATGAACCCATCTTTACGGATGGCGGTGATACTCTTTATGTTATGGATCAGATTAGCGATAAAAAGAATAAAGAAGAAACTTGGATTGAACATCTTTCTCTTAGCGAAGCTATGAAAAGACTAAATGAACGTGAACACGAGATTATTAGCTTACGTTTTTTTGAAGGGAAAACACAAATGGAGGTTGCTGATTTAATTGGCATCTCTCAGGCTCAGGTTTCCCGCCTTGAAAAAAATGCCCTACGAATTATGCGAAATTATTTAACCGCCTAAAAAAGAGTTGCCATAGTGGCAACTCTTTTTATCCTATTGCATTTGTCCATCTATCCTTTTGTTCAAACAGACAATTGTTCATCCAAGAAATAGCATCCACAATACCATCTTCTGAAAAATCAAACTCCGCGCTTGTTTTTTCTTCTTCTGGAGTCATAATAAAATTAAATGGTTCTGGCCAAACAGTTACCTTTAATACTTTTTTTTCTTCCTTCGTAGCTCCCTCTATTCTATACCTCATGCCCTCATTTCCGCCTGTATATTGCGTCTTCTTTAAATATTCTAAGGACAGAATGTCTTCTCTTTTAATCATTCGTTTTCTCCACTTTTGTTTTTTATAAGTATATCACATCTTTTTCGTATCTTCTACACATGCGAAATAATTGATTAGCTTTCCTTGCTCATCTCTTTCTTCAATTGTTTCATAATCTTTTTTTCCAATCTTGATATGTAGGATTGTGATATGCCAAGTAAGGATGCCACCTCTTTTTGTGTAAGCTCATTCCCATCTAGCGAGTTAAGACCAAATCTTAGGTTAATAATCGTTTTTTCCCTATCTGATAACTTATTAATTGCCTTTTGTAGCAGTTTTCTTTCTACTTCATTTTCTATATCGCGATAAATAATATCTTCCTCAGTTCCCAGTATATCTGAAAGCAACAATTCATTTCCGTCCCAGTCCACGTTTAATGGTTCATCAATAGAGACCTCTAGCTTTGTTTTATTGTTTCGTCTTAAATACATCAAAATTTCGTTTTCAATACATCTCGAAGCGTAGGTTGCAAGCTTAATATTTTTTTCCGGATTAAAGGTGTTTATTGCCTTTATTAGTCCTATCGTGCCTATGGAAATCAAATCTTCTACACCAACCCCCGTATTATCAAACTTCTTGGCAATATACACAACCAAACGCAAATTGTGCTCAATTAATATTGCTTTTGCCTCATCCTCATACTCGGTTCCTAGATCATTGATAATTTCATTTTCCTTTTCTATTTCTAATGGTGGTGGCAAAACTTCAGTTCCACCAATGTAGTGAATATCCCCTTGTTTATGTATTAAGAAATTTCTTTCCTTTCGAATCATTTTAAACTGTAAGTTTCCCGGCATAGCCACTTTTAATATCATTTTTATGTTCTCCTTCTAATAATCTAGGATTTAATATCATCCCGTAATTTTCCAAAGATGCCACTGCATCCTCAGCTATTCCCAAATATACATTATGGAAGGTGAGCTTTACGCCCTCCCACTCTACAATCATTTCCTGTAATTCATATCCTTTTAAAATTCCTTTATTGCATCCTATACTATGGTAGGGAATGGCCCTAAACACATTAGGAAGCCCTGTCTGCCATAAACCTTCTGCAATGTTTCTATTTACAATGGAAACAGGCTTTCCACTGATTGGTTCTATTAAAGTATTTCCCGTATCCACCAAAGCGCGCACTGTCAC
>JAVBUZ010000009.1:0-22058 GCA_031554725.1 Lachnospiraceae bacterium | reverse complement strand
GTACCGGGAAAGTCTGTTCAAAACAATACCTTGGATCAAACAGGAGTTTTAAGCGTGGAGAAGCATAAAAAGCTAATTATGCGCTCTGGCAGTATGGTAATAAAAATATATAAGCATAGTATCATTCAGGAAAACAAGCTGGATTTTCCCTCTGGAATCTTTTATGAGGATAACTGCGCGGGGCCCTTGTGGTCTATGTATTTCAAACATTTTGAAAGGGTAGAAGAGCCGATGTATTTTTACTATCAGCACCAAACCTCTACGGTACATCATGTGTCAGTAGAAAAGTGTAGGGATAGAATGGCGGCGGGAAATATGCTCTATCAGGAGTGCAAGGAGAGAGGGTTTTTAGAGACATATTTTACTGAGATTGAGTATCGATTTACGGAGCTTTATTTTGTAAATACCTTGTTTTCATATATGCTGGGAGCAAAAAGAAGAAAGAAAAGCTTTGTGATGGAGCTAAGACAGGGAATGCTAGATAAATTCCCTGATTTTCAACAAAATAGTTTCTACCAGCAATATACCAATGAAGAAGAAAAACGAATGATTGCCATGCTACTAAAGGATGCTACAAAATTCTTTTGGTATTATATGGCACTGAATTATTATAGAACGATTAGAAGAAAACTGCAAAAAGTGTGAGGACATGAAATGCGTAGAATAGCCATTATTACAGCAAGAGGCGGAAGTAAAAGAATACCTAGAAAGAATATAAAGAGTTTTTGTGGGAAGCCCATTATTGCTTATTCCATTGAGGCGGCAATAGAGTCAAAGCTATTTGACGAAATCATGGTTTCTACAGATGATGAAGAGATTGCCCAGGTGGCAAGAACATATGGCGCAAAGGTGCCTTTCTTTAGAAGTCCTGAAACCTCCAATGACTTTGCAACCACCAATGATGTTCTTCTAGAGGTTCTAGCAGAATATGAAAAAATGGGTGAGCATTTTGATGTAGCATGTTGTTTATACCCAACAGCGCTTTTTGTTACTGCAGAAAAACTAAAGGCGGCTTTGGAACAGTTAGAAAAGTCTGATGCAGATACTCTGATTCCAGTAGTGGCATTTTCCTATCCACCTCAGCGCGCCATGATAGTAAAGGAAGAGAGACTGGTGTTTGAATATCCTGAATTTATGGATGCAAGATCCCAAGATTTGACTCCACATTTTCATGATGTAGGGCAATTTTACTGCTTGCGTATAGAACCATATAAGATCAATAAAAAGCTAATGTTAGGAAATATCTTGCCTTTTGAACTTTCAGAGATGGAAGTACAGGATATAGACAGTGAAACAGATTGGCAAATAGCAGAAGTGAAATTTAAAATGAAGGGATAATAGTAGAATGAACAAGGAAATTGTAATTGGAAATAGAGTAATAAATGAAGATAGCCCCACTTTTATCATTGCGGAAATGTCAGCCAATCACTTGATGGATTATGAGCGAGCAGTAGAAATAATAAGGGTAGCCAAGGAAGCGGGCGCGGATGCTATAAAAATCCAAACCTATACAGCTGATTCGATTACTCTAGACTGTGATAATGATTACTTTCAAATTACTCAGGGAACAATTTGGGATGGAACTACATTTCATAAGCTTTACGAGACAGCCTGCACCCCTTATGAATGGCAGCCTAAGCTTAAGAAGGTAGCGGAGGATATGGGACTGATTTTCTTTTCATCTCCCTTTGATTTATCGGCTGTTGATTTTCTAAGTGAAATGGATATTCCTGTATTTAAGATTGCTTCTTTTGAAATCAATGATGTTCCTTTTATAAGAAAGATTGCAAAAACGGGAAAACCTATAATTATGTCAACAGGCATTGCATATATGGAAGATATCGAACGTGCTTTAAAAACTTGTAAGGAAGAGGGAAATGAAAATGTTATTTTGATGAAGTGCACTTCAGCCTATCCCGCACCTTATGAAGATGCTAACTTAAGAACTATTGCAAATATGAAAGAGACTTTTCAGTGTATCGTGGGACTTTCCGACCATACTATGGGAGGAATAGTAGCTAGCGCTGGCGTAGCCGTGGGAGCTAAGGTAATAGAAAAGCATTTGACCTTAAGACGTGAGGATGGAGGGGCTGATGCAGCTTTTTCTATGGAACCACAGGAATTTAAGGAAATGGTTGATAATATTCGAATTGTAGAAAAAGCCTTGGGTAAGGTAACCTATGAGCTGACAGATAAACAAAAAAAGAGCAGAGAGCTTTCTCGTTCTTTATTTGTTGCGAAAGATATGAAAGCTGGTGAGTGCTTTACAGCAGAAAATGTAAGATCAGTTCGTCCCAATATGGGCTTACATACCATGTATTATGAAGAGGTGCTCGGGAAAAGGGTGAAGAGGGATGTTAAGCTTGGAACACCGATGAGCTGGGATTTGCTAGAATCATAGAATTTAAAGAAGGTAAAGAAGAAGGATGGAAAAACAAGAATTCATGATAAGCAAAATGAAAATGCATATAAAACCTTCGTGGAAATGGGCATTCCTTTCTGCGATTTTAATTGGTATGCTTATACATATGCCTATTATGCTAAGTGATTTTCCGAATCATGATGGCTTAGATAGCATTTACTTCGATCAGAACATGATTACTTCTGGCAGATGGTTCTTAACCATAGCTTGTGGAATCTCTTCTTACTATACTCTGCCGTGGGTGATAGGCTTACTTGGAATGTTTTATCTAGGAATAGCTGCAATATGTATTGTGGAGTTTCTTGAAGTAGAAAGTAAAATAAATATCGTGCTTATTAGTGGCTTACTGGTATCCTTTCCAGCACTTGCATCTACGTTTGCGTATGTATTCACTTTGGATGGTTATATGCTTGGCGTGCTTTTTGCAGTGCTTGCCCCCCTGCTAGTTAAAAGGCATAAATATGGTTTTGTAGCGGGCGGAGTGGCCTTGGCACTAAGCCTAGGAATATACCAGGCGTACTTACCCTTTGCGATGATTTTAAGCCTATATGGAATCGTTCAAATTGCTCTTTCGCAAATGAATATAAGAGAAAAAATAGGTGCTGCAGTTCGATATTTATTTATGGGAATTGAAGGAGCAGGACTCTATTTTATCGTGCTTCAAATTTTACTACAAATACAAGGAAAGCAGTTGGCTTCTTATCAAGGAATTAATGGGGTAGGAAGTATAGAAAAAATAGGAATTGTCGGAAGCATAAAGAAGATGTATGTTGATTTTGTCATGTTTACATTTAATGGTGGTGTACTGACAAACAATATGTACTCTAAAATAGCTTTTGGTGTAATTATAGTGTTAGTACTTTGGACGTTGATGCTCTTAATAAAGAAAAGACGGTTATATGCTAGTATTTGGTTCTATTTAGTGTTGATTGCTTTGGCTATAGTGGTTCCTCTTTGCTCCAATGTAATGCTTTTAATTTCACCAGATGTAACATACCATTCGCTGATGAGATATCAGTGGATACTTTTTGTTATTTTAGCAGTGGCGTTTATAGAAGGCTTTGGCATAAGGGAAAATGAAACATATGAAAAGCTTGGTGCAGGGTTACTTGGTATTTTCGTCGGAATTCTTGTGTTTAATTATGCAATTACAGATAACATAGCTTACTCAAACCTTGAAAAGAAATATGAGAAGACATATGCGCTTTGCATACGCTTAGCAGATCGAATGGAGCAAACAGCAGGCTATTATCAAGGAATACCTGTGGCAATGATTGGAGTAGTGGGTGATGAACATTTTCCGACTACGGATATTACGGCGAAGGTAACGGAACCGTTAGTAGGAATGTCTGGTGATTACTTAATATATACGAGAACAAATTATCAAGCGTTTTTTAAAAATTATTTAGGAATTACCATAAATTTAGTTAGCGATGAAGAAATGCGTGAAATTTATGATTCGGCAGAGTATCAAGCGATGGAAAGCTTCCCCTTAGAAAGCTCTGTACAGGTTGTGAATGGAATACTATATATAAAGTTAGAGAATAGTCAGAGATAGATTAGCGTTTAAATCATAAAGAGACGGTTTGAGGTTAGGAGAGAAAAGCATGCTTTTACAACTACTTATTTTAGTGTGCCTGCTTTATATTTTACCGATGGCTGCGGGAATGCTCCCAGCAGCCTTTGTGGAAAAATATCAAAAAAACATATTGTTTATGTGGATATGTGGGACCATAGAAGTGTGGGCCTTTTTTCAAGTGTTGTCAGTTCCTTTTATTATTAGGGAAAAAGGATTTCAGGAGATGGCAACCTATTATGGCTATCTTTGTATAGCACTGGCAGGGATTGGTATTTTGGTTTGGATAATTAGAATAAAGAAGTACCCTTTTTACCGATTAGTAAGTGCAGAAAGCAATGATAAAAAAAATCTGACGAAATTCTTTTGGGGCATATTTATCGTACTTTTATTGATGCAAGTGGGGGCGGCAGCATTTTTGGCATTTGCTGATGGTGATGATGCCTATTATGTTGCTACATCACTGATTTCGTTGGACAGTAATACCATGTATGAGAAGCTTCCTTATACGGGAGGATTTACAGGTTTGGAAATGAGACATGCAGTAGCACCATTTCCTGTATGGATATCCTTTTTAGCAAAGATATCAGGAATGCACGCAGGTGTTATTTCTCATATTGTTTTGCCAATAGTGCTGATTCCAATGACTTATGCAATATATGGATTAATTGGAAGAAAGATATATCCAAGAAATGAAAAGATGTTTCCGGTATATATGATTTTTGTAAGTATCTTGGTTTTGTGGGGAAATTATTCGATTAGCACAACGGAAACCTTCTTGATTACAAGAACGAGGCAAGGAAAAGCGGCCTTAGGAAATGTTATTATTCCATTCTTGATTTTTTTGCTACTGTTAATGGGAGAAAAAATACAAGAGAAGAAAAAGGTTCCTTTGACCTATTGGTATATAGCAATAAATCTGGTTACTGCGGCTTGTCTTTGTAGCGCGTTAGGTGCATTTTTGGCAGCTATGTTACTGGGAGTGTTTTGTTTATGCCAAATTGCCTGTAATAAACAGTGGCGGCTTGTGCTTCCTACATTGCTGAGTTGTATACCGGCGATTGTTTTTGTGGGGATATATGCATTATTGAAATAGTCGCATAGAAGAAGTGAGGAATGTGCATGAAAGATGTAATGGCATTATATCAAGGCTATATTGGAACTGGGATGATAGCAATTCTGTTCTTATGTGCCATATTTTATATGCTTATAGTAGAAAAAGATAGAAATGTTAAAATTGTATTGGTTTATATGCCAATTGTAATTTTGGTGTTATATTTTAATCCTCTTTTTGCAAAAGTAATTTACGCCTTGGCGGGAGAAGAAATATATTATAGAATATTATGGTTGCTTCCCGTGATTCCAGTTATAGCAGGAGCTTGTGTTCGCCTAATTTTACAAGTGAAAGAAAAATATAGGGCGATTATGGGAATTACACTAGCAGCAATACTTATGCTTTCTGGTAGTCTAGTATATAGGAACGCTCAATTTTCCATAGCAGAAAACCCATATCACGTGCCACAGGTAGTGGTTGATATCTGTGATGCGATTGAAGTTGAAGGAAGGGAAGTAATGGCGGTTTTTCCGGAAGAGCTGCTTCAATATGTCAGGCAATACTCAGCTGTGGTTTGTATGCCCTACGGCAGAGAGCAATTGGTAGACCGATGGGGCTTCTATGATAATTTATATAGAGAAATGGAAGAAGAAGTTATTGATGTAGAGAGAGTTTCCGCATTAGCCAAGGAAAGAATGTGCCACTATGTAATTTTGGAGGAAGACCAAGAGTTAAAAGGAAAATTTGAGGACTATGAATATAGTGTGTATACTAAAATAACAGGGTATATAATTTATGTAGACAACACTATTTACAGAGGACTTTAAATATCAGTTATACAAAGGAAAAAGGAGATTTTTGTAATGAGACGAAAACTATCAGCGATTTTTCTTGTGGTAGCACTAGTTATGTCAGGGTGCGCGAAGCAAGAAGCCGATAATCAACAAGTAAACTATTTGATGGAGAGCGAAAGCGTGACGGAAGAGAGTTCTAGCACGATATCTACAGACGTAGAGCCATCAAAAGTAGCGGATGCAACAATTGAAGCAACTGCATCTGGTACAGTAGAAACCAAAGAAAATACCAAAACAGCGACGAAATCTTCGGTGGCGAAAAACGACGAGGCTACAGGTAATACGAAAACAGCTTCGAGCTCAACGGCGGAGGCTAAACAAAGTACCACATCAAGTAGCTCAACTTCGAAATCGACTACGAGTGCATCTTCAAGTTCCACTCCAAGTTCAACTGCGAAATCAACCATGAGCTCAGCGGCGAGTTCTACTTCAAGCGCCACTTCAAGCTCCACTTCAAAAGCGACAAGTTCTTCATCCAGCTCTCAGGCAGAAGCATCTAGTAATGACTGTACACATGGTAATGGTAGAAATGTATTAAAAGTGGTTGAGGCTGGTAGGATTGAAGGTTGTGGAAGATGGTGGATGGGATGCTATAAATGTGTATTATGTGGAGTGGTTATTTCATATACAGGAGAAGATGAGTTTCGCGAGCATTGGGTGTCAACAAACCATACAAGAACAACGAAAGAGTCAACATGTACAACAAAAGGCGTATTAGAATCTGTTTGTGACGCATGTGGAGAGGTGATCGTGAAGTATGATACACCAACAATTGCTCATACCTACGGAGATTGGATTGAGGGTCCACCACCAACATGCTTAGAGGGAAAAAGGGTAGATTCTCGCTACTGTACGATGTGCGGACAAGCTGAGACCAAAAATGTGGGAATGTCACCAGGAGCACATAATGTTGAGATAATAGGAACAACTCCTCAAGATGGGTTTAACATACTACACTATAAATGCACAGTTTGTGGCATAGAATATGATGGTTTCGATGCAACTCCTTGGATTGGATAAGGAGATCGAGGCTTTTAAGAAATAGCAAAGAGGTTAGGATGTTGATCCTAGCCTCTTTTTTATGTTAAATATTTGAAATCTAGATAAGTGAAAGCAATTATTCGCTTTTCCCTAGATGATTGTACATATTAAAGCAATCTACGAATCTCTTTGCGACTAATTTACGACCTTCTACGTTAAGATGAATATTATCGGTTAGATAGTCTTTTGCAATGTCTTCATGTATGGTTCCATATAAATTGTCTATAAAGGAAACTTCTAATTCATAGGCAGCTTCTGCTTGCTTTACTAAATAGGTAGAAAGGAAACTCCAACCATAGGTTTTAATATCGCTGCTTACATATGTTCCGTTCTCCTCTACACCAAAAGCATAGGTTGGTGAAAGCACGAAGATACGAATGTGAGGATAGATTTCTTGGATTAGCTTTACACCAGCAGCCATGGAACCAGTGAACTGCTGTGGGTCTGTAAAATCATTGTCGTTGTACATTTCGCGTCCAGCTAAATAGTCGCTTCCATCATACATAATAGCAATGGCATCCACAGTATTAAAGTCAATAGAATTTAATAAAGCAACCGCTTCTTTTATATCAGCAATGTCTGGAAAGTCATCACCCATGGCTTCAATAGCTTTGTCAAAAATGGCAGCATTGTTTATACTAAAGCCTGTTGTTAGCCAGTAGAAGCTAAAGGCGTCCATGGGGTAGCTATCTGGGAAAAAGCTATAATTCAGTGCTGACATATAAGAGCCAGGGATGGAGCAATTATATACGGTTGCATCAGCAAGAGCTGCAATTTGATTGCATAGGTTGGTAGATTCATTCCTGTCATCAGAAAAAGGACTATTTCCGAAGCAGACAATGGTAGTAATTCCGTCATCGACAGGAATATTCTCTTCATCAACTAGCAAAGGAAGAATATAATCCAAAGCTTCTGTGTCAGGGGTATCGACGCCTTTGGCATCAATCTCTTCTTGAGAAAAAAGAATACCACCATTTATGAGATTGGAAAACTTCAAGCAGCCAATAACAATTACACCGATAACTATAACAAAAAATAATATATGAAAAATAAAAGGTATCTTACTCTTTTTCTCGTCCATGCGAATCCTCCAAAAGTTTATATGAATCTTAAATCCATATATTTATACTGTTTTTATGATGCAAATTTGATACATGCTGATTGTACTATTATATTAAAATTGTGTCTAGTCTAGTCACTTAATTTTAATAAAAAAGTAAGAATTGGCTAAAAAAGGAGAAAGTTAATAAAAAACTAAGAATTGGTAAATAGGATAATATGGTTTTTTCCTTGAACATTGGTGTGTCAAATGATATAATATTACGGAATTGTTAAGTTTTTGGGAAGGATGTTAAAAATGAAGAAATTATTTGGTGGGAATAAAAGTTTCCAAGAAGAACCGCAAGAACAGTATGATTGGGAATATGGGGATAATTACGAAGACAACGAAGAAGAATATTACGAAGAAGAATCAGAGTATGCAGAAGAGTATTATGAGGATGAAGAATACTATGCAGACGAAGAAGAGTGTGCTACAGAAGAGTATTATGCAGATGAAGCGGAAAACGAAGAATACTTTGAAGAAGATGATATAGAATACGCTGATGATGAATCTTATTATGAAGAGGATGACCAAGAAGATGATTGGATGCCAGAAGGGTCTAATGTTTTTTCGCGTGCATGGAATAATATTCTTAGCATGAGTGCAATGGATAGAATTGTAACTGTTACAGGTGTGGCAGTTTTGGTTATGGCTCTAGTAACAGGAGCAGTTTATGTCAGCGCCAATATTTTAAATAAACAGGTTTCTTCTTTTGAAACAATTGGTCGTCAGCTAAGTGGAATCAGTGTAATCGGTGAAACCGGACTTATGGCTGTAAGTGATGCTGAGTTAGCAAGAATTAATGCAGCCAACACAATTGATGATGATGAGACCAATTCCTATGAAGAAGGCGAATATGTTAAGGAAGTGCAGGTTGCACTTAATTTAACAACGATTCAAAAGGATTTAAAGGTAAAATTTGTTAATACGAAAACCAACAAGCTGATTGCAAATGTTCCATTTAGTATAGAAGTAACAACTCCATCTGGTGAAAAAGCAGTATGGTCAGATGATGATATGGATGGAATTATTTATAAATCAGAAATAAAATCAGGAACATATAAAGTATCTATTTTAGATTTAGAAGATGCGAAATATGAGGATTATATTTTACCTAAGGAAGGTAAGAGCGCGCAGGTAAAAGATAGTATTGAATATAAAAAGGTTGACGTATCTGATGAGATTAAGGCAGAGTCAGAGGTAAATGCGGCTAAGGAAGATACAAAGAAGAATGAGACAGAAGTTGAGTCTTCTTTACAAGACACTGTAGGCTGGGTAGAGTCCAGTAAAAAGGAAAGCTATGCAGAAGTAAAGAAAGCAGATATAAAAGAGCCAGTGGTAGCTTCATTAAATACTGCATTTAAGAGATTAGCTGGCGAGACGGTATCTATTAGTGGAGATAGTACGGCAGTTGTAGGTGGACATGTTTCTTTATCTACAAGTAAAAGTGCTGGAGAATGGATACTTAATGCAGGAGGAACTTGGAGCAGCAGTGATACAAGTATAGCAACGGTAGATTCAAACGGTGTTGTAACAGCCATTGCGGCAGGAACTGCAAAAATTAGTTATGCATGGACAGGAATGAGTGCGGCAATTAGCGGTGGCGATGCAGCTACAGCTATCAGTGGAACAGCAGAACATTCTGTTATAGTAACAGCAGTAGCAGGGGTTACATCAGTAACCATAGAGCCAGCAGCGCTTGCTATGGATACAACAAATATAAAAACATCAACCTTAACTGCTACGGTAGTGGTAACTGGCGACGCCCTTAAAACAGTAACATGGGAGTCCTCCAACACAGCAGTTGCAACGGTAGATGCAACTGGTAAGGTTACAGCGGTGGCAAAAGGAACAGCAGTTATTACAGCTAAGTCTACTGTGGATGCAACAAAGTACGGTACTTGTAATGTTACCGTAGGTATTGTTCCTACAATTTTAGCACTCGATAAGGCAACCTTAACAATTGGTGTTGAAGGTACTACTAAATTAGTAGCAACAACTACACCAGTAGGCGGAATGATAACATGGACATCTGACAAAGCAGATATAGCAACAGTGGATGCAGAAGGAAATGTAAAAGGTATTAAAGAGGGTACAGCTACTATTACAGCAACTACAGCAAATGGCTTGACAGCAAAATGTGTAGTCACTGTTAAAAAGATGATGGTTCTTGAAATGACAACTGCTACTGTGTTAGTAGGCGGAGAAACCAAAATAAATATTACTGTATTTGATGATGGAAAAGGCGTTTTCAATGCTGCAGTTGCAGATGGATCTAAGGTGGAAGCATCAGTAAAGGATAAGGTAGTTACGCTAAAGGGTAAAGTAGAAGGAACTACTGCAATGACAGTGTCTTATACTCCTACTACTGGTTCTATTGTTTATGTAGATTGTGCGATTAAGGTTGTCGGAAGTGCAAATGCATTAACAGATACGGAAGGAACAAAGTTATACGTTCTTAAAGATGGAAACTATGTTGAAGCGGTATATTCTGATTACTATAAATATGATGTATTCTATAAAAAGGCAATAAAATATACAGGCTGGCAGACCATTGATGGTAAAGTATTCTTCTATGATGCAAATGGAAAGAAAGCAACAGGAGAACAGGTTATTCAAGGAGCAAAATACAATTTTGCAAGTGATGGTTCTTTGGTAACAGGTAGCGGAACATTAGGTATTGACGTATCAAAATGGAATGGTACAATAGATTGGAATGCGGTTAAAAACTCAGGCGTATCTTACGTTATTATTCGTTGTGGATATAGAGGCTCTTCAGAGGGTTCATTGATTGAAGATCCAAAGTTTAGAACCAATATTAAGGGTGCAACTTCAGCAGGATTAAAGGTTGGAATTTACTTCTTTACACAAGCGATTAATGAGGTGGAAGCGGTAGAAGAAGCATCAATGGTTATTAATTTAATCAAAGACTATAAGATTTCTTATCCGGTATTTTTAGATATTGAAACTAGTGGTGGTAGGGGCGATAAAATAGACTCGGCAATGAGAACGAAGGTTGCAAAAGCATTCTGCGAGACGATTCAGAACTCAGGCTACACAGCAGGTATTTATGCCAATAAAACATGGCTGACATCTAAAATGGATGCAACTCAATTAACAAAATATAAAATTTGGTTAGCGCAATATGCAGCAACACCAAACTACTCCGCTACAAGATATGATATATGGCAGTATAAATCTACTGGCCGTGTAAGTGGTATTAGTGGTGACGTAGATATGAATATTAGTTATTTGGGATATTAAAGAAAAAAGTAAAAATAGACTCGGGTGGGAACGGTTATGCCGTTCCCATTTGGTGCATTTATAAAATGCTATTTTGTGAAGGAGAAACTATGAAAGGTATTATTTTAGCAGGAGGTTCAGGTCCTCGCCTTTACCCTCTTACAAAAGCAATCTCAAAGCAAATTATGCCGGTTTATGATAAACCAATGATTTATTACCCGCTTTCTACGCTTATGCTTGCAGGTATTAGAGAGGTATTAATTATTTCAACGCCAAGAGATTTGCCAGTGTTTGAAGAACTATTGGGCGACGGTAGTCAGTTAGGCATGCGCTTAGAATATGCAATCCAAGAGCAACCGAGAGGATTGGCAGACGCTTTTATTATTGGTGAGAAATTTATTGGAAAAGATAAGGTAGCGTTAGTTCTAGGAGATAATATTTTCTACGGACAAAGCTTTTCAAGGGTGCTTAGAGATGTTGCTTCAAGAGAAAATGGTGCGACCATTTTTGGCTACTATGTGCGTGACCCAAGGGAGTATGGTGTTGTAGAATTTGATGAAAATGGAAAAGCTTTATCGATCGAAGAAAAACCAGAGTTTCCCAAGAGCAACTATGCCGTTCCAGGACTTTATTTCTATGACAATGAGGTTGTAGAAATTGCTAAAAATGTAAAACCTTCTGCAAGAGGGGAAATAGAAATAACAAGTATCAACAATGAATATTTGAATAGAGGAACTTTAAGCGTAGAAACCTTGGGAAGAGGTTTTGCATGGCTTGATACAGGAAATCATGATGCGTTACTAGATGCGGCTGATTTTGTTTCTGCGTTCCAAAAAAGACAAGGCTTATATATTTCTTGCATTGAAGAAATTGCATATAAGAGAGGCTTTATTGATAAAGACCAGCTACTTAAATTAGCTGAGCCTTTAATGAAAACAGCATACGGACAATATTTGGTAGAGGTTGCGAATGGACTCTAAGTTAAAACGATTAACCATGATAGCTGCTATTTCAGCCATGCTGTTAATAGGGTTAGTTGTTGTGGTGGTAAATGGAGAGATGCTTTCAAGTGCTCCAAATACAACAAAGCAGACGTCAGTGACGGATATAGGTATTGAAACGCAAACAGAAGATTTGGGAAAAATAATAACAGGGCAGATTGGAAATGATTTATCTGCTTTTAAGAAGGATGCGACTTTTTTTGACGAAGAGAGAAATGCATTTTTAGATGAGCTTTTGGACAAGACGAATCGCTTATCATTACTTGTAACCTCTGTTGAAAAGGATCTACGTGTTCAGATTGTAAATAGTGATGGCGTTCCTGTAGTAGGAGAGAGCTTTTATGTTACACTTGATAGTGTCGGTGAATATAAGGACCTTGATAAGGATGGCATTATCTATATTGGTGATTTAGCGGCAGGGGATTACAATGTTACCCTTGCTCCGGCAGATGGTTACAAAGTACCCAAGAATTCAACCAAGGTAAAAGTAAAAGATAAGGTAGAATATTTGGCAATTGACGATATAAGTTTGCTTATAAAGACAGAAGAAGAAATTGATGCAGAGCTAGAAGATACGGCGGAAGTAATATCTGACGCTGATAAAACAGAAATTAAGAAGATGCAGGCTACTAGCGGAAATACGACCTTGGGAATTGACGTTTCTAAGTGGAATAAGGAAATTGATTGGGATAAGGTGAAAAGAGCTGGTGTGGATTATGCAATAATAAGATTGGGTTATCGAGGCTCTCTTACAGGTTGCTTAGTAGAAGATCCTTATTTTGAGCAGAATATTAAGGGAGCGATTGCTTCAGGTGTAAAGGTTGGAGTATACTTCTTTACGCAAGCAACCAATGAAGTAGAGGCGGTAGAAGAAGCAAGTATGGTTCTTACGCTGATATCAAATTATGAATTAACCTATCCTGTATTTATTGATACAGAAGGTGCTGGTGGAAACGGGCGCGCGGACCAATTAGATTTGGAAATGCGTACAAAGGTGTGTGAAGCCTTTTGTGCAACTATAAAAAATGCAGGCTATAAGTCAGGGGTATACGCTAGCCGAAGCTGGTATAATAATAATTTGAAAACAGCAGATTTGGAAAAGTATGTGATTTGGTTAGCGGAATATAGAAGCGCCCCAATTTACCAAGGATATTATCAGATGTGGCAGTATACCTCAAAGGGTAGCGTGGATGGTATCACAGGAAATGTAGACATGAATTTGAGTTATTTAGGATATTAGATAAAGGATGGAAGATAGACCATGGGAAAAATTACAGTAGAGACATGTGAAATTGAAGGATTAAAAGTAATTACACCAAGTGTATTTGGTGATGAAAGAGGCTACTTTATGGAATCATATAATTATAATGATTTTAAAGAAGCAGGAATCGATCAAATATTTGTTCAGGACAACCAATCGGCATCTAAAAAAGGCGTGCTAAGAGGTCTTCATTTTCAAATAAATTATCCTCAGGATAAGCTAGTTCGCGTAATAAAGGGTGAAGTTTATGATGTTGCTGTAGATTTAAGAGAAGGCTCAGAAACCTTTGGAAAATGGCATGGTGAACTTTTAACAGCAGAAAATAAAAAACAGTTCTTTATACCCAAAAACTTTGCGCATGGATTTGTAGTTTTATCAGATTATGCAGAATTTTGCTATAAATGTACTGACTTTTATCATCCAAACGATGAAGGTGGTTTGTTATGGAATGCCCCAGAAATTGGAATTGATTGGCCAATTCCGGAGGGAATGGAGCTTATAATGTCAGAAAAAGATCTCAAATGGGGCGGCTTAAAAGAATATAAGGAAAGCAAGAAAAGATAGGAGAAGATATGAAAAAAAATAAAATGTCAAAAAAGACAATCATATCCCTATTTTGCTTAGTGGCTCTTATAATGGCAGTGGTGATTGTGACCCATCATAATCCATTGGCGAATCCCCAAGAAGAAATTTTGAAAAAAATAATTTCATGTGTAGTTATTTTCATTGCGTGCTTGTTTTTTATGAAAATGTATGAAAAGCTTACACTTCTTCCTCTTGAGCTATTTCAAAATAGAAGACTTATTTGGAAATTGGCAAAAAATGATTTTAAAAAGAGATATGCAGGTTCTTATCTTGGAGCGGTTTGGGCTATGGTGCAGCCAGTAGTTACGGTTGTAATGTACTGGATTGTATTTGAAGGGGTTTTTAAAGGAAGCTCACCAAGAGGAGATAATGGTACAGATATTCCTTTCGTGCTTTTTTTAACAGCGGGCTTAGTGCCGTGGTTTTATTTTACAGAGGCACTTACGAATGGAACAAATGCCTTGCTTGAGTATAATTATTTGGTTAAGAAGGTTGTTTTTAAGATTAGTATACTTCCGATCATTAAAGTTATTGCAGCTACATTTATTCACTTGTTTTTCGTGGGGATATTGCTAGTTTTAGCAGCTATTTTAGGTTATTACCCAAGTATTTACACTTTGCAGCTTGTTTATTATAGTATGTGTCTTTTTATTTTTGTCTTGGCACTGAGCTATTCAACTTGCGCCTTAGTAGTGTTTTTTAAAGATATATCTCAAATTATCGGGATTGTTTTGCAGATTGGCACATGGGCAACTCCGATTATGTGGAATATAGAAGATTATGATAATATTGTAATCAAAATATTGAAGCTGAATCCTTTGGTATATATTGTAAGTGGCTACCGTAGCTCTATTTATGAGCATGAATGGTTCTGGCAGGATTTTTATTCCACCATGTATTTTTGGATTGTGACAGTGGTACTGTTTGGAATAGGTGCGTTGGTATTTAAAAAACTAAAAGTGCATTTTGCGGATGTACTATAATGAAAACGGAGTAATGACGAATGTCAAATCATGAAGAAAAGCAAATTGCAATACAGGTCAAAGACCTAAAAAAGATATATAAATTATATGACAAACCTTCAGATCGTCTGAAGGAAACTTTTGGGCTAGTTAAAAATAAGCACAAGGAGCATTATGCTCTAAACGGCGTTAGTCTAGATATTTATCAGGGAGAAACCGTAGGAATTATTGGCACAAATGGTTCCGGTAAATCTACGATTTTAAAAATAATAACAGGTGTTCTTAATCCTACAGAAGGAAGTCTTTCTGTGAAGGGAAGAATTTCCGCTTTACTAGAATTAGGTGCAGGCTTTAATCAGGAATATAACGGAATAGAAAATGTATTTCTGAATGGAACGATGATGGGATTTTCGGAAAAAGAAATTGAAGAAAGGCTTCCAGAAATTCTGAAGTTTGCAGATATTGGCGATTACATATATCAGCCTGTGAAGACCTATTCTAGTGGTATGTTTGTACGTTTAGCCTTTGCGGTAGCGATTAATATAGATCCAGAAATACTAATTGTTGATGAAGCCTTATCTGTAGGAGATGTATTTTTTCAAGCAAAATGTTATCAAAAATTTGAAGAGTTTAAAAAGTTGGGTAAGACCATTTTATTTGTAAGCCATGATCTTAGTAGTATTAGTAAGTACTGTGACCGAGTGTTCTTGCTTAATAAGGGGAGTTTGCTAGGAGAAGGCAGCGCGAAGGAAATGATTGATGCGTATAAGCAAGTTTTAGTAGGACAATACGACGAAGGAATAAGTGAAATTGCCTCAGAGGTTATGGGGAGAAATCCTGAAAGTCTAGAATATGGTAGCAGACAAGCTCAAATTATGAGTTTTTATATTACGGATGATAAGGGAACGAGAACTAGTGCTGTTATCAAGGGCGACACCTTCACTGTGCATATGCGAGTAAAATTTCAAGATGATTTACCAGCACCTATCTTTGCCTTTTCGGTTAAGGACGTAAAAGGAACTGAAATCACAGGAACAAACAGCATGGTAGAAAAGGCTTTTTTAGAGTCAGTGAAAGCAGGAGAAGTTAAAGATGTTACCTTTACACAGAAAATGAGCTTGCAGGGTGGCGAATATTTGCTCTCCCTTGGTGTAACAGGGTATGTTGGAAGTGAATTTGAAGTGTATCATAGATTGTATGATGTTATGAATATTACAGTAGTTTCGGATAAAAATACGGTAGGCTTTTATGACATGAATTCAGAAGTTATTGTAAAAGAAGTATAGGAGTGAAAAACGTGACAGAAAAGATAGGAAATATCACATTAGATTTGACATATTATCCGGGTGAGGATTTATATTGTGATGGTGTGGTGGAAGATGAATTACTGGATATTGTAACGAATTATTCTCAGGTGGAGTATCCAAAAATTATCGAGGAGAGAGCTAGCTGGCCCATTCTATATCATCTGTCTGCCCTTAGAGAAAATATAGTGGATTGGATTCCTATGGAAGCTCAGGCGAAGGTCCTAGAAATCGGTTCTGGATGCGGAGCTATAACGGGTGCGCTATCTAGAAAAGCCAAGGAAGTAACTTGCGTAGATCTATCAAAGAAAAGAAGCATGATTAATGCGCATAGACATAGTGAAAGCGAAAATGTAACGATACATGTGGGAAACTTTTTGGACATTGAGCCTACACTACCTTGTGATTATGATTATATTTGTCTAATTGGAGTTTTCGAGTATGGGCAAGGTTATATGGGAACTGATAAGCCATATGAAAAGTTCCTTAATATGATAATGAAGCATTTGGCACCAAATGGTAGAGTAATTATTGCTATTGAGAACAAGTATGGAATGAAATATTTTGCTGGATGTAAGGAAGATCATTTAGGCACGTACTTTAGTGGAATTGAGAATTACACCCAAGGTGGTGGCGTAAGAACCTTTACAAAAAATGGTTTACAAAGGATATTTGCAGCTTGTGATGTGAAAAAATATTCCTTCTATTATCCATATCCAGATTATAAGTTTATGACGACGCTTTATTCAGATGCATATATGCCAGGCAAAGGTGAGCTATCCAATAATAGTCGAAACTTTGACAGAGATAGAATGCTTCTTTTTGATGAAAAGAGTGCTTTTGATGGAGCCATTGAAGATGGCTTATTTCCGATATTCTCAAACTCCTATATCGCAGTTATTGGAGATAGATTTGATGTAAAATATGCAAAATTTTCTAATGATAGAGCAAAAGAGTATATGATAAGAACTGAAATCACCAGAAGTGATGAAGGAAAGATTGAAGTAAAAAAACATCCGTTATCCAAAGAAGCAAATGAACATGTAAAAGGGATGGCTTTGGCTTATCATAACCTAAAAGAGAAGTACACTGGTGGAAATCTTGCAATAAATAAATGTGAATTGTGTGAGGAAAATGGGAAATTATGGACATTTTTTGAGTTTGTTCCAGGTGTGACGTTAGCGGAAATGATGGATGAATGCCTAGAAAGGGATGATTTTGAAGGGTTTCATGCATTGTTTCGACAATACATCGACAGAATTGGCTATAATCAGACATTTCCTGTTTCAGACTTTGATTTAGTGTTTTCTAACATTATGGTAAATGATGACGAATGGACAGTTATAGACTATGAATGGACATTTGGTAAAGAGGTGGATACTAAGGAATTAGCATTCAGAGCCCTTTATTGCTACCTATTAGAGGATGAAAAGAGAAATAAATTAAATGTAGATTTGATTTTAGAAGAACTCAATATTACTGGCGAGGATGTAAAACGCTATCGTGAACAGGAAATGGACTTCCAAAAGTTTGTAACTGGGCAAAGAAAGTCTATGGCTGAGATTAGAAACTTAATTGGTTACAAAATAATGACACCAGTAAAATGGATGGATAGCTTTAAAGACTCAGAATCAGTGTTGAGGCTACAGGTTTATGAAGATTCAGGAAATGGTTACAATGAAGAAACCTCCTACTTTGTTCCAGATGCATTTAGTGGCGAACAGCTTATTGAAACGGATGTTTATATTAATGGCAATGTAAGTATGGTGAGAGTCGATCCGGCAATGGATTCCTGCATTGTTAAGGTTAAGGAACTTTTATGGAATGGATGCCCGATTGCAATGCAGAAACGTAAAGCAATTATTACCAATGGAAAGATTATTAAGAGCACAAATAGGGAAACGGGAAACTATGAACCAACCATTGTTTTTTCTACAGTGGACCCAAATATAAATGTTACTTTGAGTGAACTTGAAAGACAAGCTGAAAATATTCTTCATCTGAAGATGGAAATATTACGCGTTCCTGCAGATATCGCAAGAGATTTGGAAGATTCCGTAAAAAAATTGATATAAGGATATTGGAGATAAGGTTGAAAGCGAAGGAAACAGTTAAGAAGTTATTGGTTTCAGAACTAAATAGGCAATATCAGAAAGAATATACAAAGGCATTTCGCAAGATTGATTACTCCTATGGAATTGAAGAGGTAGAGAAGTCTGAAGAATGCTTGTGGCAAACTACGATAGGTAAAGATAGCTTGCCAAGTGTAGATATTTCTTGCTTTGAAGTTGAAGATGGCTTCTTTTCAGACAAAAGCTTGGAGTGGGATAAAGAAGTTTTTGTTTTTGTGGCAAAAAGTAAGAATAATGGAGAAAGAGGTGCGCTGGCTCCTACCGCAGTGCAACAAATTAGACACTATTTTGCAGGTAATCCAGATGTTAGTATTTTGTACGCTGACGAAGATGTTAGAGATGAAAGTCATGCCAGATTTAATCCATGGCTAAAACCTAATTGGTCACCAGATTTATTCAAATCGTATTTTTACTTTGGTAGTGTGGTAGCAATAAGAAGTAAGGTAATGAGGGCTCTGCTTGAAGCGGATGCTGGAAAAGTGATATCAAATTTTTATGCGTTATGTATGGAGCTGTTGATAAAAGCAGATGGATTTTCTGTTTTTGGTACAAAGCGTGTTGGACATATAAATAGGATTTTATTTCATAATAGTTCATCGGCTAATTATGAAGATTTTTTAAGAAGCAGGACTTGTGAAGAGAGTGCGACATCCATAGAAAAAGGGATGGCCAAGGAATTAGTTTCTATTATTATTCCCTCCAAAGATAATGCAGAGATTTTAAAACAGAATCTCTATTCCGTGAAAGCGACTGTTAAAGAGCAGCCCTTTGAAGTGATTATTGTAGACAATGGAAGCAAAATAGAAGAACAAGAAAAGATTCAAAAGTTAAAAGAAGAATTAATAAATAGTGGAATTTCGATGAAATATGTATACGAAAGGATCGATTTTAATTTTTCTAGAATGTGTAATATAGGTGCTAATGTAGCAAAGGGAGAGCTTCTACTATTTCTAAATGATGATGTGGAGGCTGTAGAAGAGAATTGGCTGGAAAAATTAGTGGAGAAAGCCAAGTGTTCTTATATAGGAGCCGTAGGAGCGAAGCTATTATATCCAAAGTCACAAAAAATTCAGCATGCGGGAATTACCAATATTTCGCTGGGGCCAGTTCATAAGCTACAGTTTCATGATGATTCAAAAGAGTTCTATTTTAGGAAAAACCGAGTTGCCCATAATGTACTTGGAGTTACGGGCGCATGCCTGATGATAAGAAAAGAAGTTTTTAATGGTATCAATGGATTTTGCGAGGACTTGCCAGTAGCATTTAATGATGTAGACCTTTGCTTTACGCTTCACGAGCAAGGATATTTTAATGTAGTAAGAAATGATATTTTTTTGAGACATCATGAATCTCTTAGCAGAGGAAACGATGAGTCAGAAGAAAAGCTAAAGAGACTTATGGGGGAAAGAAAGAAGCTATATGATAGACATCCAAAGCTAGATGGAGTAGATCCTTTTTATCATAGATGGCTCAGTCATAAGGTTTTAGATACAAGAATAAGACCTGTACTTGAAAGGGATGACTTAAAGGAAGAAGTGCGAAGCTCAAATAATGCGAGTGTATATCGTGAGAAAGGTAAGTTGCGTCTTCATCCAGGGCTACTACTACGTGTTGAAGCTCTTGTTTCACAGGATATTCAAGGCTATGGACTAATGCTTGGCGACGACAATGCTTGCTATGAAAACAAGTTAATTTTTTCTGCAGTGGAGCTTGGCAAAAAAACGCCGGCCACAAAGGAAGAAGAGATTAGCTTGGAGGAAGAGGTGGTTTGGTCCTTCCCGTTAAAGAGGAAGATTCGTCAGGATTTAGAAGAGAATATGCCAGACCAAATAAACGTAGCGCTTTCAGGTTTTGCGGAAACAGTAACGGGGCTTCCAAAGGGAGATTATTATGTGGGCGCAATAATGAAAAATAAAATAACAAGAGTTATATATATAAACTGGTGCCACCGCATTATACATGTGGAATAGAGGGATTTACGTGGCAGAATGTGAGGAAAGATGGATTACAAAGAGGCTTATGAAAAAGAACATTTGAAGAACGCGGATTTGGCAGGAAGAATTGCAGACTTAGAAGCCCAAAATGATGAACTTGCATCTAAACTGGATCGCATTAAAAATAATCCTTTGTGGAAGTTGGCAAAGCCAGCAAGAAATGTGTTTCATTTTCTTGTAAGACAGAAACAAAGAATTAGTAATTGTGGTGGGGTAAAAGGTATTCTGGCCAAGGTAAATTATAAAAAAAGAGAACGCCAAGCAATGAGGCAATTTGGAACAGAAAGCTTTCCAGATGCACAAAGAGCAGAGATAGAAAAAAATACAATTTTTGAGCAGCCTGTAAAAATTAGTATTTTAGTTCCTTTATATAATACACCAAAGGATTTTTTGCAGGAAATGATTGGATCAGTTCTATGGCAAACATATGAAAACTGGGAGCTGTGTCTTGCAGATGGTTCTGATGATGAGCATGCATATGTAGGTGAAATGTGCAAAGCCTATAAGGATGACCGCATTGTATATAAGAAGCTGCTTAAAAACGAGGGAATAGCTGGAAACACCAATGAATGCTTAAAGCTAGCAACCGGTGAATATATTGGGTTATTTGACCATGATGATATTTTACATCCTTGTGCTCTTTTTCAATATGTAAAAGCAATTAATGAACAAGGGGCTGATTATCTGTATTGTGATGAAACAACCTTTAAAAATAGTGATATTAATAAGATGCTAACCATGCATTTCAAACCGGATTATGCACCTGATAATCTGAGAGCAAATAATTATATTTGTCACTTTAGTGTTTTCTCTAGAGAGCTTTTAGACGGCACAGAGCTATTTCGTTCTAAATTTAATGGAAGCCAAGATCATGATATGATTTTAAGGCTAACGGATAATGCCCAAAAAGTAGTTCATATTCCGATGCTCCTATATTATTGGCGTAGTCATGCAGGGAGTGTAGCTTCTGGAATTGGTGCCAAGCCATACGCAATTGAAGCGGCAAAGGGAGCAGTTTCAGAACATTTAACCAAACATGGTTTTGAACATTTCAAGATTGAGAGTACCAAAGCTTTTGAAACTATTTTTAGAATCAGATATCAAGTATTAGGAAATCCTAAGGTGTCTATAGTTATAGCAAATAAGGATCATTTAGAAGACTTGAAAAGATGCGTAGCTTCTATTTTAGAAAAAACAACCTATGACAATTATGAAGTTATTGTGGTAGAAAATAATAGTGAAACAAAGGAAATATTTGATTACTACGACTATCTAAAAGAGAATCATGGAGATAAAATAACGATTGTTACTTATGAAGATAGCTTCCATTACTCTAAGATAAATAATCTAGGTGTAAAGCATGCCACTGGTGAATACGTACTTCTTCTTAACAATGATACAGAAGTAATTACTGTGAACTGGATTGAAGAGCTGCTTATGTATGCGCAAAGAGAAGATGTTGGAGCGGTAGGAGCACAGCTGTATTATCAAAACAAAACAATTCAACATGCGGGAGTTGTTTTACAG